>JAWOIY010000080.1:0-35441 GCA_046484425.1 Desulfobacterales bacterium | reverse complement strand
CCTGCAAACAGGGACAGAAACCGATACGTTGCCGTCCCTTTCTCTTGACGATGCCGTAGAAAATCTTGAACGGGAGATGATCATCGACGCCCTTAAGAACACCCGGGGCAACACAACCCTGGCAGCCGATATTCTGAAAACAACGATAAGAAAATTTGCTTACAAGGCCAAAAAATACAGGGTTGATTATCGCCATTACCGGTAAGAAGATTTCACGTCCAATTGTGCCCGTTCAAATGACCATGGGCAGGGTTAATATCATAAGAAAAAGTGGGGACAATTCCCGATAATTTAAAGGAGTTTTTGACCCTGGCAGCATATGAACATCTTGACTGAGTACACGGAGGATTAGTTATGGACAGACAGCAACAAACCGAGATGCTTGCAGAATCATGGGAAAAAGAACCGCGATGGGAAGGGATTGAACGCCCCTATACCGCCGACCAGGTGGTAAACCTTCGCAGCTCCGTTCAGATCGAATACACCCTCGCCCGTTTGGGCGCAGAAAAGCTCTGGCATCTGATGCGCTCGAAACCTTATGTTCAGGCACTGGGCGCAATGACGGGCAATCAGGCCGTGCAGCAGGTATTGGCAGGGCTGAAAGCCATTTATCTCAGCGGCTGGCAGGTAGCGGCTGACGCAAATACTGCCGGACAGACCTATCCGGATCAAAGTCTGTATCCCGCCGACAGCGTCCCCGCGGTGGTCAGGAAAATAAACAATGCGCTGATTCGAGCCGACCAACTTCAGCATTTGCACAACAGAGGCAATATCTACTGGCTTGCCCCCATTGTCGCAGATATCGAGGCCGGTTTCGGCGGACCGCTCAATGCCTTTGAATTGGCCAAAGCCTGCATTGAGGCCGGTGCGGCGGCGGTTCATCTGGAAGATCAAATTTCCTCATTGAAAAAGTGCGGTCACATGGGAGGAAAAGTTCTGGCACCCTCCTCCGAATTTTTGCGCAAATTTGCGGCCGTCCGGCTTGCCGCCGACGTTTTGGGAGTATCCACGCTGATGGTGGCGAGAACAGATGCCAAAGGCGCCCGTTTGACCCGAAGCGACATAGACCCCATCGACCGGCCGTTTTTGACCGGAAAGAGAACCGTGGAGGGTTATTTCGAGATAAAAGGCGGTCTGGAACTTGCCATTGCCAGAGCCCTGTCCTATGCGCCTTTTGCGGATGTAATATGGTGTGAAACCTCGACGCCGGATCTGGGTGAAGCCCGGGAATTCGCCCAGGCAATTCAAGCGAAATTCCCGAATAAATTGCTGGCCTACAACTGTTCACCCTCGTTTAACTGGAAGCTTCATATGAATGACGGCACCCTCCGGAGATTTCAGGAGGAACTGGGAACCATGGGGTATAAATTTCAATTTGTCACCCTGGCCGGTTTTCATACCTTAAATGCCGCCATGTTTGAACTGGCCCACGGGTATAAAGCGGAAGGTATGGCCGCCTATTCACGGTTCCAGGAGCATGAATTTCGGATGGAAAGCCAACTGGGATATAGTGCGGTGAAGCACCAATCATTTGTAGGGGCAGGTTACTACGACGAAGTTCAAATGGTGATTACCGGCGGCAAGACCGCAACCGCCGCCCTGAAAGGTTCCACTGAAGAAGAACAGTTTCAACGGTAACTTAAGCAATGTGCCTGCCGTACAATTTAAAGCGTAGTAGTGGATAATAACCCCTCCGTACGATGCAATCATGGATGATAAATCGAACCATATCCAAACGGTCGATCTTTGTGCCAAGGCCATTCTAAAAGCTTTTGGTGAATACCAAACCAAATTCGAAACAATTACCGGACGGGCCAAAGAGCGCTTCGAGAATCAAGATTGGCATGGGATGAAAGCCGATTCGGATGAAAGGCTCGTTCTCTATAAAAATGTTGTGGATCAGATTGTCGATGAAGTCAGACGTTCTTTGAACAGCCGAATCGACGATAATGAAATCTGGGCCAGCATCAAGGCCGAATATTTTGCCCTAAGCAATGCGTTGGAAGCCTGGGAACTGGCGGAAACCTTTTTCAATTCAGTTACCCGGCGAATATTTGCTACGGTTGGTGTGGATTCGCAAATAGAATTTGTGGATACGTGTACCCGTCCCCAACTCCTCCAAATCAGCCGAATCCCCTATGGCACCTATATCGGAGACCGTTCAACCCCTGTATTGATAGAAACCATTCTCAACGATTATAAACATCAGGTTGCGTACGAAGATATTCAGCGCGATGCACGGCTGGCAGCTGAAAAAATCGACAGCCATATTCGAAGCAGCGGATATTCCGCGCGTGTCGATCGGGCAGAGATGTTGACTTCCGTCTTTTATCGCGGGAAAGGCGCCTATCTTATCGGTCGGATTTTCAACGGTCCGGATTTTTTTCCTCTGGTTTTGGCGTTACTCAATACACCAAAGGGGATCGTCGTGGATGCCGTGCTCTCCAATGAAAACGACGTCAGTATTTTATTCAGCTTTACGCGTTCTTATTTCCATATCAACACCAAAAGGCCTTCCGAGCTGATACGTTTTTTAAAAACCATAATGCCTCGAAAGCGAATTGCCGAACTTTATATTTCCATCGGTTACAACAAACACGGCAAGTCTGAGTTGTATTGTGATTTGCTGCATCATCTCAGCCGTTCCCCAAAAAAGTTCGACATTGCCGAAGGGGAGAGAGGCTTGGTTATGGAGGTATTCACCCTGTCCGACTACGACGTGGTATTCAAGGTGATCAAAGATCACTTTAACTATCCCAAGCGTACGACCCGCGATGAGGTGATGGCCAAATATGACCTTGTGTTCAAACATGACCGAGCCGGCCGACTGGTGGATGCGCAGGAATTCGAGCATTTGAAATTCAGCCGAAATCGTTTTTCAGACGAATTGTTAGACCGCCTTCAGCGAAATGCCGCTCAAAATGTAATGATCGGTCACGATCAAGTTGTCGTCAAACATGCGTATATTGAGCGTCGGGTGATCCCGCTGAATATCTATCTTAAAAAAGCCGACGAGGCCGGAACAAAGGAGGTGGTCGTGGACTATGGAAATGCCATAAAAGACCTGGCAGCTTCAAACATTTTTCCCGGAGATCTGCTGCTCAAGAATTTTGGCGTCACCCGGCATGGGCGGGTTGTCTTTTATGATTATGACGAACTTTGTCTATTGTCCAGCTGCAATTTCAGAGTCATGCCGCAACCCAGAACCCATGAAGAGGAAATTTCTTCCGAAGTTTGGTTTGGTGTTGGAAGCAATGACATTTTTCCCGAAGAATTCCGGAGTTTTTTGGGATTAAGTGGATCTTTAAGAGAATCTTTTATTGAACACCATGGTGACTTGTTCGAACCGCACTTCTGGCGCCGAATCCAGTCCCGTATCAATGCCGGTGAACATATTGACATTTTTCCTTACGGTCCCCAACATCGGCTCGACAACCGATCCAATGACCATTCATCGACATCAACATAGAGGATCCTTTCAGTAATTTCATCTTAACTATACCTGTCGGCGATGGTGTCATGGCGATCGGTGTTTAAAGAAAGCAGCGTCCGCTGATCACGTCGTTGTAACCTGCGGACACGACCTGTATTTTTGAGCTGCTAAAAAGAGATACTTGCGGTCACTCCTCCGAAAACAAAATCTGATTTGTCGCTGAAACTGGCGCTTTTGATCAGATCATCGGCTTCGTTTGTCAAAGGGAATGAATAGGCGATCAGGGGATTTAAGGTAAAATATTCCCCTACGGGGATCGTCAATCCGGCCGAAATCAGTCCGTTGTGAAAGTTTTGATATTTATTGGTGGTTGGGGTTAAGGTATCGTCGACTTCAACAAAATCATCATCGTCGGAATAGTAGTACCCCACGGAACCTGCCAGATCCAGGGTAATTTCCTTCGGCAATTCAAATGAATGTGAAATGCCTAAGGAAACATACCATGACGGCAGGTGAGCGATTTCACGATACACCGTCAGCGCAGGTGACAGCAATGTATCAAGGCCGACGCTGAGATAAATCTCCTGGGAATCGTCGATTGCATCCAATGCGTAATAAATATATCCGACACCCAGATTGACAAGCCCGAAACTTTTATCATACGAAAGCGTCATGTCCGTTTCATTAAACTGGGATTCATTGCGAGTATCGCCGTAAACATCCGTATCCAAATTGCCCCAGAGGTTAACGCTAACATTTTTGTAACTAATCGTTACCGAAGGCTGAATAACGATGCTGTCTTTACTGAGTTCATATCCACGCCATACGTATTTACTGAAAACGCCGACATCGGCAGAAGCACTCGGTTTTGCTTCCTCTTCCGCCCAAAGGTTCATCGAACTGAAAATTAGGGCCAAAGATCCGATTACCGTTACCGCCGATAGTTTGAATATCCAATTCTTCATACATTTTCCTCCTCAATTCAACGAACAGTTTTATTTTTGCATCACTTGTAATTGTTTAGATTTTTCTTTTTTTCAAAACTCAAAATTACTTTTTAAGTTGGGAAGTTGGCGACATGCGGCGCAAGCGCCTGCGCGTTCCGAACCGTGAACCTTGAACTTTGAACCGCTTAACCCGGATTTAAACTAGGTCTGTTCCACCGGCTTGCGAAGCATTTTTTCAGGAGCGGTTTCCATTTTGGGGAAACCTTTGCCCCCAAAGGCTCCCATGCCGCCGGCATGTGAAACTTCAAAATCCGGATAGGCACTGCCGCCGTGTTCGACAAAGTCAAGACCCTCAAGTTCCTCTTCTGCCGATACTCTGAGACCTACGGTTATATCGATCGCCTTGAACAATAAAAACGCTGTTGGGAACACCCATAGAAAGCAGGCGCCGATGCCCAAAAGCTGAACCCCGATAATTTTTGCTGAAGTGCCTCCGATGTTAAACATCCCGGCAGCCAGAGTTCCCCAGGCACCGCAGACACCGTGTACCGATATGGCACCGACCGGATCGTCCACCCGAATTTTTTCGAAAAAGAGAACCGACAATACGACAATTACACCGGCCGCAGCACCAATGATGATGGCACTCGCGGGTGTCACTGTCGCACAAGGGCTTGTAATGGCTACCAAACCCGCCAGGCCGCCGTTGAGGCTCATGCCCACTTCGGGTTTGCCGAATTTAATCCACGATGTGAACATGGCCAGGACCGCACCGGCTGCCGCAGCCAGATTGGTATTGACAAAAATCATGGCAATATCCGTGTTGGCGGCAGTGGTGGAACCAGGATTAAAACCAAACCACCCCAGCCATAAAATGAAGACCCCCAAAGCCGCCAGAGGCATATTGTGCCCTAAAATCGGCTTGACCTTACCGTCTTTGGTGTATTTGCCAAGACGCGGTCCCAACACAACGGCACCGGCCAGAGCCGCCCATCCGCCCACCGAATGGACCACCGTTGATCCTGCAAAATCAATGAAACCAAGGCCTTCAAGCCAGCCACTCCCCTTATAGAGGCTTCCCCAAGCCCAACTTCCGAACACGGGGTAGATCAGGGCACTGATAAATACACTGTAAAGCAAATACCCGATAAATTTGGTTCTTTCAGCCATAGCGCCGGATACAATGGTTGCGGCGGTAGCGGCAAAGACCACCTGGAACATCCAGAATGCCAGTACCCAGGGATCACCGCCGGGGCTGAAATCACTCAAAAAGAACCCGGATGTCCCGAACCAGCCGGTTTTGGAAACACCGAACATCAGACCGAATCCCACGGCAAAGAACGCCAGGGAGCCCATGGAAAAATCCATGAGGTTTTTCATCATTATGTTGATGGCGTTTTTGGCCCGGGTAAATCCGGCCTCCACCATGGCGAATCCCGCCTGCATGAAAAAAACCAGTGCCGCTGCCACCAGAGTCCAGACATAATCGGCATGGGTTTGAACCAGTGCGATGGCCTCCTTGTTGGTCAGCACCGTGGGTGCTTCGTCCCCGGCCCATGCACTGACAACACTGATGAGGACAAGTAAACCAGAAATAATAAATCTTTTCATGACCCTTTTACTCCTTTTATATTTTGAATAAAAATTTTCATCATCGTGAGAATACCGAACCTTAAATCGCACTTTCATCCCTTTCGCCGGTTCTGATGCGGACCGCTTCAGCCACCGGAAGAACAAAGATTTTTCCGTCCCCGATCTTGCCGGTATTTGCCGATCTCGATATGGTTTCCACCACCTGGTTCACCAGGGATGAATCAACCACCACATCGATTTTGATTTTGGGGACAAAATCGACCTGGTATTCGGCGCCCCGATAAATTTCCTTATGACCGCGCTGGCGCCCAAACCCTTTGACCTCGTTGATGGTCATGCCGTTTACACCGATTTTGTTCAGTGCATTTTTAACGTCATCGAGCTTAAACGGTTTGATAATGGCTTCAATTTTGTTCATTTAAACATGCTCCTTTTCGATCAGAATTTTATTGCTTTTCCATCCCGGGATTTACCGGAGTATAGAGCAAGGGGAATGCCAAGTTTGCCAGAAGGGAGATAAAAAAACATATCTTATTGAATTTTAAGGATACTTTGTTATGATAACAAAAAGATGTCGGCATTGTTGAGATTTCATAAATGTTATTTAACATCTTTTTAATTACAATTATGTTGTTTTAACAATAATTATAACAATATTGTAATTTTAAATATCGAGGGGAGGCTTAGTACATGTATTCGTAAATACGGTTACGTATTTATGATGAAGTTAGAAGTGAGCTAAAGTTAAGGAATTCTGTCAATTATATAAAATCACCGGAGCGAAGCGACTCAATAACTTTAGGCACTTTAGATCACTTCAAACTTCAAACTTTTAGCCTTCAGCTTATATGGGCTAATGTCCAGATAAAAATACGTCATCTTATTTATGAATTAGAGCACTTAGTTTTGCGGGACCGGGAGTTCGCTTGCGGTGCAGTTCATCGAAGACCCTGATAAGTTTCTAAAAATGTCTTAAGATGCTTTTGGGAAAATTCAGTTACATTCCATTTTTTTGAAGAAAGACAGCCTCTGTATTCAGGCTTGATGACATAGGTTTCGGCATCTCGTATCTTTCTTTTTTCTGTTTCCACTGTTACCGGAGTTCGCTGGTACAGGCCACCTTCAAATTGGTCCAGTCGTTCCAATGACCCTTCATCCACATAAAAGTAGATGATGCCTTTAGTGACTGCATCCGTTGCCGGTATAATTCCCGGATAAGATTCTCCTTTGACCGTAAAACGCGCATAGCCTCTCAGGATTGCCTTTTCAAAACGAAACTTACGGGCTGTAACGGCATACATGACTCCAGGTATCATTAAGGTTCCGTAGGCGAAGATATTCATATCCACTAATTTCAATAACCACTCCTAAAAGGATTTTTATAAAGAGATTAGAGCAAAAGGTGTGCCATTAGTCGAGAACAATCAAATTTCTATGTAGTTTTGGAAAAATCAAGTTTGACAGCCAGATAGGTCAAAAATTCTTTTACATCCTTTGAGGATAACAATTGAGGGTCTTTACTCCTGGTAAAGCCCTGCAATTGTCTGATCCATCCTCTGTAAGCCTCCAGTGTCCTGGAGGAATAGTGCCGTAATTTAATTTCCGAGATTAAATTACCGTGCGCCGCGTCATAAAGGATCTTGGTTTCAGCGGGGATAGGTTTTATGGGATTATATCCTTTTCTGTATAACATTCATATCTGGAGTTATGCAGTTAGAAAAATATAAAATATTTCAAAATTATTTGCCAAGCTTTTAATTTCTGCAAGTTATGCAGAAACTATCTACTAACTGGTTGGCGCATCATAAAATAACAAAAATACACATTTGGTTATTGACTTTCAAAGGAAATGTAATTACAATGTATCAACATTTCTTGTAATGGAGGTCATATATGAGGGCACGAATAGTAAAAATCGGGAATTCCCAAGGCATACGGATTCCAAAACCTCTCCTCGAACAAACGGGAATCATGGATGATGTTGAGTTAGAGGTGGAACAAAATCAGATAATTATCCGACCTGTATCAAATCCAAGATCTGGTTGGGATGACGCTTTTAAGGCTATGGCTGACAGGGGTGATGATATAATTATGGATGAGGCTGATAATATTTCACATTCTTGGGATGAGGATGAATGGCAGTGGTAGCCAAACGATTTGATTTATATTTGACAAATCTCGACCCTACGGTTGGTTCAGAAATCCAAAAAACCAGACCGTGTCTGGTTATTTCACCTGATGAGATGAACACACATATCCGAACAGTAATCGTTGCCCCGATGACCACAGCCGGGAAAGATTACCCCACCCGAGTCTCCTGCACATTCAAAAAGAAAAAAGGACAAATTGTCTTAGACCAGATACGAACTATCGATAAAACACGGCTTCTAAAAAAGATCGGTACAATTGACCCGGATACACAATTAAAAGTTATTTCCACCCTACAACGTTTATTTGCATTTTAACACTGCCCAACATCCGTCTGGAGCAGACGGCGTGAATATTGGAGCTTTTCGTAGATGCCTCAGAAACTTGTCATGTTTCGGGCCGCTGCTCAGGCAGGGCGTTATAGGATACGAAATGAATAAAATAGAAGAAAATTATCAACGTATAACAGATGATAAGCGTTTGTTCGATATTCGCTTCTGGCAATCGCAAGGAGATCTTGCCATTTTCGAGGCAGTGGCGGAAATGCTAAATGACTATTTTTTAATTCGAGGAAAAAATGCTTACGAGTCCAGACTTCAGAGAACTATTGAATATTTTCGAAAAGTATAAAATTCGCTATCTCATAGTGGGCGGCTATGCTGTTATGAAATATAGTGAGCCACGTTTCACGAAGGACCTTGAGGTATTTATAGCGACTGATAAAGGTAATGCAGAAGGTGTGTATTCAGCCTTAAAAGAATTTGGTGCACCGCTGGAAAATCTTACTTCAGATGACTTCGCACATAAAGGGTATTTCTATCAGATGGGAAAGCCCCCATTGAGAGTCGATATTATGATGTCAATCCCAGGAATCGAGTTCGATGAAGCTTGGAACAATCGTGAAGTGGTTCAACTGGGTGATCTTAAGATTCTATTCATCTCACGATCTGACCTTATCCGATCAAAAGAAGCAAGCGGTAGACCGCAAGATAAAATCGATATTGAAAAGCTCAAGGAAGCCGAACAGTTGGATACATTTGACAAGAAATAGCACGCCGCTTCGCTTAGCGCTGTATCTCGCAAGTGATCCTCAGCGTTGACCAACAGGAAAACACCATGAATGTATTCGAAGAATTCAACCGAATTGTATTGGAGTTGGAGAAACAAAAAGTGAGGTATGCCCTTGTTGGAGGGGTCGCAATGGCTTTTTACTCCGAGCCTCGATTCACCAGGGACATTGACATCCTTGTGGACATTGATGATTTTGATAAGGCGAAAGGCCTTCTGGAATCATGAGAAATGATATTGAGAAAATAATGGAGGAACTTGCTAAAAGCTCGGACCGGATAATTATCAATCCTGAAACGCTTGAAGCGCTAAAAGGGCAAGGGATTCCATTCGATGTTGTTACCTCTCCAACAATAGACGAACTATTTGAACAAAGGAAAAAAAGAGCCAATAAAAGCGCTCCTCTGCTGCCAACGCTTCCTGAATGTGACGAGAGGGTCGCATCTAAATAATTAAGTATTGACAAGGCATGCCGTTAAGATAGCGTGCGAAAAACAAAAGAAGATGCTTCTTGGCGAAACAAAAAGGCGTTTTTGAATGGCGCGGCCGTTAAGAATAGAATTTCCGGGTGCCTTCTATCACGTGATGAATCGCGAAAACACGGGAATGAACATATCAAAGCCGTGCTGGTGGACGCGGATGAATATTTAGAGCACCTGTCCCGATATATCCATCTGAATCCGGTGCGGGCAAGGATGGTTGAACATTGCAGAGACTATTTCGCAAACTGGGTGAAGAAGACATTTTTAAGCAAGGAATCGAACAGCAAGGAGATCCCCCAACTGAAAATCCTGAAACCCCGGCCAACGCCCGATGACCTTATTCAAGCGGTTTCCAACGAATTCGGTTACGGGATGGAAAACATCCTACGGAAAGGAAAAAGAGGAATTTAGACCGGGATGTGGCGATTTATCTTTGCAGGGAATTGACGGGAGAAACCAGCGTCGCCTTGGGCCGGCGGTCGATATTTCCGGAGCTGGAATCGCGGCCGGCATGACCGGATCGCGAAAAAACTCGAGACGGATCGAAAGCTTAAGGGGCGGGAGGATCGAATCAGAAGGAAAATACTTAATATTTGAGATGCGACCCATGTGTCCTTCGCGTGCTTTAGTTTCAATAAAGTTTTTACAAAAATCAAATTCATAGCAGTTAAACTGCTGCCGCTGAATTCAAGCGTTAGGCAAACAATGATAGGAGCGTGTGCGCACATGAGAAAAATGCAGATCAGTAAAGTCTTTACGTTGATCGAATCTGGTCCAGTTGTTCTTGTTACGACACATGACGGAAAGAAGAACAATATAATGACGATCTCGTGGACAATGGTGGTGGATTTTACACCGATATTTGCCATGACCACTGGGTCTTGGAACTATTCCTTTGCTGCTCTTCGTAAAACGAAGGAGTGTGTTATTGCAATTCCCACTGTTGACATGCTTGATAAGGTCGTTGGAGTGGGAACATGTTCCGGCGCTGATACAGACAAATTTGAAAAGTTCATGCTGACCCCCGTGAAAGGAAAGCATGTCAAAGCGCCCTTGATAAAAGAATGCATGGCGAATATCGAGTGCAAAGTTGTCGACATCATCAAGAAGCACAATATCGTCGTCCTCGAAGGCATTGCTGCGTACTTTGATAATTCACGAAAGGAGAAGCGAACAGTTCACGCAGTTGGCGATGGAACTTTTTTAGTGGATGGGCGTAAGTTGGACCGAAAGGAAATGATGCACTCAAAAATCCCAGAAGGTCTCTAATGATATAATACATTTAAGGGGCCTATTTGTTCCCGGACTTGTACTATTCCTGCTTCGCGGATCGAGTAATTAATTGCCTAACATCAATATGGCATGGAAAAAGGAGGGTTAGGAACAATCCGCGGATTATGCAGCATTTAGAGGCTGAATTTGGGAGAGCTCTTTACGGAAACGCCGCTCGGAATCCCACAAATCCCAAGCATGTTGCGCATTCATCCAGAATTCTGGAGAATTTCCGAAAAGACGAGATAATCTCAATGCCATGACAGGTGTTATGGCACGTCGTTCTCTTAAAAGCTCATTGATCGTCTGACGTGATACACCCAGGGCCGTAGCCATTGACGTTGCGTTCAGATCGAAATCCGGCATGAAATCTTCTCTAAGCATTTCGCCAGGATGAGTTGGGGAAAATGCCCTTTTTGTTGTGTTTGGTATAGTCATTGTCTTATTCCTCAATGGTAGTCAGTTATTTCAACATTGTAGGCATCGCCTTCAATGAAACGGAAACAAATTCGCCATTGTTCGTTAATCGATATTGAATGTTGCCCTTTTCTATTTCCTTTTAGGGCGTGTAATCGGTTGCTCGGAGGCACCCTTAAGTCATTCAAGTTTGTTGCATAGTGGATATATTCCAACCTCCGTATAGCCCTTTTGACCAAGTCGGAGGGTAAACGTTTAGATTCGCCTGTTACGAAAAGCTGTTGCGTTTCTTTATCGGCAAATGTTTTTATCATATACATATTGTAAGCTGTCACGTGACAGTTGTCAACGGCTAAATTCAACTTATTAAATACGGCTGAGCCAACATAACGCTTTCAGTCGAACGCGTCTAAAGCCGCGCCGCTGAGCTTTGTGTTAGATAGGACAGGCAAAAATTGCCATACTGGTAGCCCGGGACTTGGGGTATGGACACGAGTTAGGGAAAATTTGGAAATCTCTATTGAATTATTGGTTTCACCTAAATTGATCAATTTGGGTCAAAAAGACAGCGGCCCGCCGATGTATCAGCGGGCCGCCGGGGTTAGGGAGGTGGTTGCTATATATCGAAATACAGGAAAAACTCATGGGGATGCGGACGAAGCTTCACGGCATTGACCTCATGGTCCGTCTTGTATTCAATCCACATGTCAATAACATCCCGGGTAAAGACATCCCCTTTCAACATGAACTCGTTATCTTCCTTGAGTGCTGAAAGGGCCTCTTCCAAAGATCCCGGTGCGGAAGGAATCTCCGCAAGCTCCTCCGGAGGAAGGCCGTAAATATCCTTGTCAAGAGGATCTCCGGGGTCGATCTTGTTTTCGATGCCGTCGATCATGGCCATCAGTATAGCGGAAAACGCCATATATCCGTTGCAGGAAGGGTCCGGAGTCCGGAACTCGATGCGTTTGGCTTTTGGAGAAGGCGAGTACATGGGAATCCGAATGGCAGCACTCCGGTTGCGGCTGGAATATGCCAGGTTCACCGGCGCTTCAAACCCCGGAACCAGACGTTTGTAAGAGTTGGTGGTCGGGTTGGTAAAGGCGCACAGCGCACGGCAGTGTTTAAGAATCCCGCCGATGGCATACAGGGCGTCCTGGGAAACGCCGGCATATTTGTCGCCGGCAAAGAGCGGCTGGTCTCCTTTCCAGATGCTGCAATGGGTATGCATTCCGGTCCCATTGTCGTTATACAGGGGCTTCGGCATAAATGTCACGGTATGACCGTACTTGTGTGCAACATTTTTGAGGACATATTTGAACCACATGAGTTGATCGCCCATCTCAACGAGAGGCTTAAACCGCATGTCGATCTCTGCCTGACCGCCAGTTGCCACCTCATGATGCTGGCACTCGACCGCTATCCCCAGTTGCTCTAAGGTGAGAAGCATCTCGGTACGAATATCCTGAAACTTGTCCATGGGCGGAACCGGAAAGTAGCCTTGCTTGTGCCTGGGCTTGTACCCCAGATTGGGACACTCTTCCCTGCCGCTGTTCCAGATGCCTTCAATGGAATCGATGGCATAAAATGCGTGGTTGTTTTCGGAAGCAAACCGGATATCGTCAAAGATGAAAAATTCGGCTTCCGGTCCGAAATACGCCACATCGCCGATTCCGGTGCTCTTGAGATATGCTTCTGCTTTCCTGGCGATATTTCGCGGGTCCCGAGTATAGGACTCACGGGTGATGGGATCCACAATGTTGCCGATTAAAACCAAGGTCGGGACTTCAAAGAAAGGGCTCATTTTGGCGGTAGCGGCATCCGGCACCACCAGCATGTCGCTGGCGTGAATGGGCTGCCATCCCCGGATGCTGGAGCCGTCAAATCCGAAGCCGTCCTCGAAGCTCGATTCTTCCAGTTCGCTGACGGGTACCGTAAAATGCTGCCACAGTCCCGGAAAATCCAGAAAACGAAGATCAACCACTTTGGCCTTATTCTCTTTTGTAAATTTCAATACTTCTTTTGGTGTCATAAAAAATCCTCCTTTAAAATATTCGTGGTATGGTATTTAATGGTTATAAAAAAATCGATTTTTTACCTGAATTTTATCACTATCCCCGAGTATCCGGATAGACAAGCCCGTAGCCATGCTCTCCATGCAAAGACTGGTCAATCCCTTCGATTTCCTTTTGCTCATCGATACGAAAACCTATGGTTTTTTCAACAACAAAAACAATGATAAAAGTACCGGCGACCGCCAGACCAATCGTTGCTCCCAATCCCAGCAACTGAATGGTTAACTGGTTGAAATAAGACCAAGGGGCGTTGGCGGATTCAGACGCACTTTGAATCCAGCTGTTTCGGATAAAAAAACTCAGCATCACAACACCCAATCCGCTTCCAATGCCGTGTATCCCAAAACAGTCAAGACTGTCATCATAGCCTAACTTCATTTTGGCATTCAGCGCAAAGTAACAGGCTATTGAAGACATGGCACCGAGTATGATAGCGCCGTAAGGCTTGACGACGCCCGCTGCCGGGGTTATGGCTACAAGTCCTGCCAAAATGCCGGATACAAATCCCAATGAGGTTGCTTTACGAAAGACGATGGCTTCTATGATAATCCATGTCAATGCGCCGCTGGCGGCAGACACTTGCGTCATGGTTAAGGCGCGGGCGGTATCCAGTCCGCTTTGCACCGTGGAACCGGCATTGAAACCGAACCAGCCCACCCATAAAAGACCGGCACCCATGAGTGTCATCACAAGGTTGTTCGGATTCATCGCCGTTTTTGGATAACCGTACCGGGGCCCGAGCATCAGCGCCACAATTAGAGCACTAAATCCCGCTGAAACGTGGATCACAAGACCCCCGGCCAGGTCAATAACCCCTGAAGCACCAGCATTAAACAGCCATCCGTCTGAAGCCCAAACCCAGTGACACAACGGACAGTAAACAAATAAAAACCATAAAACGATAAACAGAATATAACCCCGAAAATAGACGCGTTCCGCCAATGCGCCGCTAATCAGTGCCGGAGTGATGATTGCGAATTTTCCCTGAAACATTGCCAGCACATACTCCGGTATTCCGTTGGTAATGGTATCGTCTATTCCGTTTAAAAAGAAATAGTCGTTGTTCCAGCCGACAACTCCTCCCAAAACATTCTTTCCGAACGTCAGAGAATATCCGCAAACCGCCCAAAGAACGCCGATAATTGCCATAGCAACGAAACTGTGCATCATGGTACCCAAAACATTTTTTGTCCTGACCAAACCGCCATAAAACATAGCCAACCCCGGAACCATTAGCAGAACCAATGCTGTTGCGGTTAACATCCAGGCAGTGGTCCCGGTATCTGTCGCTGCACTTTCAGCTGCAAAAACCAGTTTTGGAAATACGATAAAAACATTTCCCGTAAATACCAAAATAGTTGATTTTATTTTCATCAGTCTTCCTTCAAGCTTCGGTCCGTGTTGAGCACTTCAACAGGTTAAATGGCATCTTCTCCCTTTTCTCCGGTTCGCACACGAATCACTTCGTCCATGGGCAGGATAAAAATCTTGCCGTCCCCGATTTTTCCGGTATAAGCGGCCTTCTGGATGGTTTCCATCACCTGTTTGACCCTTTCGGATTTTACGATGATTTCGATCTTTATCTTGGGTATAAAATCCACGACATATTCAGCACCCCGATAAATTTCCTTATGTCCTTTCTGACGGCCGTATCCTTTGACTTCGGAAATCGTCATCCCCTGAATCCCGATTTCGTTGAGAGCCTCTTTGACATCATCCAGCTTGAACGGCTTGATGATCGCCTCTACTTTTTTCATATCGTTTCCTCCTTATTTCGTTAGGCCGTTTGACGGACCGGCCCGATTACTTACCAACCCAAACGCGAATCATTCCATTTTTATCCGACAGGTGAATATCTTTCCTTAGTAACTGTTGAAGCCCGGAAGAACTTCTTCCACCGCTTTTTTTATCTTACTCTCCTGGTCCGGTAAATCGACCTTTTGTCCGTCAAAATCCCTGACATAGAAAACATCCACAACCTGGTCCACCTTGGTGGCAATCTTGGCCACCCAAATATCGAGTCCGCAACTGAAAAGCGCATCAGTGATCGTGTACAGAAGTCCCGGGAAATCATAAGTGAATACTTCAATAATGGTAAAAAAGCTCGAGCTGTCATTGTCCACGTTGATCTGATGAGGCCTGCTTTTTATGAATTGTTTTTCGGGCCGGTAAACCGCTATTTTTTCTTTTAACGCATTCTTTAAATCCAGATCACCGGACAGCGCGGATTTGAGGTGGTTTTCGGCCTTTTGCCACTTCTCCTCTTCAAAAATCTGATCCGGCGGCGGGTTGACTTGGAAAATATCAAGGGCAATATTATTCCGCCACGTAAAGATCTGTGCATCGAGAATATCCAGTCCGTTCAGCGTGAATGTCCCGGCAATCTTTGAAAAAAGACCGGGACGATCCTTTGCGCAAATGGTCACCGTCCGGGTATTGGAATCCCGTGTTTTTGCAACCTTCCAGACAAAGTCCGCCGTTCCGATATTTTTGTACAGTTCGATATGCTCCATAATACCGGCGGACGGCATATAAAGAAGGTAGCGAGGCGACATGACGTTGAAAAGTGTCTCCATATCGTCTTTTGCATGGCGCTGTATTGCGAAACCAAGGACTTCGGCTTTCTTCTTGTCAATAGTTTCTAAGGCTTCTCTGGATGCAAGTTCCCCCTTTCCCAGGACATTTGAAATTTTGAAGAAAAGATCTCGAAGCAGCGTAGCGGTCCAGTCGCTCCAGGCCTTCGGGCCGGTAGCCATGGAATCGGCGACCGTCAACAGGAAAAGCATTTTTAACCGATCGATATCTTTTATCTTTCTGGCACACGAGATGGCCGTTTCTTCATCATTGAGATCTCTTCTGGTGGCGGTTTTGATCAACAAGAGATGCTCTCTGATCAAAAAAGATACCGTTTCAATATCTTCGGCCGGATAGCCTTTCTTAAGCAGTATCGACCCTGCAATCTCGGCACCGCTCATGGAATGACTCACTCCGGTTCTTCCCTTTCCGATATCGTGCAACAACGCGGCCCACAGCAATAGGCTCCGTTTTTTAAGCCCTTTATAAAGGTCGCTGCATAACGGGTATCTTGACTTGCCTTCGGATGTGCCGAAAATCTTTATATGCTGAACCGTTCTCAGCAGATGGCGGTCCACCGGATAAAGGTGGTATTCATCATACTGGATTCTATTGGTAACTTCTTTAAATTCAGGAATAAATCGGATCAAAAATCCGGTATTCAACATTTGGTCAAGCACATTAAATGTCGATACCGGTTTAACTAAAATCCGTTCAAATGATTCAAGATGTTCCACCGAAGAAGAAAATTCCTCGTCAACAAGAAAGGAAAACTCCCTGATCAGTCTTTTGGCTTCGGCGCTTAAAGGGATGTTCAGGGCGGCACTTTCTTCAAATATCTTCATCAAAAGACTCGAATCGTGCAGAATATTCTCAGATGAAACAAAGTTAAGCGTTCCATTTTCCGTGATTTCAAGACCGGTTACACTACTGGGTCTCACGGCTTTGCTCCTGTATTTAAGTTTTTTTGACACTCCCAGTTCATACAGGAGCATCAAATGCTGTTGTTTCAAAAATTCCATTTGGCCATGGAGTTTGCTCAGGAATATTTCCACCGGCTGCTGCCCGTTCGCTGTCACAAATTCAAGGGCATGGGACATCTTGATCTGATATTCGAAATACAGTTGGTCACATTTTCTGTCGGACAGATGATGCAGACAATTTCTGACATTGCCGATGAAATGAAGCGCTTTTTTTAAGGATTGAAATTCATCATGAGACAAGAAACCATAATATTCAAAATCTCTGAACTGCCTGAGATTCGATTTCAATTTGGTGATCCAGAGCATCGTGTGATAATCTCTCAATCCGCCCTGCCCTTCCTTGAGATTGGGTTCAAGCAGAAAGGAAGAATCCCCGAACACTTCATGCCGGAGGCGGCTGTTTTCAACCAGTTGTTTGATGATTTTTTGTGAATGTTTTCGGGCTATCTTGTTGCGGAGCTGCTCCATTAATGCTGAATACAAATAAGACATGCCGCATATCAAGCGGGCATCCAGAATAGCGGTCAGCACCTCGATATCTTTTCCAGCCAGTTTGACGCTCTCTTTTAAAGATCGTGTGGCGTAACCGACTTCAAGACCGATGTCCCACAAGGGGTAGACCATTTCACGGATAAGATCAGACGCCTCATCCGGCACGTATTTTTCAAAAAGAAAAAGAAGATCCACATCCGAATGGATAAAGTGCTCCTTCCGACCGTACCCTCCCAGCGCAATTATGGCATATGGATTTTTTTCCATCCCCATTTTGGGGCCGATCATTGAGTTTTCGAAACATTCAAAAAAATAATCGTCGAGAATTTGTGCATGCCGTTTTATAAAATCCGACGATTTTCTTTTCAAAAAATCGGAAATCAGATGGGCGCTCTTTTCCCGCAGCTGTTCTGCAGCCGGTACATGCTTCTCTAATTTTTTTACATTTAAAGGTGTCATTTCATCAGAAACAGGTTTTACGGGGTGTTCAGTTTAATCCTGGTTGTGACAACGTTTATATTAGCAACAGCCGTGCCACAAAGCCAAATATCTGTAAGTGATTATAAATACTGATATTTATTTATAGAATTCAGCCCGGAAAAAACGCGAATGGTTACAATTTTGTAAAATTTGAGTCCAATTAACCACAAAAATGTAATTCTTATTCCGTTTCCATGATATTTTTCCAGATTTGTTCGACATCTTCTCGCAGACGATGAAATTTCTTTTCAGAGACTTTGGCGGGCTTTTCCTGAAGATCGAGCTGGTGTACTGCTGTTCGGTAGGCCAGATATGCAGTTTTTAAGATATGGGCGACATCTTCTTTAACAACACCTGTGTCTTTCAATGTTTCAAGAAGTCTTACAATGTCGGTCCATTTTAATAATTCTTTGTATTCGAAAGACTTTAAAAGGACCAGATACTGCACCAGAAATTCGATATCAACGATTCCTCCCGTATCCTGCTTGAGATCGAAAATGTCCGGGTCCATGTTTGAGTGCGCTTTACGCATCCGTTCCCGCATATCGATGACTTCTTGTCGCAGTTGGGCCTTGATCCTCAGCCGCGAAAGGACATCACGCCGAATCTGTTCGAAGCGTTCCGTTATGTAAATATCCCCGGTAATCGGTCTTGCCTTGATCAGGGCCTGATGTTCCCATGTCCAGGCGTTGATTGTCTGATAATCTCTAAACCCTTCTATATGGCTGACCAGAAGGCCCGAACTGCCGCTGGGTCGCAAGCGCATATCCGGTTCGTACAGCTTCCCGGCGGAGGTGTGCGCAGTTAAAATATGGATGACCCTTTGGCCCAAACGGGCAAAAAACTGTCGATTATCAATAGGGCGTTTACCTCCTTGGGTCTGACCCTCGGTTCCTGCATGGAGAAAAACCATATCCAGATCGGATCCATAACCGAGTTCAAATCCGCCCAATTTCCCATAGGCAATGACGGAAAATCCCCTGCCGATGTCCGTGTTGTCCAATCGACAGGTCGGTGTCCCATGCTTTTCAGTCAGGTGATGCCATGACAGTTCAACAACCTCTGTTAAAACCGTCTCGGCGATTTCGGTCAGATGGTCACTGGTCCGCATCAATGTCATGGCGCCGGTGACATCTGCTGCGGCCACCCGTAATATATTTACCTGTTTAAAAATGCACAATTCCTCTATCTGATGTTCGAGATCTTCATCAGATGCCAAGTCAAGCCGCTTGCGGATTTCCTTTATGAGTTGCGGTTTTTCCGGAGGACGATACAGTGTTCGCGGATCAAGAAGTTCGTCCAAAAGCACGGGATGGCGAGATAGAAACGAAACGATCCAGGGGCTGGCACTGACCAGTTTCACCGTATGAACGACGGCTGTCGGATTTTCAATCAGCAGCGCCAGGTAGTTGGTGCGCTGTTCAATGGTTTTAAGCAGATCGACAATCCGGTTCAACACAACAACCGGTTGATCAGAGCGACCGATTTCTCTGAGCATCAGGGGCATCAGCCTGTCAAGAAGACAGCGACCGTCATTGCTGAGCGATCGGGTTGCCGGGTGACTTCGAAGGTGATCCAATAGACGCTTGACTTCATCTGCATTCTCGTATCCGGCTGTATAGAGTATCTCCCGGTTGAGTTTATCCTCAAGGAGATTCTCCCAAATCGCTCCCAAACCTGCCTCAATCTTTTTATCCGGATCATCGGCAGGCTCCGAATCCTTGGCTTCCAGCAATCTGTTGAAATGCCGGTGAACAACTTCCCGGTGTTTTTCAAGACAATGGATAAACGATATCGGACTGTCAAATCCCATGGACGCTGCCAGACCTGCTTTTGCAACCGGATCTGACGGGATAACATGGGTCTGTTGATCTGAAAATTCCTGCAGGCGATGTTCTGCATTTCGTAAAAATACATATGCCCGCGTGAGTTCATCGCAGACGTTTTCGGGAATGTAATTTTCATGGGCAAGAACGTGTAATATTTTTTGTATGCTCCGCTCCTGAAGTGCAGGCGTGACTCCGCCCCGGATAAGCTGGAACACCTGTCCAAAAAACTCAACCTCACGTATTCCCCCGGAACCGAGTTTGATGTTGTCTTTCATTCCTTTACGCTTGATTTCAAGGGAAATCTTTTGTTTCATTTTCCGCAGGGATTCAAATGCGCCGAAGTCAAGATATTTTCGATATATAAAAGGCTTAAGACGTTTTATAAGTCTTTCCCCGGCCGGTTTGTCTCCCGCGACAACCCGGGCTTTTATCCATGCATATCGCTCCCACTCCCGTCCCTGTTGCTGGTAGTACGCCTCCATTGCATCGAAACTCATTGCCAAAGGCCCGCTTTCGCCATAAGGCCGAAGGCCCATGTCCACGCGAAACACAATCCCTTCTGAAGTGGCAGCACCGATTACTTTGATCAGCTGGCGGCAGAGGAGAGCAAAAAATTCTTCATTACTTATCGTCGTTGAACCGCCTTGCGTTATTCCAGACTCAGGAAAAGCGAAAATCAAGTCCACATCCGAAGAAAAATTCAATTCCATACCGCCAAGTTTGCCCATTCCCAAGACGACAAGATGTTGATGCGATCCGTCACCTGCCGTTGGGATGCCGTATCTTAAACAGTGCCATTGATAGAGAAAATTCACAGCCTGATCAATACAGGCATCCGCCAGAGCGGAAAGATCGGACATGGTTTCTGAAAGACTCGCCCGGCGCGCCAGGTCTCGCCAGGCGATCCGGACCATTTCCTGCCGTCTAAAACGGCGAAGTCGCTTTAACAACTGCACATCGTCTTTGATATCCGTCAGACAGGACACCAGTTTTTTACGATATTTCCCGGATTCAAATTTTATTTGAAGATCGCCGCTTTCGTGCAATTTTTTTAAAAGCGCTGGGTTGCGCATGCAACTTTTGAACACAAAATCACTAAAGGAGAACACCCTTTTTAAAGTTTCAACGAACTCGGAATCATCGGGCAGAAAAATATTTGCTCTTTCCGCCGCAGAAAGAAATGCCGTGTATTTCCGTGTTGTATTTTCTTTCAGCAGATGGGGAATTTTGACATCAAGATTCATAGTTAAAGTTATAATATTGGGTCACGCTGCGACGTCAAGGTTCATATCGCCTTTTAGGAAAATATATGGCGATGAACCGATTTCAACAAAATTCATTTGAATAAAAGGGTAAAAACCTTGAGTTTACTTTTATAGAATAACAGATCGACTTTCAATATTATTTTCCTTGTCTATTGTTTTCTACGCCTCAGGCAGACACGAGTTAAACAGTCATTTTCACTTTTACTGTTTGATAAAAAGATTGCTCATGGAACACCCCGACAAAATAAAAACGGCTTAACCTTTGATTTTACTTAACATAGAACTGCATTTCCGTATTACTCCTTGACATATTTTTAACTTTACAGTATTTTTAAAATTCAATTAGTTTCACCCGAGCTAATTCTTGAAGTCTTTCCCACAAGGAAGGCCCTTTTTTGATGTTTGGCCTGAATGGAATCCACCCCTTCCTTCGAGGTCGTATCTTCCAGTAACGGAAACAATTAACCCGTTTTAATTACCTTGATGTATTGTTGTTTGATTTTTTATAAGGAGATTTGATCCATGAAACAAAATATTAACATTGACACCCTGTTGAATCAGCTTCCTTTCTACCAGGCCAGAGAGAAAAACAAGACGATTCAAATCGACTGGAAAGCGGAATGGGAACGTTTCAATGCCAAGAAGCTTTTTGAGTTTGATCTTTCCGTAATCCCTGCAGCGCAGTTAATGGCCATAAAGGCGCGTAAAGATGCCATATTGGACGGAAATCATGCAGCGCTCTCGGTGCTTACTCGCGTCGTTGACGGGCTGTGCGGCTACCCTATTACACCTTCTACCCCCATTGCCGAAGATTTCGCAAAAGCCGCCTCACAGGGTCAAAAAAATCTCTTTGGAACCGAACTGATGTATTTTCAACCCAGCGATGAACTTTCGGCTATTGCAGCAGTCGAAGCCATGGCATGCCAAGGCGGGCGCTACGTGGACAACTCGTCTTCCCAGGGGCTGGTACTAAAGACCAAAAATCTTTTCTCGGTGGCAGGCAAACGTCTTCCGGTGGTAATGACAATTATGGCCAGAGAAGTGAACAAAGGGTCATTAAGCATTCACTGCGGCCATACCGATTTTTACGGGGTTCGCAATACAGGGTGGGTTCAGCTGGTTTCCGGTGACAACCAGGAACTTCATGATCTTTTGCCCGTGGCCTTTAAAACTGCGGAGCTTCGACAGGTCATGCTGCCGTGCATGGTAATCGGCGACGGATTTATCAAATCCCACGCCCTGGAAAATGTCAGGCTCCTTTCAGATGATTTTTTAAAGTATTTTGTCGGACCTCCCAACAGATTCTATCAGCCCGACTTTCGCAACAGAACACTCACCGGCACATTTACCGACGTGGAACTCACCATGGAAAGCCAGGTCGCCCAGGATCTTGCTTACAGATTCGTCAAAAGGGGCATCATCGCCGCCATGAACGTAATGAACAAGATCATGGACACCAACTTGAAGGCGGTGGAATGCTATCGCACCGAAGATGCTGAAATGGTTGTCGTGATACTTGGATCCGCAGCCGGTGTTCTCAAAGATGTCGTCGATTACTACCGGGATGCAAAAGGCTTTAAAGTCGGCGTGATGCGGCCGGTGCTCTTCAACCCGCCCTGTTACCAGGAACTGGCATACGGCGTTCGCAACGCCAAGGTAATCACGGTTATGGAACGCAGCGGCATGGCCCACAACCAGCTTCTTCTGGGTGACATTCAGGCTGCGCTTCAGATTTCTCTCCGTGCCGGTCGAGAAGGCAGTGCGGAACACAGGATTTATGGCCGTACCGACATGCCCACCCTTTTGCACGGAGTTTACGGCCTGGGCAGCAAGGATTTCAATAAATACGATGCAGCATCGGTCCTGGAAAATATGGCGGCATGCTATGAAAAAAAGACACGGGAACATTTTCTCCGGGACTTTTTTTCCGGAATCGAAGGCCCTTACACGCTGGCACCCAAGCCGCTTCCCGGCCATAAGAATCGTGAGGTGGGCATGACCTTTATCGGTATCGGTGCAGAAGGCGTCAAAACGGCCTTAGAGACCGCTGCGGTAATTTACGCTGAAGGCGGCAATAACGGCCGGAAATTTATTCAGTCAGGGGCACGATACGGTGCAGCCAGAAAAGGCGCACCCATTTTTATGAATCTTCGGATCAGTTCAGATCCGATTCGCAATTCATCCGAACTGACCGAACACGATGTCCTTGCATTTTTCAACGAGAAGTTTCTTTCCGGGGAAATTTTAAGAGATTTTGTGGGCAAACTGAACAAAAATGGTCTTCTGGTGGTAAACAGTTCAAAAACCGCAGATGAAATCATCGACGCGTTTCCGGCAGAAATGCGCGAGCTTGTCGCCGAAAAAAACATCCGGGTAATTTCTTTGAACGCAACCCAGGCAGCTCTGACACACCTGAAACGGAATCTGCCCGGTGCAATGATACTGGGTCTTATCAACGGCGAAATGGGGATACTGTCACCCGAAGTATTTGAAAAGAAATTTCGAAATATCCTCGAACAAAAACTCGGAACAAAAAAGGGCCGAGAAATTGTTGACTCGAATACCGCACTTTTAAAAGAAGGCGCCCGTTTGGTGTCTCCAGGTCCGGATCAAGGGATTGCAACATTATCCGGGGCCTCGGAGGTCCATCGCCCGGCGGCAGAAATTTTACCCGAAGATTTCGGAAAAGGGTTCGGGACTGCGGGGCTTTTCGTCAAGCTTTCCAAAAAAGATGAGCTCGGAACCATCAAACCGGTTAACCTGATAGAAGGTTATCAGAAAAAATTCAAAAAGGATATGGTAGATCCGATTCTGGAAGGGAAAAAAGTCCCCTGGAATAATTTTTTGCCCGTGGTTCCCGCAGCCACCAGCAGATTCAAAGATGTGAGCTTTATCGGGACACAGATTCCGGTGTGGGATTCGAAAAAATGTATCGCCTGCGGCATGTGTGCGGCGTTGTGTCCGGATTCGGCGCTCTATTCGACCATCACGGACAAGCCGATTCCGGAAGGTGCAATTCCTTACTTTAAAGTTTTCAAAAAGCCGCCTAAGGGCATTCCCTGGGAACAGTGTGCCATGAACATTAATGTTAAATCCACTTCTTGCAAAGGATGCGGTATCTGTGCCCAGGTCTGTCCCGTAGACGCCTTCTCCATGATCGAAAAGACGAAAGTCAAAGAGAATGATTTTCTACCCCTGAAATATGAGGATCTTGACAATACTTACGATGCGGCCCGTTATGTCGATCGTATGGCAGTCAATCACCAGGTCCTTTTTGTCTTTTCCAAACTATATCCCGGCAAGCATACCCTGTGTCCCGGATGTGGTGAAGGAACCATCAACCTGTTGACTTTTTTTGCTCTGGAAAGCCTGCGAAACAGCCCCAAGGGAATCGAAACCTTCTACCAGGGAATAAAGGTGCTTTCGGATATCAACCGGCAGGCCATCGATCACATGATCGATCGAGGATTTACCATCTACAACATCAATGCAACAGGCTGTAATGAAGTGTCCGAATTGGTCAATCCGTTTAACACCCGTATTTACCAGGCCGGGCACTATGGATTCGGTACAGCCTCGGCGGCGGCGCTGGGCGCCAAATTCAGCCTGGACCAGGCTTACCATAACAATTTCAGCGACGTATTGCCCAAGATCATTGTGTTTGCAGGAGACGGTGCCATTTACGATATCGGAAACGGTCCCTTCAACTATGCCCTTGGCGAAAACTTTGATATTACCTGGGTCATATACAACAACGAGGGATATATGAACACCGGCGCCCAGAAATCCGGAGCCACCCGTTTCGGTTGCGATCGGTCTACCTCACCCATCGGGGCCAAATATGCCGGCAAGACAACGCTGCACCGGAGAATCGTGAGTCAGGCCACAGCCATTTCACATGTTTATTCCGCCAAACTCACCGTCGACAATCCGTTCTATGCCATAAAAATACTCAAGGAGGCCATCGCCTACTGCGGGCCGTCGGTGGTGGAATTTTTCTCTTACTGTTCACAGGGGCATCAGAGTCATGACTGGGCCGGGCCCTTGATTTCGAGGATGATGAATGAAGCCAGAAAATGGCAGATTCAGGTGAGAAGGCCGTTCCAAAAACTCGACATTTCAGCCAATCCCGATCCGGACAAGATCTATCCGTCTAAGGGGAAATCCTTTAAAAAGGGAATTAAAAGAGACGCGGCCACCTTCTACGATGTGGTCAGCATGCTGGGCCAGTATAACCGGCACATCAAGGCCCAGGAAGGCGGTGAAATTCCCCAGCTTGTTGAGGTAAACGAGACCGTATCCCTGTTCAGATGGTTTAGAAATCAGTATCTGTCCGGCTATCGAGACTCGATGCCGGTGGAAGACGAAGTCGAACGTATTATTTCTAAGCGATACCAGCTCTAACCCGGATATTTCACGTATACGAACCGTTCATTTTCAAGTCGAAGGTCCCGGACTTTGAGCCTAACACCGGAATCGGTCAAAATGTTAGGCTCAAAAGTCCACTTATATCCTAAATGACAGGGCCTATTTGAAACCGGCTTGAAAGATGGCCTGGTTCTTTTTTAGATGGGGTGCCGGCTGTAGCCACCGGTTTTGATCGCCGTCATAAAACCATCGATCCGGGAACCCGCGGCGCGTCTGATAGGAGGGATTTTCCGCCCATCGAATTAAATCCAGGTATGCTTGGTGAATCTTTCTGAATGCATCGGAATTCCCGCCAAGATCGGGATGGTGCTTCTTTGCCTCTACCCTGTAGGCACTTTTAATCACTTTTTCCAGTTCCGGAGACTTCAAGGCGGATTTGCCAAGCTTTAAACAAGTCAAGGTTGATTTGTTTATGGTAGGGATCTTAATCTCCATCGGTATAACCGGGGAGTTTAACGTTTTTTGACGTATGGCTTTTTCAAGTATATAGCGCGTGGCAAGGTAGTGCCGATTTGTTCTCTTTTTCTCAGCCCACCACTCATTCCCCAGCATATCTGACATATTGCTGTAATCTTCGGCAGGTTTGTTGCCTGAAGAACGCCGGTAGATGAAACTGAAAATTTCTTTGGTGTCATATGGAAGCACATCCATAACAATGAGCATGTCCGTAAAATAAAACGATGCATAGCGTGTATTTAATGCTTTGAGCAAACCGGTTCTCATATCCAGCGTACGACGCAATGCCTGGCGGCAGCCAATGGAGCAATACTTTCGCTTGCCGATATTTTCGGTTGTTCCACAGGAAAGGCATCTGTAGTCTATCCGGCCGTCTGGGCTGAATAAATTTTTATGTCTTGAATAATTGGCCATAAAATTAATACGGGTTATTTAGCATACCCCCATTCAACCAGTCGCTGATATGCGTATTTTGCCTTCTCTCCCTGATTGACGAGTTTAATATATTCATAATACTTTTTGGCAGACTCCGGCACACGCTTCATTCCTTCAAGAGACAGCCCTTGATAAAACTTAATGTTCGGATTGCCGGGCAATATTTTTTCGTATGTATTAAAATCTTCATAGGCTGAATCATATTTTTTTTCTTTTATATTGACAAATCCTGCAAGATAATGGCCCTGAGCCTCCTGTGGATATACCTGTTTGGCTTTTCCCACAAATCCGGCGGCCTCTGAATACTTTTCCCGAACCGTTAAACACTTGGCCATCATGACAAGACCGGCATAATCCTCCGGAGCCTGCTTCAAGGCTTTCTTGAAATACGTTTCGGCTTCATCATATTTTTCCCTGCCCATATCGCTCTCACCCTTTTGCATGTCTTCGATGGCCCCTTTCATGGACCGAAGTTTTGCGGTGTTGTCCATGTAACGTTCTTGATAAAGGGGAAGGTTTTGGGCGTGCCGGTATTGTGTTTGGACGCTTTGTACAGCAGTCCGGTAGCGTTCGTCGCTCATGGGATGTGTCGAAAACATGAGTTCAATGGCGTTGGGTTTATGCTTGGAGGTGCTTCTCAACATATCCATTAACCCAACAAACCCATTGGGGTTATAGCCGGCTTTAACCATATATTCCAATCCCAGCGAATCCGCCTCACGTTCATTGTCCCGACTGTAACGCGCAAGAAGTGCACCGGCGCCAATCATGCCAAGTTGCGAAGCCAGGTTGCCGAGACCGGAACTTTGGGTCCCTGCAACGGTCGCAATTCCGCCGATCAGGGCGTTTGTGAGTACACCTTTAGACATCTGTTCAGCTGTGTGGCGCGCGTTGACATGTCCTATTTCATGCCCCAGTAACGCAGCAAGCTCAGCCTCATTTTTCAGCTCGACCAGAATTCCCCGGGTTGCGGCGATGCTGCCTCCGGGAAATGCATAGGCATTCACATAAGCGGCGTTTACGCCTTGAAACGAATACGGCATGTGGGGCCGATGGGTAAAGCCAGATATTTTTTTCCCGGTCGTGTTGATATAATTATTCAAAACCCTGTCCTGAAGCAGACCGTAATCCGTCGAAAATTGATGGGGAGAATTTTGTCTGTCAAGCCCAATCTCCTGATCTTCGGATACCAGCATTAATTGAGATCGACCGGTAACGGGATTGGTGGCGCAGCCGAGCAGTAATCCGGCTGCGGACGCTGAAGTGACCCACAAAAACTCCCGACGGGTTAATCCATTTTTTATTGAGTGTTTCATTGATCTGTTTCCTTTTTTTTGTTTTTAACAAATCTTGATGAACTCGCAAAAAGTCTCTTATGGATGGGCACTAGCTCATGTTTCGTTCTTTTTTTATTATTTCATAGGCTTCCTGGATTTCCAGGAATTTGTCATTGGCAAATTTTGTAAATTCTTCGGGAAGTCCCTTTGAAGCGATTTTATCAGGGTGATAATCTGATACAAGCTTTCGGTACTGTTTCTTTATGTGTTCGATTGAATCTTTTTTTTCACATCCAAGAATCGCATAGTATTTTTCAAAATCCTGGATGTATTTGGATTTGAGTTTCCTGTATTTTTCATCGCTGAAATTAAATATTCTCACGGCAGACAGGATAAGGTTCTCTTCACTCGAACTCAGCGCACCGTCGGCCACGGACACCCTGATCAATATATCGATCATAAGCTCGAGCATCTGGTGCTGTGACCGAAACTGGCTGTAAAACTGGACGGCAAAAGCTTCAAAATTGTCCGGAGATTCAAAGGCTGTGTGGAAAATATTGGTTGCGAGTCTCCTGCTTTCAGGGTCCAGGTTCAAATCATATACCATAAAATTTTCAACGGCATCTATTTCTTCCCTGGACACACTGCCGTCTGCCCTGGCGAGTTTTGCAAGCATGGAAAACGATGCGACGAAAAAGGTAAACTGGGCCTCCTCTCCTTGTGAAAGACGGGCTCGTTCCTCAAAATGAATCGTCTGAGAATTGGTATCAAAGGCATGCCCCAGCGCTGCACCCGCAATTGCACCCAAAGGGCCGGCCATGGCAAAACCGATGGTTCCTCCGATTATTTTACCGAGCACTCCCATAAACATCTCCCCAACATAATGTCACAATCCTGGTACCGGATCTGTGTCGTAACAGGTGTATAGAACAAATGTAACTATTTAGATTTTTGAAACAACTCTGTTTTTAGGAAGCTTCAGGTAGGCTTAAATTTTTACTGGAAGCTGTTTGACCCGCCTGCCACGTAAGGCACAAGCGGGCAGGATGGATTACGGCTCGTTATGAAAAAACCATTTCGAAATAGCTCGAATGCGATCATTAGGCCTTAAAACCAAAACCATTTTCAAAAGCTAAAACCGGTTTTTTCATTACGAACCGTTATCTGCGAGTTCTTTCAGAAAAAATTTAAGTCTACCTGAAGCGATTCATTCCCAAAAGACTAAACTCCTACGAATATATTTCCTTTTGGCAAATAACACATTTTGGAAATGTTTCCAAATTTTAAATAATATAACATTCTTGATCAAACGAAACAACGTTGCCGTCAACTATTTAAATGGTCAACTCTTTCAGGTACAGCTAAACTGAGATACCGATCATTTTCTCTGAACATCAGCTTTTTGTCCACCATCATCTTTAAGAACGTCTCGATTCTGTCTGCCGGAATTGCAGAAAAGCAGCCGATAATTCTTTTTATACCCCGGTGTTTTTGACAAAAAAGATAGATGGCTCTACTTGTTCCTTCCAAGCGGTGTGTCAAGGGTTCACGCTCAAACCTTCTCTGACGTATGACCATGAAACTCCTCCCGTCTCGAAAGCTTAAAATGTGTTCATGCTTTGGTCCCTGATGGAGTTTTGCATATACATTTTTCCACGTGTTCAGCTTTGTTTTAACCGGCCGCCAGAGTTTTTTCTGATATTCAAGGTCTCCCCGATAAGCCTGTATGGCGAACCGTATTGATTCAACAACTTCCCGCGGAAAAATACCGGCGTAATTGCCGTGGTTAAATACGGCATTGATACCGAAAGCTTTCGGATTCTGCCACACAGGACTCCCAAGGCCGAGCCAGAAATGAACCATTCGAAGGGGTCGGAAAAAATAGGTGAATTCAAGATTCTGCAGTGTCTCGGCGACATCATCCTCGTCACTGCCCGGAAAATGGACAATCAGGTTCGCGGAATTTTGAATCCCCAGCATTTCACAGTGCTTCATGATCTCAATGTTCTGGATCGCCGTGGTCCCTTTGTTCAGTTTCTTAAGAAGACGGGTGCTTAATGCTTCTATTCCGATTTGAACCTCCCGCATGCCGGCGGATTTCATTAGCATAAGATCTCGTTTTGGCGTCGTGGCCCGGATCTCTCCGAACAGGCGAAAGTCCATTTTTAATTCTTTAATCTGTTTGAAAACTTCCCGGGATGACTTCAAGGGGAGTAAATTATCCATAAAGGCCACGGAAAGGGTCTTATGTTTTGTGGTGAGTTGCTCTATCTCCGAAACGACCTGCATGGGATGTTTAGTCCGATACCCGTCCCACTGAAGATGGAGATTGCAAAAAGAACATCCCCTTGATTTCCCGTTCAGGAATGTGCGTTGCCACCAACACCCTCTGGATATTTCCATGGGCAGGGTCGGGAAAAAATATTTCTCGGGGCCGAATGATCGCATCAGTTTAAAATAATCGCTGTAATCCGGTGGTGAAAGGTCGGATAAGTCTTTCATCTGATGAAATGAGATCGGCTTCTTTTTCTCGGCGGTCTTTGGGGTAACTATTCCATTAAAAGAAAGGATTTTTTCTCGGCCATCAGGGTCTGTAAGAAAAGAAACCAACCGGCTCAAGGGTATCTCGCCCTCGCCGTTGACCACTATATCGATTTCCGGAAACACCTTAAATATATCACGGACGGCATCACCCGTGAACATCGACCCGCCCACAACGATAAAAAGGGCTGGGAAATGTTCTTTCAGCTTCCGGATAAGATAAAGAGAAGCGGTTAACTGGCAAAGGCATATCGAAAAACCCACTAAACCATACCCTTTCCAGTCAACGCTTCGTAAGAATTTTTCCGAGATCTCCTGAACCTGTCTCGTAAGGGACTCAAAAACTATTTCCCGTAGCCAAGGTTTCCCTTTGGCCTCTTTAAAAAAAATTTTCTGAATGTGCCCTAAATTTTTCGGATATAACAGGGCGGCATAAACGGTTTCGGACAGCCATGTTCGCTCGGATATGGCCTGATAGTTTTCGTACCCGATGGCTTCGGCCACCTGTAAATAGAAATGATACGCATCAACCTTTAAGTCCGGAAACGTTTTTTTTAGATACGCTTTCAGTGTACCGATTTGAATTGAAGGCCGGCTGTATAGTGGCCATGGGGCAGAAATAAGAGCGACCTTCTGTAAAGAGGAGGTGTTGTTGAATTTCATCTGTATTCACCCGGACCGGATAAACCGGAAATCATAATTTCATGTGCTTTGGGTCCGCAATTTAGAATGAGATCCAGTGCCGAAAGGTTGGGGATGAATTCCCCCCAGAGTTGGGGATAAACCGGTGATGGTGGTCTAAAGTCGGCAAGCTGAATCCCTTGTGTTTTAAAGTGTTCGGAATTCAGATATTTTCTTGCAGCCTTTTGCATCAGAAACCGTGAAACCCCCAGTTTTTTGCAGACGGTTATGAGCAAATCATCCCCTTTTGCGTGAATATCAAGTTCGGACGATAAGATGACGTTTGTCTCGACTTGAAGTTGCCGCATCAAATACCGGATAATCTCCAGATTTAAATCGAGGAGTTTTTCGTATTTCGTTGAAAAAAGATCTTCTAAAAAATTAAGATGTTCTCTAAAATATGGCGCATTGGCATACGCATGTTTCAAGCTATGCAAATGTTTTTTTTCCCAGCGACCGTCATGGTATATTTTGATGGTATTGATTTTTTGGAGTCCCAGGCCCTTTTTTTTCACAGGCACAGTCATCCACAGACTTCCCCGGGCGTTTTTAAACCTGTTTCGGGTAATCCAGGTAGTTCCCCTTGGAAACTGAACGTCATCTAAAATTACAAAACTGTCAGACAGATACGCCTTGTAAAAAAAACCGACAAACGGGAAAAAATACGGCTGATTCACGGATATCATCTTTTTTTCGGTTGACTTTTTTCGGTATCCCGCTTCATATAAATGGTCAATCATGACATTCTTGTTTGTTATCTGCTCCATGGCTATTGCTTTTTTGGATGCGAAGAGGTGGTTGATGGATATTGATGATATTTACAATCTCATTCCGGACTTTATGTGCACCAAAGGATGCCATGAATGCTGCCAGAACTTTGGAGTGCCCTCAAGAACCAAAGTTGAAGATGAACGAATAAGCGCATTTCTCAAGAAAAACGCCATGAAACCCGGAGAAGCGCAAGGTATTACCTGCCCGTATCTAAATGAAACGGGGTGCACGATTTATCCTGTCCGGCCATTGATTTGTCGCTTGTACGGAACATCCCCAAACTACCGCTGCAAAATGGAAGTTGCGCCGCTCAGGCTTCTCCACGAAGATGAAGAGGCGGATATTTTCCATTTATACCAATCCCACTTTTTCTAGTCCCAACTTCTCAAAAAGAATTTCAACGATGCGTAAATATTCAGGGGGGCAGTTGTTCCCCGTAACGCTATTGGCGGAGTCGCTTCGTATTTTCAGTGAGTTAGCAGTGGGGGAGACCGCGGCTCCCGCATGCTTTTAGCGGGAGAACGCGGAGGGGGCAGGAATGCCACCACTGCTAACTCACTGAAAATACCAGCGACGGAGACACCGAAGTGAAGGGGAAATGACTGCCTCCTGAACACATACCACGATGGTTGTGAGAATGAGCGGATAGTCCGGCATTACCCGATCACTTGAGGCGATAAAACGGCTCATCCCCTGCTTTGCCAACCAACCTCAACAGGCCGCCACATTTTTCACAAACCAATAGACTGTCTAAAAGTTTTGAATCGGAATCTGAAGTATCCATGGTAATGTAATCCGCAGGCATATGGATCGACACGCCACATTGCACGCACATGCATTCCATTTCGTTGCTCATTTTGTCACCCTTCTTTTGAAAATTTTCACTCAACAATCTGTTGACCTGAGAAACATCACTTCATAAACGCCGATATCCAAAATTGATGAATTCGTAATAAGGCGAACTCATCAAAATTATATGACCGAGAAATATTTCAATAGACTAAAATACTGAAACACTTTTTTAAAGAAAAAAATTTTATGGACGTTCTCGATTTTAAAGTGTAAAAAAACTTAATATAACAAATTCATCCGGTTTATTCCACCGAAAGGAGCTTATAATGTATGAAATAATAGCAGACCCTATGGAGTACGCCATTGGGGCCTTAGAAGAGGGGTTCGGGCATGGAAAAATTTCGTTCCCCGATGATAAGCGAAAATTATGGGCTGAAGAAATCTCCGCTTTTACCGCAAAGCTTGACGGCTTGTCTGATAAAGCGAAAAATCTTCAGGAACTTCTTATTAGCGACACTGCCATAATGGCAACACCTGCATCTCTAAAGACATTTAAGGTTCAACTGTTTAAAATAAATGACGCATTGAAAACGGCATTCGATCTTGCAGAAAAACTTGAAACCGATATTGTAAAGAAATAAAATCGAAACCGCCATAATAAGATCCGTTTTGCCTTCCCTTCGAGGCCGTCAAAATTTTAGATGATATTTTAAAAAAGGTTAATTCAAATGAAACAAGATGTTATCGTTCGCTTTGCGCCCAGTCCCACCGGATATCTTCATATCGGCGGTGCTCGCACGGCTATTTTTAACTGGCTCTTTGCCCAAAAGACCGGCGGTAAAATGATTCTCAGGATCGAAGATACGGATGCGGAAAGGTCCACGGAAGAATCTATAAAAGGCATAATCGAAGGTTTGAAATGGCTGGGGATTACCTGGAATGAAGGACCGTATTTTCAAACACAGTTTATTAATGATCATCTGGCTGCCGCGAAAAAACTTCTTGCGTCGGGGCATGCGTATAAATGTTTTTGCACCAAAGAGGCGCTCGAAAATAAACGCTCGGCGGCATTGAAACAGAAAAAAGATTTGAAATATGACGGCACCTGTCGCGGGCTGACAATGGATGAGGTTGCAAAAAAGGAAGCTGCCGGGATTCCTTACACCATTCGAATGAAAGTGCCCGGCGGCGAAGGTTCCATCGGTTTTGATGACATCGTCTATGGAACCATTGAACATAAATATGAAGATATTGAGGACTTTGTTATTGTCCGTTCCAATGGTCAACCGCTGTATCTCCTTTCAAATGCTGTAGATGATATCCGAGATCGAGTGACCCATGTTATTCGCGGACAGGACGGATTGTCCAATACACACCGGCAAATTTTGATTTACCAGGCACTGGGTGCCCCGGTGCCCCAATTTGCCCATATGTCACTTACCCTCGACCCCCAGAAAGCCAAGATTTCAAAGCGAAAACATGGCGAACTGGTTGCGGTTCATTTCTATAAAGAACATGGCTTTTTGCCATGGGCGTTTGTGAATTTTCTGGTCCTTTTGGGTTGGGCAACACCCGAATCGAGAGAAATCTTCTCCAAAAAAGAACTGATCGAAGCATTTTCTTTACAGGGAATCAATCGCGCCAATTCCATCTTCAATGTCAACAAGGATGATCCGAAATATTTTACCGACCCAAAGGCGATCAGCATCAATGCCCATTACCTGAGGACCATTCCGGTTGAACAAATAGAGCCTTATGTTCGGGCTGAACTGGAAAAAGCGGAAATCTGGGACCCGGCATATGAAAATACCAGGCGACAGTGGTTTCTGGATACCATTGAACTGATCCGCAGCCGGTTTCATATTACCACCGATTTTGCCACAAGAGGCCGGGCCTATTTTTCAGATGATTTCCCTATAGAAGACAGTGCCTTGAAAAAAAATATTATCAAGCATCCACAGCTCAAAAAATGGTTGCCGGAGCTGGCCGATCGTCTGGCAGGATTAAAGAATTTTACATCCTCGGAAGCCGAAAATGCCATTCGCGATATGGCGGAAACCCTCGACATCAAGCCCGGTATATTAATCAACGGCATCCGAACCGTCGTTACCGGCCAGCTCGCAGGACCCGGGCTGTTCGATATTTTGATCACCATCGGCCAGCGTCATGTTGTGGACCGCCTGCGAAAAGCCCCGGCACTTTTCGATAACCCGTAAAACCCGGCCTGGTCATGCACATACAACTGGCCGATAACAAGAAGGTCTTTATCACGAAAGCTCGAAAATTTGAAAACACTAAAAGAACGGAACTTTTGATATGACCAAACCTGATTCTACCCCTGCTTCCAATTTTATTCGGAATATCATTGCCGAAGATCTAAAAAATAATAAAAACGACGGTCGAGTCGCCACCCGATTCCCACCGGAACCGAATGGTTATCTTCATATCGGACACGCAAAATCTATCTGTCTCAACTTCGGTATTGCTGAAGAAAACGAGGGGGGTACCTGCAATTTGAGATTCGATGATACCAATCCCAGCAAGGAAGATATTGAATACGTAGAATCCATAAAAGAAGATGTTCGATGGCTGGGGTACGATTGGGGAGATCGTCTTTTCTATGCCTCCGACTATTTCGAACAACTTTATGAGTATGCCATACAACTGATAAAAATGAACAAGGCCTTTGTTTGCAGCCTAAGTGCCGAAGAAATCCGGGAAACCCGTGGAACGCTAACCAGGCCTGGAACCGAAAGCCCTTTTCGTTCACGATCTGTGGAAGAAAACCTGGACTTGTTTAAGCGGATGCGGGCAGGAGAATTTGAGGACGGCACCCATGTGCTTCGGGCAAAGATCGACATGGCGTCACCCAATATCGTTATGCGTGATCCCACCATGTATCGTATTCGACGGGTTCCTCACCATAGAACCGGTGATAAATGGTGCATTTATCCCATGTATGATTTCACGCACTGTCTTTCGGATTCAATCGAGCGCATTACCCA
>JAWOIY010000072.1:0-23251 GCA_046484425.1 Desulfobacterales bacterium | reverse complement strand
CCCGGCGGGAAAATGATGTGTCTGGAATTTTCGAAACCGACATCGCCGTTATTCCGGTGGCTGTACGATATTTACTCATTTCATGTGATGCCTGCGCTCGGCGGGCTTATTGTGGGATCAAGCAAGGCATACATGCACCTTACCGAATCGATACGAACCTTTGCGATGCCGGATGAGCTTACAGCCCTTTTAAAACAGGTTGGATTTTCACATGTGACGACACGGAAGCTGACCAACGGCATTGCAATGATCCATCTGGCGAAGAAATAAGATCGGTATGTGTTCAGGGTGCAGTCATTTCCCCTTCACTTCAGTGTCTCCGTTACTGGTATTTTCAGTGACTTAGCAGTGGTGGCATTCCTGCCCCCTCCGCGTTCTCCCGCGAAAAGCATGCGGGAGCCGCGGTCTCCCCCACTACTAAATCACTGAAAATACGAAGCGACTCCGCCAATAACGTTACGGGAAAACAACTGTCCCCCCTGAACGATTACTATTTTGACGACTTGTGTTGATTGGCCAGACGGTCTAAAAATCGGATGCGTTCATCCTGATCGAGATCTTCTTTTATTTTACAATATCTCGGCACGTTGACATAAAAACTAGTACCGTCACCCAGTCGGCTTTCCACTTCAATGGTACCACACAGTTTTTCAACAATACCGCGGGTAACAAAGAGTCCGAGACCCGTTCCCTCGCCTGGTGGTTTGGTGCTGAAAAACGGCTCGAATATCTTTTTCATATTTTCTTTCGGGATGCCTCTTCCGTTATCTTTTACCGTAAGCTTTACGTCATCGCCGACAGCTTTAAGAATGATCGTAATTCTGCCTCCGGGTTCGGTTGCGTAAATGGCATTGGTCAATAGATTGATCAAAACCTGTCTAAACTGATAGGCATCACTCCAAATGGTTCCGGTGTCCGGGTCTATTTCACGGACAATTTGGACATCTTTGTTTGTTGCTTCCCTATTTACCAAATGAACCGCCTCTTCCACGAGTTCCGCAAGATCTACTTCAGCAAAGACGGAATCATCTTTTTTGGCAAACCCCAACAGCTGGGATGTAATTCTTTTGGCCCTTTCCACGCCTTTTTCTATTTTGTCGAGAGCCTTTTCAAAATCCTGTTTGCGTGGCATTTTCGCCATCTCTTCTTTGCTTAAAATCAGCTTCAGCCAGCCCGCAGACTCATTGATGATTGCCAGTGGATTATTAATTTCATGGGCCACACCCGCGGCCAGTGTCCCCAGGGAAGCCAGTCTTTCAGTGGTCACCATTTGCGATTCCATGTATTCCCTGAATTCAGCTTCTTTGATTTTTTCTTCTTCTCGCTGGATTTTTTCATACGCCTGTTTGATCTTTCCCAACAGATGTTCAAATTCTATGGGCTTGCTCAGATAATCAAACGCCCCGGATTTAATCCCCTCAACACCATCCTGAGTCGCTGCATGACCGGTTAAAAAAATAACTTCCGTTTTCGGATATTTCGTTTTGATATGGCCAAGAACTTCAATGCCGTCCATCCCGGGCATTTTAACATCCAGTACCACGACATCCACTTGTTTATTTTCAAGAATGGTTATCGCTTTTTCGCCATTTTCCGCCTGCATTGGAGAAATACCTTTTTTTATCAGACGCTTGGCAAGAGTATTGCGAAAATCGTCTTCGTCGTCAACAAGGAGAAGGCGTATGTTTTGCATGTTTGTTTAATCCGCTTTGCAATGGCGTGTTTACGAATTTCCGATATTTGGAATCCATCACTTGACTACACAAGCCCCAATATTTTCCACCACGTACCTGCAACCAATCCCAGGATGATCAATAAGATCGGCGTGGCAACAATTCCTACTTTCGTGAGATCCGATGACTTAAAATACCGATAACTGTAGGAAATGGCATTGGGCGGGCAACCGATCACCAAAAGCATGGCAAAAGAGGTGGCCATACCCAGGCACAATGCAATCACGGTGGGGTCTACCCCCTCCAACCTGGCCATGGGGATTACGATGGGCAAGATTAAAGCCGCAGCCGCCACGTTGGCCATGGCATTGGTAACCAGGGCCCCGAAAACACCGACACCGGCAAACAACAATAACCAGCCGCCGCCCTGCACCAGGGGAAAGAACAGGTTGGCAAAATAAGTGGCCGCACCGGAGTAGCCCATGGCCAGGCCAAGGGAAATACCGCCGCCGAAAATAAAAAGTGCGGTTCCCCATTCCAAGTTATCATTAATGTCTTCCCATTTTAAGATTCCAAAAAGAACCAGGGCACCGACACCCAGCATCCCGGTAACCGAGTAGTCAATCCCGTGAAGGCCCTTGGTCAACCACAACACAAATGTCAATCCGATGATAATCAGGGTCTTTTTTTCCAGAGGAGTCCATGGACCGATGGCTTCATCAAATGTAGGGAGCTGATACTTCGGATTCGGTCGAAAAACCAGATAAACGACACCTACCGCTGCGGGTACGGTAATAATCGCCGCAGGCATGGCGTACTTTATCCAATCGAAAAAGGTAATTTCCAGCCCTGTAAATTCCTTAAGAAACGCAGCCGCCACCATACATCGACCCCCGCCTATCAACGATCCCATCCCGCCGCAAGAACAGGCAAACGGAAGTGACAGCATCATGAACTTGGCCGTATTTGAATAGGGCTCGATACCGGCAGCCCGCATCAAGGGGAGCATGGTGACGATCCCGATGGCGCAGGCCGCGGCATCATGCATAAACGAAGAAGATATCCCCAGACTGATGGCTATAATAAAGGTAAATTTGATGACACTGGTCCCCGCTTTTTTGACGATAAAATATCCAAGCCGTTTGGTAATCCCGGCTTTATCCAGGGAAATCGCAAAGATTAAACAGCACATGATAAACACAACCACAGGATGCATGTAGGGCGCCCAGGCGTCTTTGACGTCGCTGATGCCCATAATGACGAGAAAAACGCCGATACAAACGGCCGTAATCTCCAAAGGAATCGGTTCCACTACAAAAAGAAAAACAAGCACCACCAGCACCGCTAAAAATCGCTTTGCTTTTGGCGAAAGGCCGTTAACGTAATCGACCTCGACGTCTTTCATGTTGAGTTGCTCTGCCGTCTCTTTCAGAAATTGTCCCGTCGATTCCGGACGATCGGGTTGTATGGCTTCTAAAATATATTCTTCAGCATCCGCCTTTTCAGGGGACGACAAGGTGAAGTAGCTGTTTACATTCTGTAATAATAACCGCTCATCATCACCGGTAATTTTAAATTTTGTCCCCTCCGGCCTGGGTAACATCAAAACAATAATCCCAAGCGCTAACGCGACACATAACTGGAACCCTTTCGTCTTAATAAACATGTCTTCTCCTTTCAGATCCGTTGTTGATATGCCTCTTTGATCTTGAGCATCAATTCTTCAAAATCACAGGGTTTTGTGAGATAATCAAACGCGCCGAATCGAATACCGTCTCTGGCCGCTTCCTCGGATCCGTGCCCTGTCAGCATAATGACCGGAAGATCCGGGGCTATTTTTTTAAAAATTTTTAAAATTTCGATGCCGTCCATATCTTCCATTTTCAAATCGAGGACAGTGACATCAAAGTCTTCCCGCTTCAAAGCCTGTAAAGCCTCTGTACCGCTGTATGCCCGGGTGACCTTCATGTTTCGTATGGACATCCGCTTTGAAATGACATCAACAAAGCCTATTTCATCGTCCACGAAAAGGATTCTTATCGGTTTGTTCTTGTCTTCAGGCATGATGTTTTCCCTTAAGCTTCCAACGCTCAATGCTCCGGAGGACCTTGTACCGGCAGACGGATGTGAAACGTGGTTCCCGAATCGATAACGCTTTCAACATCTATTTGGCCCCCCATTTTTTGAATAATCCCGTAACAAATGGACAATCCGAGACCGGTTCCTTTCCCCACCGGCTTGGTGGTGAAAAACGGTTCAAATATTCTGGAAAGGTTGGCTTCCGGAATCCCGGGTCCGTTGTCAGACACTTTAATACCGATGACATCCCCTTCGGAATACGTGGTGATGGTTAATTCACCGCCCTTTTTTTCCATGGCATCCACAGAATTGTTGATCAGGTTTAAAAGGATCTGCTGCATTTCCGACTGGGCCAGATATGTAATGGGAAGATTGTTTCCCAAATTTGTATGAATCGTTATTTTGGCATACTTAGCTCTCTGTTCCGAAAGCGCGACAAGTTCCTTAATCAAATCATTAAGCTGAGTCTCCTGAATCCTGGAGTCGGTCTTTCTTGCAAAACTGAGCAGCTTGTGCGTAATTTCTTTACAGCGCTGTCCCTGGGTTTTAATCTGATTCAACGCCCTCTCAAATTCATCAAGATTCTCGCTTTTATGGAATTCCTCTTCTTCCAGCAAATCCTTGATCCAGCCGGCTTCTTCAACCATAATGGCTACAGGATTGTTGATTTCATGGGCAATACCCGCAGCCAATTCCCCTACGGATGCCAGTTTGGCGGTTTCTATAATCTGTTTGTCCATCAATTCCTTTTCCTTGTCGGCCATGGTAATACGATGAATCATTCTCTTGGAAAGGAAAAGTGCGGCTAAGACAATACCGAAGCTACCGAAAACAATAATCGTAATTGCCAGAATAATCGTTCTATAAAGATCCAAATAAGCGTCACGATGGTTCTGCTGATACACCAGAAGCCAATCGCCGTCTTTTAAAAAAGCGGCCGCATAAATGATCTTGTTGTTAGAATCATCGGTTTTTTCGACGATATGAACCTTTTGTGGAGTATCTTCCTTGATCTCCAGAAAGTCTCGATAGGGTTCATTTTTAGGTGTGATATCAAAAAATGGTTGGGTTTGAAATTTTCCTTCTCTGTTAAGGATATAGGCAAACCCTGTTTCACCGATACGTATGTTTTTAACAAAATCATTAAACGCCACAAAATCAATGGTCGCCCGCAAGATCCACGGATCACCCATCCAGTCATCCCTCACTGCCACGATAAAATGAGGAAGCCCCCGAAGACCTAAAAAGACATCGCTGATGAAATACCGCGTTTTGACGGCCTTTTTAAACCATTCCGCCTCAAAATATAATGCTTCCCCGAGTCTGAAGGGGCCGGCATATGCCACCTGGAGTCCCTGTGCGTTCACGACACCCAGGTCCACGAAAACAGGACCGAAAGACTGTTGCATCAGGTCCAGTCTGTCCTGGAGAAAAGACGAATCTCTCATCTCATCGAAACAAAAGGTTTCGGCCAGAACCCGGATACTTCCCAGCTTTTCCTTTAAAAAATTATCAATGGTCTGTTTATGCTTGAGCACCAACTCTTGAAGATGCGCTTCCGTTTTTTCAGTATATGACACGTGGAAACGATAGAGGATAATACTTCCCACCAGAATCAATGGGGTAATTGAAACAAGGATAATGGTCAGAATCATTTTCCGGGTTAGAGATCGGTAATAGTCGCTATTTCGATATTTGACACGTTTCATATCAGGACAACTCTTACTGCTTTCACGGATTTACAGGCGTTTTGAACCGCTTGGGATACGATTTCATTAAGAGGTCTTTGATGACATCTTTCAAGGTTTCGCTGCTGCTTCCCTGTTTTGGAACAATCGTTGCCGCCCGGAAATTCGATGAAGTTTCTCGATAATCAGAGACATAACTGTGAATTACAAACGGCAATACCGGAATACGATCTTCAAGGCACCTCAGCAGGTTCAATTCATCTGCACCGGGCAGATCCAGATCGATGATCGAGAGATCGATGGGCTCGGAGCTGTAGATCACATTTAAGACCTCACGGGCGTTTTTTGCCAATTTTACATGGTAACCTTCGGCTTCCATTTCGCGCTTTAAAAAATTTCTGATATGCGGATTTCGATCAGCAATTAGCAGATTGAATGTTTTCATCATCAATTTCAAACTCATATAACTTCTTTTACAAGCCGTGGCAAGTGCTATTTTACCGTCAAATTTCCCTGGTGGTTTCGCGCCGGTCTACCAGATACAAAAGTGATGCTTTCTCTCTAATCGCTTCTTTAAGCGCATTGATCTTGAAACGATCAATACCATACATACGGATATACACCCGGCGAAATCCTTTAGGCGCCATGTCATATGTCGTCAGGATGCTGGCCATTCGCCCCCCGTGTTCCCGAATGACGTCCGTCACTTCTTTTATTGAGCCCGGTCGATCTTCCACCTCAATGCCGAATTGAATGCCTCTTTTTTCTGCGCCGGTCAGTGAAATAAGGATTCTGAAAATATCATTCTGCGTAATTACACCGACCACAGCGCCAAAACGATCCACAACGGGGACACCGGATATTTTATGCTTCAAAAGGACTTCAGCCGTCTCTTCTACCGTATAATCTTCAGGAACGGTAATGGGGTTCTTTGTCATAATCTCTTTAATCTTAATCTTCGAAATTAAATATAAAAGCTCGTGAATTTCCAAAGAGGTCGCGTCAGAAGCGGATGCTCTTTTGAGATCCCGATCTGTCACTACCCCGGCGAGCTTGCTCTTTTCCATGACCGGCAGCATTTTAATGTTGTGATGTTTTAACAACTTAACCGCATCATGCATGGAAGCGTATGCATCGATGGTGATTGCCGGTTTGCTCATCCAATTTTTAACCAACATGACGATTCTCCTTTTGATTCTGTCAGTAACGACGGACAAACGTTTAGGGTATTGACCTTGACCTTTTTGGCCACTACATCCAATAAAATCCGAATAAATTTTAAATGAAACATTCGGCTTAGAGTTTTGTCAGATCAATACTCAGATGATATTCATCTTCTCCAAGAACCTTTTTGGCGGTAAAGCCCAATTTTTTCCCCAATGCCAACATTTGTGTGTTTTCGGGTAAAACCAGACCCTGCACGTTTTCAATTCCGCGTTCTTTTGAAATTAAAAGACACCGCTTGAGAAGTTCCGCACCGATACCTTTCCCATGCCAGGGATCCCCGACCAAAACTGAAAATTCCGCGTGATGGTGTTTGTAGACATCGGTAATCACCCGTGCGACACCCAGCATTTTTTCATTGGGTTCGGTCCCGCAAAGCGCCACCAGGGCAATTTCCCTGTCATAGTCAATTTGAGTGAACCGGGCGAGCATACCGTGTGGAAGCATTTTCAGTGGAGAAAAAAACCTGAAATAAACGCTCTGTTGTGAAAGAGATTTGAAAAGTTCAACCAGAAGCGGGGCATCTTCGGGCCGAATGGGCCGGATGAACAGTTCTCCAATACCTTCACGTACCGTTCGAGTCTCATAATGATTGGGATAAGGGCTAATCACCAGGTGATGGGGGGCCTGAATCCAGGAAGGGCTCAAAAGGATACGGGCATTTTTCACACAGGCATCGTCTTTTTTAATGAGCAGCGGATTGATATCGATTTCTTCGATTTCCGGAAAATCCGTCACCATCTGAGCCAGCCGAATCAATATTTCTTCAACCAATGGCAAATTGCACGGAGGATGATCTTCGAATCCTTTAAGCAGCTCATATATCCTCGTTTTTTGCATCAGTTGTCTGACGAGCAGCCGGTTTAGGGGGGGCAAGGCAACAGATCGGTCTTTTAGAACTTTCGCCATGATTCCGCCTATCCCAAAATAAATCACGGGGCCGAAATCCCGATCCTTTTTCGATCCGGCGGACAGTTCATAATGTTGAAGGCTCTGTCCTGTTTCCCGATCAGAAAAGGTTGTTTTTGATGGACAGACAGGAATTCCATAGGCATTTAGCAGGTCGTTTGCTTCCGTCGAAGTCAGACGCAACTCTTTTTTTGAAAGTCCTTTTTTGATTTGAATTTGCGCGCTTTTAAGATCAAATTCAATCTTTCTGTCAAATTTGGGCGGGATCTCCTGGAGCACCTCAAGGTTTTTTGAATATTGATAAAGATTCATAAATGCCCGAACAGCCCGCTCCGGTGTATCAAATGTCGGAATCCCTGCGAGATTGAAAATTTCTCGCCCCATCTCCATTTGCTTTCCACCCATCCATGCCGTGAAAATCGGGGACGTTTTTGTTTTAATAAAGGCGGCAAGGGATTCAGCCACATCCGTCGGTTGGGTCAAGGCCTGGGGGGCGAGTATGATCAAAATCCCGCTCACTTCGGAATCTTTCAGGCAGATGTCCACAACTTTTTCATAACGTTCGGGAGATGCGTCTCCCAGAATATCAACAGGGTTTGTACGGCTCCAACCGGTAGGGAGACATTCATCTAATTTTTGGATGGTTTCCGGTTTTAACGGCGCCGGATCGACACCGTAGTCCGCCAGAGCATCCACAGCCATAACTCCCGGACTGCCGGCATTGGTGACAATCGCCAGCCCGGATTTCAAAGGTTGCGGCCGCTTTCCCAGAAGTTCAACACAGTCGAAAAATTCTTCAAAGGTTTTGACCCGGACAATTCCGGCACGTTCGAAGGCCGCGTCATATACCGCATCTTCTCCGCCGAGCCTGCCGGTATGAGAAGCAGCCGCTAAAGCCCCCGATTTCGTTCGGCCTGCTTTTAATACGATGATCGGTTTTATCCGGGACACCGAGCGGGCCGCACTCATGAAATTTCGGATGCGTGGTATGCTTTCTACAAATATGACGATACTGCCGACGTTATAATCTCCTCCGAGATAATCGATGATATCACCAAAATCTACATCCAGCATGGAACCAAGACTCATAAAATAACTAAAACCGACATGTTCTCTGAGGCAAAGATCCAGCACAGAAGCACAAATCGCGCCGCTTTGCGAAACAAACGCAATTTTTCCGGGAGGCGGCGTATGGCTTGAAAAACTGAGATTGAGTTTGGAACCGGAGCAAATTATTCCGAGACTATCGGGTCCGACAATGCGAAGCCCTTGACGTTTCGCCTCATTTATGGCGGCCGTCATCGGCGCCCGTTCTTCTGCTCCGGACTTTTTGCCTCCGCCCGAGATCATGACCAACCCTTTTACCTTTGTCTCAACACACTCTTTGATAACCTGGGATGCTGAATTCAAAGAACCAACATAGACGGCCAGATCAACCCGGGGATTGAGATTTGAAAGAGAAGGATAAACAGGCTGTTTCAAAATTTTTTGATTGCACCGGTGTATCGGATAGACATTTCCAGAATATCCGCCTTCAATCAGGTTATGCATCAGGGTTGAAAAGATTCGTCCTTCCGGCGAGTCGTCTCCGATAACTGCGATGGATTTCGGATGAAATATTTTGTCCAGATTTATTGCACTCATGACCGAAAAAAAGTCCTTGTTAAAAAGCAATAATAAGATGCTCTAAAATAAAGCAATCGGTATGCCAGATGAAATAGCTGTCTGCAATATCGATCAATTAATTGAAATAAATGATGATTTTAAAACAGAAGGGCGACATTCGAAAACAAAATGAACAAGATGGATGTCGACTTTTTTTACAAGGTGTAAAAGGAGAATAATAGGCGTTTTCAGATTCATCGGTTTCCGGTTCGAGCTTGGTAGGAGGAGGACTCTGAAATCCTTCGGATTGGCGGCATTAGGTTAGAGGATCGCTTCGCTAGAGGTTTGAGGCAAAAATCGTTATTCTGCCTCCAAATTCTGCCTCCAACCTCCAACCCTAAACCTCCAACCGCGCATCGCCCGCTACGTTTCGTATTTCGAATTTTTACCCAAAAAGCAGGGTTTCCGGTCAAGCACTATTTGTTCGGAGGGCCTAATTTTACCAGGGCACCGTATTTTTTGAAAATGACCTCTCCTTCCGGATAATAGGAAAGCATATTCACACCGATATCTTCAAGTTGTTCTACAATCAATTTAATATTCTTACTGCTCGTAATTTTTTCATTTTCTTTTATCGATGCGACCTCCCGCGGTGGTGGTGTTCCCAAAATCCCCTTTAAAACATCATAGGTGTCTTCGAGTTCATCTATGACATACTGGGCTGTCAAGATAATGTAGTCCTCCACCCGCTGTTTAAAGCTCTTCAATTCAGGCCGTTCAAGAAGAAATGCTTCCATCGTCTTTCCTGTAAAAAGGATCAAATCCTTTACTTCTTTTACATTAAATCCTTCAATATAGCGCTGATGAGCAACTTGTTGAACAAAATTCGAAATGATTAATCTGTCTCTATCCCTCACCGTTGTGGCAATCAACTGAAAATTTAAGGTGATATACCATTTAAGCATCTCACGATCCATCTTTGAATATTTTGGGAAACGGACGTTATTTTCCGCCAGATTCACTCCTTTTATGATGGTATCAATCAACAAATCGCGGTGTTGGATCAAAATATCGTAAATAATAGTGCTTTTTCGATAAGCAACTTTGTGAATAGTTATTTCATTACGAAAGTTCCAGTCGTACGGGTGTGTGGTCATTTTTTCGGTCAAAAAGAGAAGGCGGCGTAAAATAAGGTATCGCGAGGTGGGAGTCCAGCCTAAAGCCATGTAACTTGCTGAAGCATCTATGGTCAATTTCTTATCAATAAATTCAGCCATCCATGGCTTTTCAAGCGTTTCTTTTCCGATCAACCATCCCAAAAATGAAATAACAATCAGGCCCAGTCGTACAAAAAACTTGGGCATTTTGAACGGTTTCACATCATACCCATAATAATAGCGCGTAACGGCTTTAAAAAGCTCATTATGTGAAACACACCCCTGAGGACCGGCGATATAGACGGCAAATTGCGGGAGGGTATCACTGATCTCAATGATCCTGAGAAAAAATTGGATAAGGTCCCTAATATGAATATAGGGTACAGCCGATTCCCCGCGTCCTGCTACAATCCTCGCCGTGAATTTATTAGCCGACAGCCAGTGTTTTAACATCATATATAACATGGGGTACTCGCACCAGTCGCTGTACACGGCGGCCAAACGCACAATGGAACACGGAAAGGATTCCGAATAGTCTTTAATCAGCAATTCCGCTCTTCGCTTGCTGCAGGCATAAGGGAAATCGGCATCAGCAGGGCTCTCTTCCGTTAATGCTTTGCCTGGAGGAGGGAATTTACAGGCAGCTACCGAACTGGAAAAAATAAACCGTTTGATACCCAGCATGTTTGACAGCTCAAGGATATCGTTTGTAGCGATGACGTTGACCTGCTCATATACGGGGTTTTTTTTCTGTGTGAAATCGTAATACCCGGCCAGGTGCAAAACATAATCCACACCGCCATGCTTTTTAATATATTCAAAAATTTTCAACAGATTATCCCACTTGGTAATATCCGCCTGAAGCCAATGTATGGTATCTTTAAAAGGAATTCCCACCTCCTTTTGACTGCGGCGTGCAATACAGAACAGGCGAAATTTATCGGAAACGGCGATGACAAAATGCCTGCCGATAAACCCGGAGGCTCCGGTAACCAAAATTCCCGGTAATTTCTTATTCATTTATATCCCGCTGTTTACAGTCCTTATCCACGTAACGGTCATCAAAATTATCCTTTCTGTATGTTTAAAACCATAAAACGTTTATTCAGCCCGATCATACTTCGGTTTCTTATATCCATGAAACATAAATGCAGACGAAATACTGCGGTTTTTAAGGACCTCTTTAATTGCCTGCTTGAGGCTGAAAATTGAATGATCGCTTTTAATAATATAGATCAACACCGGAAGACTTGGAAAGTTTTTTTTGATATTATTTAAGACTTGCCAGCTGTCAAAACTCTCCGAATGGAGTCCCAAGAGCACCAAATCCGGCCGATGAGTTCCGATGTATTCCCAGAACAATTCAATGGTGTTCAACGTTAAGACCTGGATGTTTTCCTGGGCCAGCTCTTTTAGCAGAAGCTCGAGAATAATTCGGTTATCGTCGACAATTAACAGTCTGGGCATTTCTGACTTCCCAAAAACCCGAATGATCGGTTAAAAAACAAAGGCGTTAAGGTAATCTTCCAAACAACTTCCGCAAAAAACATGCCATGATAGAGAATTTGATAATATTTATTTTTTCAGTTGGTTATTCTATTTCCTTTTGTTGGTGGAACTTTATCTATGTCGATAATTTTTTCAGCATGTAAAAAAAACTGATTGCAGCCGCAGGGAGGGTGTCGGAGAATTATCTTCAAACCCCCATTTTGTTTTTCATGGTTAAAGATCTTTAATGTCGGGTTTTTTTACAGTGTGTAAAAAGATACCAAACGCTTGGGATGTTTTTCAGATGTTTCCATGATACGGGCTAACTCCTTTGAGATATTGAAAATAACGACAACATCACTCATTTTTGTATGTGCATACAAGGTTTCGCCAAAGGAAAGAATACATAATCAAAACAGCTTGTTAAAAAGTATTATGGTCGGTTATAAAGTGGTACGATTCTTGCTGCTTTATTGTCATATTATCTAACTGAGCGGAATGGATCATCCTTTTTTAAAATCGTGTACTGTTTGATGGGAGAAGAACCAAATGAAAAAGCTCTGAAGAATCGTTAATCCGGAGGTCTTAAATGGGTATTGAAGAAATTACTAAAGTTTTGAAAATGTGTGATCTCTTTTGTGAACTTTCCAACAATGAATTGCGATCTATTACCGATTTATGCCAAATCGAAGAATTTGAAGCTGGAGACAAGATTTATGAACAAGGCAGCATCGGGACAAAATTATATGTTTTGGCCACAGGACGTGTCACTCTCGAAAGAAAGTTCGATCTCGGAGGCACTCGCAAGGCGAAGATTAATGTTTTTTCACTCATAGAACGAGCGAACAGACGGGTTATGGGAAGCTGGTACACACTTATCGGAAAACAACACGTCCATATGTGCTCCGCAATATGCGAAAAGCCGACCAGGATTGTTTCAATGCACTGTTCGGATCTTAGAGACACTATGGTTAAGGATTCGAAGATCCGAATAAAAATATTGGAAAAGCTCGTTTTGTTGCTTCGGGATCGACTCATCAGTTCCTATGAAGCGATCGAAACTCTGTAGCGTTTCTTAACCTGGATTTGAACAGGGCGTTCATCACCCGTCCCTAATCACTTAAATGGTAAAAAGCTGCCTACTCTGAAATCAGATCAACGACCTGTTGTATACCTTCCTCCATACTTAGTTCGCTCAGGTTTATCATTAAGCTAAATAGTGAAGGGTCTAACCAGTCAACGTCGTAGAAGTACTTCATGAATTTCCTATCTTTTTCATCCTGTTCGCGGATATAGCCTTCGATATCATCAACTTGCAATCCTAATGATTTATTAGCGTACTCGATTCTGTCTTCCCAGTCGGCCAAAATTTTTATAAAATATGCGCCCTCATAACCCTGAAGAACACAGTGACTCCCACGTCCGGCTATGACAATATTGTCCCTTTTGGCGAAAGAAAGCACAATCTCTTCAAGCAATTTGAAGTAAATCTTGGAATCTATATACCCGGAGCTGTCACCTACAAGCCTTTTGATGAACCCTTTGCTAATCGTATCGGAGAGAATCTGCATAAGTCCTCTGAATCGACCATCTTCATAGGATTCGGCAAATTCTTCAGATATATTTGCACACCGCGCCAGTTCCCGAATTATCTCCCTGTCGACGTAATCGTAGTTTAGCTTCATGGAAAGCTTTTTGCCGAACTCCTTTCTCCCTGAAGCATATAGTCCAGAAACGGTTATAACAGCCATGTTTCACCTCCCGCAGACGTGTCTTCAAATGTGTGGCTAAAGCGCTTCGGCCACAAAATCGTCGACTATTAAGAGAAGATCGTACATCCGAACGATTCCTATAAATTTTCTCCCTTCCACAACGGGAAGTACATCTAAGTTATTATCGATCATGAACGTTATTGCCTCTAAGATATGTGCATCCGCTTCTAAAAATTTCAACTCTTTTTGCATAATCCCACTTATCGGCAGGGTGCCCTTAGAGCCATATCCTTTATTGAGAAACTCTTTCCAGGTAAGGTCATGCCCATTAATGATTTTTTCATCCTGAAATATGGGAGCAACTGCCGTGAGGATGTGACTGCGGCCCACCTTTCCGAGAAGTCCGCCTGATTCATCAATTACATAGAGCTGTTCCGGAGAGGGAACATCCGGTTTTTTCTTGAAAATACGTACCGCATCTGCAAGTGAGCTGTCGGGATAGAGGTGGGGGATATCACGGCTTGCGATCTCTTTCAGGATTATCTCGTCGGGGATTAGTCCTCGGTCACGTTCGAATTCAGCGCTGCGAATTTTGAGGTTTCGCTTTGTCTTATTCTCGTATGCCGCCTCCATTTTATCGATCAGAATTTCAACATCGGTTGGCTTCATCAGGTAATCAAAGGCTCCGAGTCGTATGCCTTCGAGTCCGGATTCTATTGTTGCATAGCCCGTAAGCATGATGACTTCGGTATCAGGAAAACGACGTTTTATCTCCCGCAGGGTTTCAATCCCGGTCATCCCCGGCATCTTGACGTCACAAATTACCACGTCAATTGACTCTCGTTCCATCTGTTCCAGGGCTTCCGGTCCGCTTTCGGCGGTTATCACATATTGTTTTCTCTTTCTCAAACGCTTTGCCAATGATTCTAAAAATCTTTTCTCGTCATCCACCAGCATGACTTTAATTCCTTCAGTCATAGAAATTGCCTCCTTGATGTAAGAAATAAGATTTATTCTAATTAGATGTTCCGAATATGCTTCAATTCAATATGGTTAGAAGAAATTGATCATATATTATAATGCGAGAAAAAGAAATGCAATTCCTAATATGAGCTTTATAGTTCTGGCGGGAAAATATTTTTGCACCCTGGCACCACAGTAAATGCCGAAAAACCGCCCACACCGAAGCGCGCACCCAGCATCCAATCCGGTGTGACGGCTAAACCGGTATCGCCATATATCGGAGCAATTAACGTATAAGGAAATAAAAAAAGGGGGCAACCATATTTCTTGTGCGTTGCCCCCCCTTCAAGAATGATCTATTCACCTTCATATTTGAAGGAAAGATTTACCCTGGCACGATAAGCAACCACTTTTCCGTCTTCGATCTTTAGATCCAACTTGTTAATTTCACCGATCCTGAGACCTCTAAGCGTTTTGGATGCTGTCTCTACGGCATTTTTAGCCGCATCCTCCCATGAGGAACTACTGCTTCCCACCAGTTCTATGATTTTATAAATGCTCTCTTTCATCATGCTTCTCCTTTATTGACTCTTAAGAGGAATTTGACCGGACCAAACGTATGAAAGGACTGTTTCCAACCTTTGTTTTCCAATCAATATAAGACATTTATCCCGGAAGAGCCGTTATAATCGCAGGGGCTTTGACCATTTCATGAAGTTGCTTTTTTACGCTTTTATAGCGCTCGAAATAGACCTTTGCGACTTCTTTTATGAAACGGTATCCAATTTCGTTATCCTTTTGAAAAAGGTCGAACAATTTATCGGCATTCATGGCCAAGACCTCAGAATCCTCCATACATATGGCATTCAACGTATATTCCTGAGGTTTCATAAAACATGCCGTACCAAAGAGTTCTCCTTTTTCCCTGTTTTCGAAAGAAATGCCGATATCTTTTTCCGGATCGATCTTTCGCAGGCTCACCCACCCTTTGGAAACCAGAAAAATGTGGTTTGCCCGAGTACCTTCCTTATAAATTTCACTTCCCTTTTTAAAGGTTTTTTTCTCCGTGACTTTCGCAATTTCTTTCAGCTGAGCTTCTGAAAACGCATTAAAAAAATCGAAATTTTTGAAATCCTTAACATCTGTCATGATGATCCTCCTTTCTTAATTGGTTAAACTGAATTTGGCACCATTAGGTCACAATCCATATCGCTCTTCTTCTGATAATGTGAATGACCTTGTTACTCACCCTTCCTAAAAAGAATTCCTGAACCCTCGACAAACCTCTTCGGCCTAAAACGATGGTACCGTAATCTCCCTCCCTCGCTTCTTTGACGATCGCCTCGGCGCGACTGGGAACGCCGGAAACCAGCTTGGTATTAATTTGGTCGGATGTGAAACCGGCTTCTTCCAATCGGCGTTTTGCTTTGTCGAAAACAGCAATTGCCGCAGCCTCCGCCTCCTCCAGGCTCTCTTTTGGGAAAAATAGATGCGCGATACCCGAATGAACAGACTGATCACCGCGGATAGCGTGAAACAAGTTTATATTGAAATCGAAACCACCCATTATCTGAGCAACATAATCTACCGCCCGAACGGCATTTTCCGAGCTGTCGAGCGCCACAAGAAATTTGTTGTCAGGAGGTATTTCGCCGATCATCAAAACCGGCAGGAACACCACTCTCTCAACGATTTTTTTGGCAACACTTCCGACAATGATTTCTTTATAGGTGCCCATGCCCCTGCGTCCGATAATCACTGCACTATACCCTTTCCCGGCTTCTTTAACGATATCCCGGGCAATACCTTCTTTTCTGTTATGAATTTTTATTGTAACCGCATCCGGATGAAACCCCGAATGGAGAAGTTTTTGTCTTGCTGTATCCATGGATTTTTGTATCTCTTTCTTCTGCTGCATTTCCCACGCCTTGACTTCCCGGGAGGATCGACTGAACAGAGGGTCTTTTTCAAGATCCAAATAAGATTCGGGTATACCGCTGAACACATTAAAAAGAACAATCTTCATTTTATGAAAGGGGGCAAGTTTACTTACATAATTTATTGCATGAAAAGCATGTTCAGATCCGTCAAACGTCAGTAGTACTTTTTGTTTAGATTTATTTTTCATGATGATCTTTCCTTTCCTGCCGTATTTCCTATAGATTCGATGTCAATTTAGTCTCGGAAATTCTACAACTAAATGAAAATCTATTACATTTTTGAAGTTTTAATAATTGTCTCGAATTGCATTATCCCAGAACCCATTATTCCGGTATTCCAACATTCCGATTGGTGAAGCCCCAAGCTTGTTATGTTTTAATTGCTTGACGACCGTAACATTACATGAAGCAATAACTATTCCAGAAATAAAAGTTCCGTCCGAACTGTTTTAACATATTGTAATAATTTAAAATAAATTCGATTTCACAGAGACATTGTCCAAAAATTGATAAACAGTCTGTCGGATATTTTTACAACGTGTAAAATACGAAAATGGGTTTCTGTTGGTTCGTCCTGCCCAAAATTCAAATCTTCCAGGGGAAGAAGAAGCCAACAACCTGATCTATGTAATTGAGGAGTCGTGGAGTTTGTCTTGTAAACACATAAATAAACTGATGCGTTTAGTATTTATCGAGCACAGTCATAATTTTTGTACGTATTCAGGGGGTGCGCTTTCCCGTGAAACGATATTGGCGAAGTGGCTTCGTAATTTCAATAACTTAGCAGTGGGGGAGACCGCGGCTCCCGCAGGCCCTTTTGTGGGAGAACGCGGAGGGGGCAGGAATGCCACCGCTGCTAAGTTATTGAAATTACCAGACACGTAGACGTCGGAGTGAAACGGGGGAGCGCACCCCCTGAATACGTACTAATTTTTTTCTCTTTACAGTATGTAAAAAAAACGGACAGATTTCTTGACCGCCGCAGATGTTTTTTGATGGTTTTTAAAACAATATTACCCGTTAAATCAGTTGATTATGGTATCATTTCGTTCGATTTTTTCGTGGCACAATAGTTGCAAAAATAAACGTTAAAATAGTTTTGAGATCTTCTTGTATCGAACGTGGAGGAATACATAATACTTAAAGTGCTTAATGGGTTAAAAAAGGAGGTATACGATGTCTGTACAAATCGGAGGCATGAAATACATGCCGGGAATGTACGAAACAAAACGCCCCACCGGTTCCCAACTGGCCGATAAATATTTCCGTGATCTGGAAAAAAAATGGGTTGAAAAGAAAATCAAGGAAGGAAGGCCTGAAATTTTCCCCACGATTACTTTTTCTCGAAAAATAGGTGTTGGAGCCCTGGAAATTGCAGATATTTTGGCAAAAAAGATCAACTATGATGTGGTCGACCGAGAATTGCTGATGCATATCGCCCTGGAAGCCAAATTGAGCGAACAAACGGTTGCCTACTTCGATGAACGATATCCAGGCATTTTGAACGAATTTTCAAAACTTCTTTTCGGTGAAAAATCTTTTATCAAAAGCGACTATAGCCGGCATCTTGCCAACGTGGTGATTGCCCTTGCCGGCCTTAAGCCCACTTTGTTCGTCGGCAGGGGGGCCCATTTAATAATTCCCCGGGACCGGGTACTGGCGGTTCGATTTATCAGTTCGGATGAGCATCGAATTAAACGGCTGGCCAGAATTCTTAAGTCGAGTGAAAAGGAGGCTGCTGAAAAATTACCGGAACTCGATAAGGAACAAAGAAAATTTTTTAAAAAGGCTTTTGACAAAAAAGATGCGGTGCCGTATGAATTTGATATGGTGATCAATTGTGACTATATCACGAACACAAAAGATGCGGCGGAGATTGTTGAAGTGGCTTTTAAGAAAAAGTTTGCCAAAGAACTCCCATAATTCGGACAAGCCGTATAAACACAAGGTTTTTTATAACGAAAAAGCACGAAAAAAATCAGATTTCGTGCTTTTTAATTTTCACCCACCAGCCCCAAGGGCTGGGAGTTTTGACAAGTTGCGGAAGGCGCTCACTTATGCCGATTCAGACATCAGGTCCCGCAAGTCCTGTTCGATTCTTCGGGTTCTGATGATCAGCAATGGACGGTCGACTTTTTGCAGTACCCCTGCTGCTACACTGCCATAAAAGGTTCGGGGCAAACCGCTAAGACCGTGACTCGCCATTACAATAATATCCACGTCCATTTCTTCGGCGACGGTTAATATCGATTTCACCACCGGGCCGTACACAACATGTGCGTTTACTTTAATCCCCTTTTCTCGGATTTTTTTTTCGTGTTGCGCCAGATAAGATTCCGAGACCTTTTTTCGCGTATCAAACTTTTCATGACATTTCGCCAAATCTACGACCTCATCCCACTCAAGCATGATATGCAATTCCTCAACACGAAGTAAAATGATTTCAGCACCGTATCGATTCGCCATTTCCTCTGCATGGGGCAAAACGGCTTCCGCTCGCTTCGAACCGTCCAGAGGGACCAGTATTTTATTATACATAACGGGCTCCTTTGATAACCTGGATAAAGTAAGAATATTTTGAGTTATTCCTATCAACCGCAAAAGGTATGCCAAAGGCATGATTTAAAGGTGATTCGATTTAGCTATTTGATAAAGCGGAAATTTTTATCTGACTTCATCCATATTTCTTTATTGGAAAAAAAAGAAATGATGTCAGTATTTTTTACACTTTGTAAAAACGTAAAAGAATATCTTTAAATGGCATAATTCTTGCTGTTTATTAGGTTGGATTTCTCTCGTGGCAGGTTTTTTTGTGTTTACAAAATGCCCAAGAGTTTAGACTTTTGGGAATGAGCATGATAGCCGACCGGCTGAAAGGCGGTAACAAAATGAATGAAACAGTCCATCTTGATAAGGAATGCGAATTCTTTACGGCAGAAAAACTTGATGATATCATCGTCCTCCGTTTAAAAGAAAACCTTCTTTTTCGTGCAACTGATTTGAGTGAAAGAGATAAGGTGATCGATTATCTTGACAAAATTTCTACAACGGATTCTATCAAGATCGTCGTTATTATGAGTTCCCAGGAGGTTAAGGGAAGTGAAGAATATTTTGATTTTTATCGTCAGGTGTTATCCTCGAGATTTTATGAAAATGATGTTCACAGGTTGCACAATGTGTTTGCTCAAATCATTTTAAAAATAGTGGAATTAAATAAAATCGTGGTGCATGCGAACAGGGGGAAGGTAATATCTCTATTTTTAAACTTCAGCCTTGCCTGCGACTATAGGATCGTTGCCGACAACACGGTTTTTCAGAATCCTTATTACAAACTGGGATTGATCCCTATCGGCGGCGGCGCTTTTTTTCTCTCCAGACGGCTGGGTCGAAGCAAGGCTTTGGAAATCCTGTTGTCCGAAAAGGATATCACCGCGGATGAAGCCTTGGAACTTCGTATTGTAGACAAGGTTGTCCCCCAGGAAGAACTTGAAACCGCTGCGCTGGATACGGCACGACGTTTTGCTCAAAAACCCACCCGATCTTTGGCGGGCCTCAAGAAACTGATCAATCATTCCATGATAGATTTGAAAGACTATTTGGCAATTGAATATAAGGAACTGATAAAGGTATTGGAAACCGGTTATTACTGAAATCCAGGTTGAGCCGTTCGCAAAGCGCCAGGCTCGCGGAATTTACCCACGCCCATTTGTGCGTATACTTAACAGCGGCTTAGGACAGTGTTGAAACATTTTTTCTGCTGTTGAACCGAAAAGAATGTCTTCAATGTTACTTCGCCCCTTGGAACCCATTACCACAAGATCGATCTCCTCATCCTTTATGGTCTGGATGAGCTCCTGAAATGGTATTCCGACCTTAAAAACCTTTTTTGCAGGAAGAGGGCCGGCGGATATTCCTTCGACCATTTTATCGGTGTGTTCCGATCGGATGTTAATTTTATCCTTGATGAATTCCTTATTATTCGTTCACCCGGTGCAATCTTGATTCCTTTTTTTCAACACGCCGCTTTTTTGTCGGAAACCGAATAATATTCTGTTCGTCCGAAAGTTCCGTCAGAATACCGTAATGCGCAAAGTCTCGAATGATGGATTTATGAAGACTTTTTTTACCGGCAATTTTATTGATCTCAGAATCATCGGAATGTTTCCGGTAAACGAGCGGCCGCCGGAGCATCTTTTCATAAATATCGATATACTGTTGGGCGGTGACCTGATGATTGAATGTTGCGGCGCTTTCGGTCATTATTCGACGGACCTGCCTTTTTTTGATGTGAGGAGGCATCATAAAGAACTTCATGGCCTGATCAATGGCCCACGAAAGACCCCCCGAGTCGAATGTTCTGAACAAAAATCCGTTGCCCGTACCTTTTGATTCGTCCAAATGTGTGACCGTGTCATGGATGCCTCCGGTATCGTGCGCCACCGGAAGGGCGCCGTAGATCGATCCGATCATCTGCGGGAGTCCGCAAGGTTCGAAGCTCGAAGGCATTAACACAAAATCGGACGCACCATAGGCTAGGCGGGCCAACCGCTCGTTGAAACCGCATATCGCCACACGGCCTGATAAATTATGCAAACGAACGATGTCTTTAAAATGTCTTTGAAATTCTCCGTCTGCCACGAAAACAATCTCAAGATTCCGTTTCCAATAACGAACAACGACATCATAAAGTATATCAGCCAGCAACTGGCATCCCTTTTGAACCGGGTCCAGGCGGGAAGGCCAAAAAAAGATGGGTGCTTCCGTGTCCTGAATTAAACCCAAATTTTTTTGAAAAATCCGTTTATTGGTCTTTTTCCCCAAAACATGATTTGCCGGGGAGTACATGAAGGGCTGAACCTCATCAATGGTTGGGTTGTAAGAAGGGTCAGGGGCGTTTAAAATCCCAAGGGCGCATCCGGCGTTTCTTTTGTTGGCCAGCTCCTGTTTCATGCAATCTTTCACAAAACCGTGACGCCCTTCGATCATCTCTTCCAAAAATTTCGGGCTCACGGTATTTACAAAATGGGCTGAAAAAACACCGCTGGTAAGAAAATCAACAGGAATTGAGTTCCTTGTATTTTCATAATTGGAGGGGAAAGATTCATAATAAAGGTTCTGCCAGAATGAGGCACCGTCGATACCCCTGTCTTCGATTTCAGAAAGCGTGCTTTTAACCGTATGAATATTGTGAACGGTAAACAGGCAGGGAATCCCCAATTGTCGGGCCATGGCCGGAATCAGGGCCGTCATCCAATCATTGCAATGGATTAAATCCGGCTGAACTTTGGGAACAATGTTGTTGATCACTTCTCTCTGGAAGGCGAACGAAATTTTAACGTTTTCAAACTTATTTCCGGAATAGATATGATTCAGATAGAAAAAAGCCCGGTCCTGCGCCAGATGAATTCTTTCATCCGGGACACTGTTTCTTATTTTACCAAGCTCCCTTTTCGCAAATGGAGACGAATTGCCGTTGAATATGGATCGATAGTCCGGAAGGGCCACGTGGACATCGGCCCCTTGATTGTACAGTGCACTGATCAAGGCCGCCGACACATCTGCAAGCCCCCCTGCTTTGGCATTTAAACTATCGGAATATTGCCCCATGCCATGGGGGAGATAGGTAACCTCAGGGGTCACCATCAAAACTCGGGGGTTGGTTGGAGAGCTGATCATGATCTGATTCTCCTTTGGATCTATACCTTTGTCCGGACATCATCAGAGTGCATGGCTTCCCTGCAATGCAATTGTGTCCCCATATTCTCCGGTGAATGTCAGGTGTTGGGATAATTTTTTGACAGAACTGTTTTTTTGAAACACATTCAGTCCAAAAGGATGAACAGAAGAAAGCGCGCACGTGTGAATAAAAATTCTTCTGGCATTGCCGTTATATTTCATCAGTGTATTGATCAGTTCATAGGCGGATGAACCATCAAAGTCTCCCATGAGCTTCAGATGGAGATTGTCGCTGTTTTGGTGACAAAAGATTCTGAAATTGGATGCCATTGTTTCGCTCCTTATCGTTGGCGCACTACTATTTCTAAGGTCAAACCGATGCCTTCCTGTTATCCGGCGAACGGACTCTTCGAACCTGTCCGCTTTGTCCCTTCTGCCCTTTATGTTGATGCGATCAGACTTGCTGAAAGAAAATCGTGCGAATTAAACCTCAGGCATTTTAATAACACTGTTGTAAGTTCCGAAACGGTTCGGGCATAGATGGTCGTTCAAGGGGTCTTCTCTCCACTGCCCGTCTACCAGGAACTTGTATTGATAATCTCCGGGTGTGAGCATCACCACCTTATTCCACATCCCATTTTTATCCCTTTGCATAGGGTGTCTTTCCGGATTCCAATCGTTAAAATCTCCCATCAGGATGACCTCTTTGGCTTCCGCCGCATCCAATGTAAACGTCCATCTTCTCTGTTTAATTTTCTGTTTTGATTTGACTTTTGACATCTAATACCTCCTTAAATGCAACACCCGATTAAACGAAAACAAAATTCCGTTAAATAAAAAAACAAAATAAATGTAACCGTTTAAATTTTCGAAACAAATCTGTTTTAAGCATACTTGAAGCGATTCATCTTCAAAAGGTTGACCTCCTGCAAACAAATTATTTTTCTTTCAGGCAGTATTCGCGCCACAGACAATCTTCCCGGTCACAGTACCCGTCTGTTTTTCCGAAACATTCCGGGTTTCCTTCGATATGCTGAATACTTCGAATGAACCGTTCTAAATCGGGGAAACGGTCTTTGGAACTATTGTTAAAATCGTCTACCATTCATATCTTCCGGAACTTTTAACCATTTCCCG
>JAWOIY010000242.1:0-8031 GCA_046484425.1 Desulfobacterales bacterium | reverse complement strand
CTATAAAGGGCAAATTCATTTCACTGGATTTGCCTTTTTTACGATTGGGAGGTGCCTTTTAGATGATGATCAAGAGAACATAGAATTGATTTCGGTTTTAAACCTTCACCTTAATTGGATTGAAGCCTTATTTGAGGCATCGCGCATCAACCCTTCAAAAGACTATTTCTATTCAAGCACTTAGTACATCGTTTTATTAACTTCTTCCTGAACTTCGGTCAAAAAAGCAACTCTCTCTGCCGCCAGATCTGCCGTATTCTTAAATCTGTCCGGATTGAACATCTCTTCAAGAAACACCAAATGGAGACATTTAACATAAGGATCCCCCATGTAATATTGATCGTAAAACCGGGTTACATCCCGGATGAGTTTTCTTAAAAGAAAATCCATAGCACAATTTATTTTTTAAATTTTTACACCAGACTCCCGATTGAAGCTGAGCCGGCAGTTGTCGGGTATCCGCCAGGCCATCCACATATTTGGCTTTAGTCCGGCCGATCTCCCTGTATTTTATACATTTTACTATGGCGTATCTGACAATCATCCTAACGTCGGCATAAATTTCAACATATTTGGTATTCATTCTGCTTTATTCTATCTTTTTTCTTTATTTAAAAATAATCATTGAACAGATAAGTTTCAAATTATTCGGCAATAATACTTTCGGGGCTGGGGTCGGGCCGCGGTAATCATATATAATAATTGGTAAAGCGGTTAAAAAATAGGGTTGAAACGCTCTTAAACCCCTCTTTTTGGGTCAAAAAGAGCTGTTTAAGACGTCTTTTCAATACAAGTTGCTCGGCTTTCAAACTGCAATAAAAGAGGGACGGGGTTGAATTTACGCGGTTCTTTTTTTGCATCAATAGAGGTTACGTAGGAATTGGGGGGCGTCCATAAATATAAAAATTGATTAAATTTAGGTACCAGTGTTATAAAGGTTGCTTGTAGGGATTGCAGGCAGCCCCAAAATGTATAATTGATTAAACCTTTTAATTTTTTGCGGAGGAGATAATGCCAATTTACGAATATGAGTGTAAAGACTGTTCTCACTGCTTTGAAGTACTCGTGCTGTTTTCCAGTGACCCGTCCCCCCAATGTCCAGAATGCCAGTGTAAGGATGTGGAGAAACTAATGTCTTCCGGCACCATGAGAAAGCGAGAAGAGTATACCGGGTCGGGTGGTATGCTTGATCCTTTCGTCGGCCCGTCTTTTTCGGGCGGATCGAGCTAAAGGGAAATAAACGTACATAAGTTTATAGTTCCTACCAGGGGGACTTGCGGTCAAACCTTGATCCTTGATTATCAGCCTTCGCTGTAAGCTTCAATTTTGAAAGGTTCCCGGTTCAAGGTTCAGGGTTCATGGATAGGACTTCAGGGACGACTCTTAATATTTTAAAACACCTTGCAAAACATTTCTTTTTCTCTTGTTAAAGAAACATGGCATACTCCTACCCTCGTCTTCAATTCGAACAATCATGGATTCAATATCTGTTTGGTTGCCACTGGTGGCAATCTGGGGTCCGGGGACATTGGGTTGCAGAAAGAGACGTAAAGTGTGACTATAATCACATTTTACGTCCCAATTTTTTGGTTTTTATCACAATATCGGCAGATATGCCTGTGTGAGAATGAGGATCGGGCCACAGCAACATATTGAGATATTGTATAAAACGATCATATTTTACGACAGATAAGGCCTTAAATGGCCATTTTTGTGGCTAAAAACAAACTCTCAAGAGAAGAAAAGACCAGGATTTTTAGAAATAATATAAAGCATGGAATGAAATGGAAAAGAAATGACCGGAGCGACAACTGAAACGCCGCTTAAAAAACGGATAAAACGGCATGTGATCGGTCGAAAAAAACAGTTTTTTGCCGCAATCGCACCGGGCCTTGAAACGATCTGCCGAGAGGAACTGAAGGTCCTCTTGCCGCCCGGGACACCCATGGCGATCGTCGAGGGCGGGATTAAATTCGAGGGGCGGCTTCAAGACTGCTACCTTGCCAACCTGAACCTTCGCACCGCCAACCGGCTCCTCATGCGCATCGAGTCGTTTCATGCCGCTAATTTTCGGAAACTCGAAAAAAACCTGATCGCTGTCCCCTGGGAGCTTTTTATACTGCCGGGTGCCCCGACCCAAATCCGCGTAACCTCCCGGCATTCAAGGCTTTATCATAAGGACGCCGTTGCCGGGCTTGTTCAGGCAAGTATTGCCTTCCGTTTTGCGCAAAACGAATTCTCAGGGGAAGCCACCGCAGAACCGACCGTCACCCAGCAGATCTTTGTCCGGTTGTTCGATAACCGTGTTACCCTGTCCATTGACAGCAGCGGCGATCTGCTTCACAAGCGAGGCATCAAACCCCGCACAGCCAAGGCACCCATTCGAGAGACCCTCGCCGCCGCCGCCCTGATACTTTCCGGGTATACCGGGTCAGAACCCCTTGTAGACCCCATGTGCGGTTCCGGCACATTTGCCATTGAGGCCGCCTTGATAGCCCTGAAGATTCCACCGGGCAGGTTCAGGAATTTTGCCTTTATGGAATGGCCGTCGTTTCAACACAAACGATGGCAGCATATGAAACAGACGGCAGAAAAGGAGATCGTTCGAACAAACACCCCTTTCATCTTTGCCTCGGACCGGGACGACCGGGCGGCTTGCGAACTTAAAGACAGCGTGACCCAACACAGCCTGTCCCGCATCGTCGCCGTTTCTACCCGGGATTTTTTCGATCTTTCGCCAACTGAACTGACAAATCGTCCCGGGCTGGTGACACTTAACCCGCCGTTTGGGCGGCGGCTGGGATCGCGACGAGAAAGTGAAGCACTTTTGCTGTCCGTCTGCGAGAAACTGAAAAAAGAATACAAAGGGTGGAAATTTGTCCTGATTTTGCCCGATCCTCGCCTTGCCGGAATGCTTCCCTTCAGATCGACCACTCATCTGCTGCCGCATGGCGGGCTTAAGGTTGCCCTGATGACCGGGAGGATTCCTGACAAAAATTAAAAAGGGTTGGTGTTCAAACTTTGTCCCCATTTATGAATGTTAAAACAGTTCCGTCTTGCGATAATTAGAACACAGGGAAAGACAGGATATGCGAATCCCGAGACAATAACTTGATTTTTCCCAAAAAGTTGTTATCATTAAACATCGAACAGGGCAAAAAAAAGTCCTGCTGTAAAAAATGTTATTAGCATTTTGATTGAGAGATATCATCAATAAATTAAACCGACAAAATCAAAAAAGTCCTTCTGTTCATAGGCGCGACTCTCGTATAAAAGGAAAGAAGATTCGACAAAGCGGGGATGTACCGGCAACATTCGCCGGCGAATCAATGAAAGCGAGGTGGGATGTTTCACAATTCAAGGTCCCGCCGGCCGAAGGCAAGATGCGGTTTCACGATTTCGATCTTCCCGACCCGCTGCTTCATGCCATCAGCGATCTCGGCTTCGAGTACTGTACACCGATCCAGGCCAAAATCCTCCCCAGCAGTCTGTCCGGCAAGGATGCCAGCGGCCGGGCTCAAACCGGAACGGGGAAGACGGCCGCATTCCTGATCTCCGTCATCACTCGGATGCTGAATAACCCCATCCAGGACAAGCGAAAACCAGGCGAGCCCCGGATTCTGGTTTTAGCCCCCACCCGGGAGTTGGTTCTCCAAATCTCCGAGGAAGCTCGTGATTTATCAAAGTACACGGACATTCAAACCATTTCCGTGTTCGGTGGCATGGATTATGAAAAACAGAGAAAGCAACTTTTCGCCAATCCGGTGGATATTGTCGTTGCAACGCCCGGGAGGCTGCTCGACTTTCAGCGGCACCGCGACCTCACCCTGAAAAAGATCGAGGTGCTGATCATCGACGAGGCAGACCGAATGCTCGACATGGGTTTTATCCCCGATGTGCGAAAGATTATCTCCAGCACTCCCGTAAAAGACAAGCGCCAGACGCTGCTCTTTAGCGCGACGCTGACCGGTGAAATTATACGACTCGCTTCCCAATGGACCCATAACTCTGTAACCGTAGAAATCGAACCGGAACATATTGCGGTGGATACGGTGGAGCAGGTCGTCTACATCGTGACCACCATCGATAAATTTGCACTCCTGTTCAACATCATCCATCGACAGAATCTAAAGCGTGTCCTGATTTTTTGCAACAGGCGCGACGAGGTGAGAAAACTCGCAGAGATGTTGGCCCGCCATGGCATCAACTGTTCGACGCTCTCAGGTGATATCCCCCAAAACAAGCGGATTCGTCGCCTCGAGGCCTTCAAGGCCGGAAAGATTCGAATTCTGGTGGCAACGGATGTTGCCGGACGCGGCATCCACATTGAAGGAATGGATCACGTCATTAATTTCATGCTGCCCCGTGATCCGGAAAATTACGTCCACCGAATCGGGCGTACCGGCAGGGCGGGTGCCAGCGGTACCTCTATCAGCTTCGCCGATGAGGAAGACGCCTTCTACATTCCCGACATCGAGGCATTCATCGAACAGAAGCTGAGCTGCATCGAGCCCGAGGAAGAATGGCTCACCATGCCTAATCCTGTTTCTGCACGGAAAAAACGAAGGAAAAAACCTGCGTCTCGTCGCAGAAGGGCATCTGTCTCCACCGCACAATGAGATTAGCGGGACCCCCCATCCTGTCTCATTATATTTTATAATGCAGTTTCTCAACGTGTTACCGCAAAAAGACAAAAATTCAAAGAAAACAAATAATAGAGGTTTATCAATAATGATAGAGTGCATAGAAAAAGATGAAATGGGTCGGAAATTCATATACTCAGATACCGGCGTAAAAATTTTTGTTAATTTTAAAGACAACCTGGTCGTTGATCCGGATGATCCCGCAGTCGCCAGGCAGGCCAGAAATTGGCGTTATGGCAGGGGGAATGTCAAAGGACTTTCTTATCTGGGTAGCGAAAATTCTGAGGATGCCATGACGTGGAATCTCTTCAAGACACTCGAAAAATCGAATCCTGAGAGTTGGTTTTCGGGGATATTCCCCCAAATCATACTTGATAAAGATGAACAATTCATAGACCCATTGCTAAGATTTTGGGACAAACATTTTCCTCCGCTTTTAAGATCCGTCCCGGAAGGAGAGACGCATGTAGACCTTACTGTCGAAACTTCAAAGAAGCTGATATTCATCGAAGCAAAATATAAAGAAGATATAAGCAAAAACACGACGCATGATCCTAACCGGGATGAGATTATAAGAAACATTGATGTGGGTAGCTGGGCTGCAAAAAAAAGGGCAAAAGAGTTTTCTTTTATCCTGCTGACACTAAAAACAAACACATATTCCATCGATAAATTAAACGATTATAAATCGAATCCGTCAACTATAATTGAAAAAATTGGAAGTTACAGGAAAGATATCAAAGATTATCCTGCTTTGTGCGAAAATATCCATGTAATGTATTGGGATCAAATTTTAACTTCCTTGCAAAATATACGGTTGGCGAATAAGACCGGATTGAACTACACGAATTTAATTGACTATCTGAATGATAAATTGTTTTGATATAGAAATTTCTTGCCTTACTGGTGCGAAATAGAAAACCTTATCAACTTATAAGGGTCCTATGATGCTGTCCGGAGCAGGGATCCTGAGGATCAGTCTTTCGCTTTTATCAATCGTGGCCGTATCGGCGGTCTTTTCCGATTTGGAATGCGGGATCATACAATTAAGGTTTGATTTGGATAAAAGCACCTTGAATAGTGGATAAGATGCTGCTATAACACATAATACAAGCTTCGAATTATGCATTAAGAGTTGTAAAATAATATTGAGAGGTCAAAGGTGGTGAGATCGGATCGAAAAAGAAATAAAAAGAAAGCGCCTGTTGGAAAACTGCGTATAGCAGATCATTGGAATGCGATCAGCATCATCGCCAGTTCACAAGCCAATCCGATGAAAGCAGTGGCTGAATTTGTGGAAAACAGCATTGATGCCCGGGCCAGACAAATCGTCATCACCAGAGGCAAGAAGAAGGGAGAATTTTATCTCAAGATCAGTGATGACGGTGAAGGAATCTTAAAAGACAGTAATGGGTTGCCCAATTTTCATCACGTGGCCACTCACATTTGCGACTCCATCAAACAGCGATTGAAAGCTGAAGGCGTAAAAGGGATCCAAGGCGAATTCGGGATTGGTCTTTTAAGCTTTTGGACAGTTGGCCGGAACCTTAGTATCACCTCTTGCGGAGCCGACGGAAACACATATGAAATGATAATGACCAAAGACTCACCGAACTTCACGGTTTCCAGGAAACGTATATTGATCCCTTTCAAAGGGACAGATTTGACAATCTATCCATTGTTACCGGGGCTGCGATCTCTTACAGGGGAGAAGATCCAGCGGTATCTTTCGGCCGAACTCAGAGACCGGATCAAAGAATCGGGGGTACAGATCAAGGTTCTGGATCGAACAAGCCGTACAGAGTATATTGTGGTTCCCCGTCAGTTCACCGGACGCTTGCTTCATGGTCTCAAACCTGCCGAGGGTGGTCCGGGCGATATTTATTTGGAACTGTACCTCAGTGATCCCGGTTCCGCCAACCAGGTTGGATTATATCGACGCGGCACGCGAATTTTGCCATCGATTACGGATATCGATAATTTTCAGAAGGAACCGTGGACAGCGGGTTATCTGCAAGGCATTCTTGACGCAACATTCCTGAACCTTACGCCGGGAACGCGACAAGGTATCATTCGAGATGAAAAATTTGACGCGTTTTGTTGTGCAATGGAGCCGGTTGAAAATCAGTTGCAACAGATAATCCAAGAACAGCGCAAGGCGGAGGAAGAACGGTCCAGCCGACGAATTTTGCGCAAGGTTCAGCGTGCGCTCAGGGAGGCGTTTCTGCGTCTTCCACAAGAGGAGTATGACTGGTTCGATATCCATGCCAGAAAAAGTAAAAAAAAGACAGACGCTCTTTTTTCTTTGGCATCGGAAACGGGCAACACCAAGGGCCTAAATGACCGGGAAAGTGAGTTGTCAGAATCTGTCTCTGAATATGACGATATCCAAAATGGACGCAAGGAGTTCTATGAATATGCCGGCCCCCTGTTCAGCGTTCTGATTTCTCCGAAGTCGAGCATTGTTCCGGTTGACAGACGAAAGACATACCGCGCAGTTTGCCGGGACCGTGCGCGGCGAATCGTTTGGAAGGATCTTCTTTTTCGGTGGGAAATCGTTGACGGAGAAGGCCAACTCTTGAACCACGAAAGTGAATCCGTCGTTTTTGTTGCGCCTTCGGAGCCAATTCTGACCACATTAAGGCTCATCGTTTGTCAGGGAGAGATCGAATGCACAGACGAGGCGTTGATCACCGTTACCGATACGATTGTGGATCAATCCGCCGTGACAGGAGGATCGCGCAAAGGGCTTCCAGGTTACACTTATCGACGGGCGCCGTCGGAGATGTGGCGTTCAAGATTCGACGTGGAAAAGAACGTCATTGTGATAAACAACGGTCATAGAGACTTCGTATATGCAGGCAAGAAAAAGAGCCGCAAGCTACGATATATTTGTCACTTGTTCTGCAAAGAACTGGTTCATTACAATTTCCCAGGCCTTCAGACGGACGAGCTTCTTGAACGGATGATCGAACTTTCATTGTATACGGAAGATCATCTAAAATAACCGAACTTACTTGAAGGAATTCTGGGGACATCCATTCGATGACGCCCTTTAAAATATAAGGTTCTATTTGTGTAATTGGAATTGCTGTTGAAACAAGAAGTTTTGATATAGAGTAGAGAAGAGGGTAAAGATGGGTAAGGAAGCCTGGTAATTACTAATGAGGCCATAATTAAATAGACATGATGTTTACGCCGGAGATCACCGCATTTCAGACCGCGAAAAACTCACGAATAAGAGCGTGTAGTGCCGAACAGGATCAGGTCCTCGATGATATGCTGAATATTAAATGTTATTTCGGGGTGTTGCCGAAATGAAACACGGCTGTTCGGCCCAACACGCTCTAATCCGTTCAGACAGTTTCCCGATCTGAAATGCGGTAAC
>JAWOIY010000095.1:0-5568 GCA_046484425.1 Desulfobacterales bacterium | reverse complement strand
CTCCAAGATAACGCAACTCAAGCGCATCATTTTTTCATGAATATACCTCTCCATCGCGTCGAAGCCCCTGTGGATTCTCGCCACTCCCGTTTACTGGTACATTATGAGCACTCAACTCAAGCTATTCATTGATCTCCTTGGCGATCTATTTACCATTCGACAAGTCCTTGGCTGTTGTGGCCTCTGGCACGAACCCCGAACTACCGCCGACGTTGGAATTACCGTTTCGGCTTACGTGCGAGTATTTCGGAATGCGCTACGTCAGCGCCTTTTATGGCGATTCAAGACGAATGACCAGCCATTCCCTAACTTGAGGGTCCATGCAAAGGAGGTCGGGACGGCATGGATATCGTAATGGCTAACCATTCGGTCAATCGGACCACCTGAAGCTTAATAAAATCGTTGCAAAAAAATCGATTTTTTTCTAAAATAATAAATAATTAACTCCGGAACCGCTAAAACCGGCCACCAAAAGCGGAAAATTCTGGACGTCAATGATGGATCTGACCAGGCAAAGATAGGATTATAGCCTTTTAGACCGCTCCCGCCAAAGACGAACGATGGACAAAAATAAAAAGAACAAAAAGCCGAGGATCAGCAAACTGGACGCTTGGTTTAGAGCCTACACCGATGAAACCAATTCTAAAACTTTTTTCAATAAAACAGGGTCGGCAAAAGCCGCTCAATACAAAGCTAAAACAGAAAATGCCTTTGCGTGTATCGGCTATCAGAACTACAGAAAACTACAGAATAGGATCGATAAATGGTCAGATGATGCTGGATTGTCAGACGTAAGGTTAAAACTAAAACTTATCAAACTGTTAGACGCCAAAGAAACCAAGTTTTTCCAATGTCAAGGCAAGGTGGTAGGTAAGCACGAAGTCGAAGCCTTGGAAATCCAACGCAAGACGCTTGATATGGCGCTTAAATTAAAAGGGCTTTACGCACCAAAAAAAAACGAATGCACAGGAAAGGGTGGAGACTCCATAGAAATAAAGCACATCAAAGAGTTGTCCAGAGAGGAACTATTGAAAATTGCTTCAGAGGGTAACCCCGGCCATAGCGGCGCGGGAACTGATGGAAACAAGATAATTTGGAATGTCGATAGACGGAGCTGATTTGACAAAGGTCAAAAATAGGATTTACTTGAACTGACACCAGAAAAACATGATATCTGTATATAAATTTTTGTTGTGAGTGCTGGCGATACTGGCAAGAAAGCACACGCTTTTTAATGATCTTTTTTCGTGCTATATTCTCAGTTGGAGCACAACCTGAGCAAAATCTGAGCTCACTATTCGATATCACATCATTACCTTCCAAACTGAATTAAACATATCATAATAACTTGGTATGCATAAAATTGGGTTTCTGGAAAAATCAGCAAAAATTAAAGAGACATCATTTTCGAGATACGTGATTATGGTATTACAATTCCATATGAAAATTGATAGTTTGCAAGGTATCTGGATCGAAGGCGGCGACATGAAATATATCAAGTTGCCGTATTTTAATTAACAACTTCTTTAATTTTTTAGCTATTCCAAATTCCTATTATCCTTTCCATTTTCAAGTACCTAAAATTAAAGAATCTCCAAGTTATTATCCAATTCTTCCCAGTCTTTCCTACCGTCAAAATTTTAACAACTCTATTAAAACCACATGCCCTATTACTAAAAATATTAAATCTCCATAACCAATTGATATTGTATGTAATCACCCTAAATTATAATTTCACATTTTTATGGTACAAATCATGCATACTCAAGTTTTATTTATTTCGGTAAAGACGAAATATTTTAACAAACAGGTTTCAGAGGGTAAAAATTATACATGGATCCGGTATATCTTCAAGCAAGAACAACCCATCTGAACTATTATAAATATGTTCCTAGTTATTTCCGGGATAACTAATTGTTGTTTTAAATAATAAATATGGTTTTGTGTTAAACACCAACTATAGGTGCCTAATGATTGACAGATTTGATAGACAGGACAGCGTTGTCAACCGCATTATTGATGGTTCTATCACGATAGACTCCATTGAGGAGTTCGAGAACCTGCTCCAAGCCTTTCCCAATGATCCGCGGCTCCATAGAATCTTTGCCGACCGGCTGTTAAAAGAAAAATCATTTCATGCGGCCGAACAATTTAGAAGATCAGCCCGGCTATTCTTGGAATCAGGCATGCCGCTGCAGGCCATTGCATCAAAAATCTTTGAGTGGCAAATCCTCAAGCCGTCGCATGAAGAAAGCTTGGCCTTCCATTCCGCCCTTTTGGAATCCAATCCACGGGATACGGAAGTTCAAAAGTTCTTCACAAAGCTGACGTATGACGAAATGATCGCTTTGATGGCCAAAATCGTTCCCGATGCGATTCCTCCCGGAACCTGGATGGTAAAATTCGGAGACGTAGAAAACGAGTTGTGCTTCATCGTATCCGGTTTGGCGGAAGAGACTGCTTACCATCGCCCTAAAAATACGGAAAAGGTCAAAAAAGAATCCGAGATGATTTTAACGGAAGGAGATATTTTCGGTGAAATTTATCCGTTTGAGGGGGAACAACTTTCTCCTTCAGACATCAAATCGGTTACCTTTGTCGAAGTGCTGAAAATCTCAAAATTGAACCTGATTGGGATCTGCAATGAATTTCCCAACCTTAAACTTATGATACGGAACCTGTATAGACATCATACCGAATCCCGCACACAAAGACCTTCAAAAACCGTTCGAAAAGCTGCCCGACATCAAATTCCCATGCAGGTTAATCTTAAGATTTTCAAGGACGAAACCGGAAAGCCTCCTATAAACCTCGGGGGATTTACAGACAATATTTCTTTGGCTGGGGCCTGCATTGTCTTGGGCGTGAAATATCAAACCGGCAACTTATCCGGCTTAATAGGTAAAAATGTTAAGATTCAAATGAGTCTGCCGATAGAATCCATTAGCCTTAATATTCTGGGGACTATAGTTTGGAGCAAAGAAGTTACCGTGGAGAAGAAAAAAACAGCAATAGTTGGCGTTCAATTCAAGGATATGATTGATATTGACCGCGAAATACTCAAAGATTACTGCTGCGGTTCCGAAGCAGAACAAAATCTGATCTGGAGCCTATGGTCATCGCTTATGGAAAAGTAGAAGATACGCCAATGGATCGGAAATAAAATGGAGACAAAAGGTGCCAAGTGAATGAAAGAAAAACCGAATACGGAAAGTAAATCTTCCCCCAAAATACTCGCCGTCGGAGGAGGGAAAGGTGGTGCCGGAAAAAGTGTAATCAGCACGATCATGGCATTTTGGCTGGCCAAAATGGACAACCGTACCGTTCTTATTGACCTTGACCTTGGCGGGGCCAATCTTCATACGCTCCTCGGAATAAAAAGTCCTTCCAAAACGCTGAACGATTTTATTACACGTAAATTTGAATCATTGGAAGATATTTGTATTGATACCGGTGAGAAAAACCTTCGTTTCCTAGCTGGTGCCAGCGATGTTCTGTCTCTGGCAAATCCACACTTTAGCCAAAAAGTCAAACTAATTTCCCATCTGACAAGATTGGATGCGGATTACGTTGTCCTCGATCTTGGTGCCGGGACCTCTTTTAACGTTCTCGATTTCTTTCTCATTGCCGATAAAAAAATTGTTGTCGTCACTCCTGAGCCGACATCGATTCAGAATGCATACATATTTGTACGGAATGCAGTTTATCGAAAATTAAGCCGGCTTTCCGGTAAAAACCCATCTCTCCAGACACTGGTTAAAATTGCCATGGACCCTAAAAATGTCCTGAAGATACGCACGATCAAAGAACTTTTTCAATTCATCGAGACGTCGGACGAAAAGAATATCATTGAGGTTCTAAGAAATGAAATCGGAGAAATCCGGCTGCAAATGATTAACAATATGGTTAAAAATGAAAAAGAAGAAAACGCTGGGCGTATCGTCCAAATTGTCGCTGAAAAATACCTGACAATCCCTTCTTCAAATTTGGGAAGTGTTTCCTATGACAAACACATCAGTAAAATGGTTTCCGATATGGTCCCCCTGATCAAGCTTGATCAGTCGAGCAAGGCTTTTGGCAATGTTTATGAAATTGTCAGCAAGTTGTCGAGAGACTATAGCTAAAAGATTAAGTAGATATAAACGATAACAAAAGAGAGATTTAAAACATTAATATAGGAGTTTAAAATATTAATCCAAAAGAGCGTAGGAAATCCCCGCGTATTGTCGCCGATAATCTCCATTCAAACATTACATCTCCAAAAGCTGATGCTCAAAGTGTTTCTCGGATTGAGTGTCGGGTGGTCAACATTAGTCTTGACGGTGTACAAATTGAAACACAATATCCGATTAAATCAGAGCATGTTCACCTGGGGGTTATTGATTCAGAAAAGATTCCGATTGAGATTAAAGGAAGAGTTGTTTATTGCGAAAAAATTTCGTCTAAGATCTTTCATGTGGGAGTATGCTTTATTGGCTCCAATATGGATAAATACAAATTCATGTCCCAACTTTTGATACCATTAAGCAATTCCCAGGTAAATATTGCCATTGGTGACGAAAGTTTATACGCATAAATATACAGAATTGATCTGAATTAACCATATGATATTTAAACTGATTTAGAATTTCCCACTTCGGATCTCATTTATCATCCTAAACTATTAATTGGAAAGCGTAGTTTTATATTCGACTCCTGTAATCTAGTTTTGGTTATATCCAAAATCCATAATACCCAATTTCAATCCAAAGGTTGCTATAGCTCCTATGTAAGAAACCCAGATTCAAGCTCGCTGCTATTAAAACTCATGATTTTTTCCATAAAAATATTTTGTGTCGCGTAACGATATCTGCAAAGGGAGCAAATTGCAGATCACTAATGGTGAGCTCAGGGTTTTTAGCATTTTAAAACCTGCAATAACTCCTACGAAGCCGTAACGAACCCCGATTTTATTTAACTGCTATGTATCCACCATTCAAAAAACGGCTCAATTGATTGTGATATCATATTCAGAAAATCGAACTGCCAAGGAATGTATTGACCCGCCTTACGATTCTGTCAAATCAAATCTGGGCCGTGGCAATTTAGTAGTATAAAAATCATCTTAATAGTATATTGTCCCATAACATTAGCCAGCATATATGTGCGCCAGAGGTATTTCAACAGGCTTTGCGTGTATTCGGCAAGGTCGACCCGGGCCAGATCGTTGGATTCGTAAAGTTTTTAGTGGACCAAAGCCATGGAACGCACCCGGTAGGTCAGGTCGACCAGAACGGCACGCATATCGGCATCCTGCAATTCATCAACCTGCAATGCCACAAGGCTCGAAATGATTTGCATGCGCCAGCCTGTGCTCTTTAATTTCCCGGTTCAGTTTCTTGTTGGTTTCCGTCAATTCGGCAGTCCGCTCTTTAACCTTTCGGCCCAACTCGTCGTGAGCTTTTTCCAGGACCCCTTCCGCCAGCTTTCGCTCATTGATATTGGTGATGGTTGTTCGGGTTTGAGCGATGTCCCCCTTCGTGTCTTTCACTAAATTGCTTTGCAGTTGAGCATGGAATTGGGTGCGGT
>JAWOIY010000073.1:0-13202 GCA_046484425.1 Desulfobacterales bacterium | reverse complement strand
TGAATTGCTCCAGGTTTGCTTAAATTTTTTCTGAAAGAACTCGTAGATAACGGTTCGTAATGAAAAAACCGGTTTTAGCTTCTGAGAATGGTTTTGGTTTAAAGACCATATGATCGCATTCAATCTAATCCGTAATGGTTTTTTCATAACGGGCCGTAATCTACTCAAACAGCTTCCAGTAAAAATTTAAGTAAACCTGAAGCTTCCTAAAAAAAGATTTGTTTCAAAGATCTGAACAGTTACATATCTTTAAATATGGGTTGAATTATATTATCCTGTCTTGACTATGTCACAATGTGGCATATATTTCGCTCAGTATCCAAAATGGATCCGGAATGACGAGTCAGGATAATACGGTCATTCACATTTTGCCGGAAAGACGCCGGCCCCAGTGAAATAGAAAAAATTTCACGAGTAAAAATTCAATATTAAAATAATGGGATAACGGCTCCTTATTTCTGGTTTCCAAAAAGGTTAGGGTACGTCAATCCATCGGGTATGATAATTCATATCCATCTACAATATCGTCTTCGCAAAAGAGCGGGAGGAAACATGAAAACATCAATTCTATCCGAACATTATCAAACAAATATAATAAAAATTACAACCCTGTTATTCATCGCTTTCTTCTGGGTATCGATTCAGAATGTGTATGCAGCCGGTGCACCGGCAAAAACTGGTATGACGGCGACGGAAAAGCGTAAAAATGCCAATGTCAATTTTGAAAAAGGTTTGAAGCTCCAGGAAGCCGGCAATTACAAAGAAGCTTCAAAAAAATATGAAAAAGCAGTTGAAGCGGATAATACATATGCCGAGGCCTGGAGCAACCTGGGATTTACCTATCGAAAACAAGGGGATTTTGATAAAGCCGTTAAAGCATACAAAAAAGCCATTAAACTTTCCCCAAATCTGGCCGAAGCTCACGAATACCTGGGCGAGGCTTATGCTGAAATGGGGAAATTAGATTTGGCGGAAAAGGAGCTGAACATTCTGCGTGAACTTGGCTCTCATGAAGCGGATGAACTGGAGGATTTTATCGCCAAGTCAAAAGCAAAATAACCTTAACTCCGAATTGATTGTTTTGAAGAAAAACCGCTGAAGCCTGAAAGGTCTTTTGAGTCATTTGAGGCAAATCTCTATGCTTTTGTTCACAGAAATGACAAATCGGGCATTGATTTCTTGGCAAGAAAGCTTTGACAGGCCGTTTGAACTGATTGATTACAAAAAGAGAACAAAAGAATTTATGCAAAGATGCCGACAGAAAGGTTGATGTTTACATTAAACATAACCCATCTGAATTGTTCGACATTTCCCTTCAATGAAAAATCTTTCAAAAGATCATAAAAGGTCAAGCATGACCACAAAAAAATAAGTCCGAACACCAGCAATTTAAGATTTCTTATGGCTGTCATTTTAAATTCGGCCCTTTTTACCTTTATTCGCAAAAAATCAATATTCATATTTTTTTGAATCAAAGTGGGCCGGATTCCGTGAAGTTTTCCTTCCGGCTTTAGAGTTTCATCTTCAATCCTACTCGATTTCTCGTTTAAGCAACGATAAGCATCCATCCCTGGCTCAACAAATATTCTTGAATAACCTCCTGCCATCCTTAGAGCCATGGTTCTCAGGATCTGCTTTTCGTCAGATTTAATTTTACCCTCAAACCTTTTAAGGGCGAGCGTTTTCATCTCCTTTTGAATTATTATTTGCCTCTTTGTGCGTCTCAAATACAGATTAATCCATGTCCACAAAACGAAAGCCAATGCAAGAATTAACATATGGTCTTTCATGTCCTGACCTCCCCTTTGTTTTTTCAAATCATGGCTTCTAATTGCAGCGCTCTGATGCCGGTTCTCATGACTTCCTGTCTGTAGACAACTTCATCTTTCAGAAAAAATTTAAGCGTACCTGGAGCGATTCATTTTAAAAAGGCTAAACTTTTACTTTTATTAAATCTGCCGTCAATTGGTATGAATTAAGATTTTCTGGAGATTTTAGGTAGCAAAAAAGAATGTGCATGTCAAGATAAATAAATAATAACAAACGGTTGTGGAATTTTATTTCACAGTTATAGGTAATTTTATGCCACTCTTTCCGTAAAGTTTATTTCATATTCTGATCCGTTTTATGTTCTGTTATGCTAAATTATATCAAATCTGTGCTTCCACCAGATATTATTTGTTACTTTTACCGAAGTGGAAGACGTCCGTAAAACCAAGAATTTCAGTTGTCGGTAATACGATAAACACTGCCAGTGCAACTCCAATCATCGCACCCAATGCCCCACCCCTTATATCGGTTTTCCCAATTTAATGCTCGAAAGACCCTTTACCCGGCAAAAAAATGCCGGTTCCTGTAGCAAATTATAACGAAAACTGAAATTCCCCGATTCTCGGATTTTTGGGACACACTATAATCTTCTGTTTTTTATTGTTTTATTTTCACGATTTCACAATCTGACGAATAAAGGCATGAAATTTGCTCAATGCCCAGTATGTACAACAATCGGCTGAACAGTTTATGTCTGACATATTGGCAAATGGTGCGATCCACAATTAACAAAAAGATCACCAGAAACTTGAAATTTTTGATATCTTTTATTGTTCTATTCATCGGCTTCGCAACGCCTGTCGGTGCAATTGATGTTACGCTCCAATGGACCCCAAATAACGAGCCGGACCTGGCCGGTTACCGGGTTTTTTACCGTGAGGAAGACCAATCCTATGATTATGAAAACCCTTACTGGGAATCTATTGATCCTGTCTGTACCATTTATGATCTGGATGAAATCAAAACGTATTATTTTGTCGTAAGGGCGTTTGATACGAATGGGTCGGAAAGTGCCGATTCAAATGAAGTTCTTCTTATGGAAGGTGTTCCCGTTAACCAGACCCCAACAGAAAATATCAGCAGCGGTGACGGCGATGACATCGGCTGTTTTATAGCGACCGCAGCTTATGGTTCTATGGTAGAACCGCATGTCAAAATACTGAGAGACTTTCGTGATCGTTTCCTTATGACTGATGACACCGGTAAAATCTTCGTAGAATTGTATTACAAATACTCACCGCCCCTCGCCCGTTTCATTGCAAGGCATGATAACCTGCGGATGATGGTTCGCATCGCCTTATTCCCTGTTGTAGGTGTGAGCTGGATTTCGCTGAAGTCCGGTGTTTCACCGGCAATAATAATAATGATTATATTCGGGATTGGCGTTGTCGGATCTGCAAGGGTCTGGAAAAAATTCAGAGGTTAGAAATCTGCCATTCGAATGCCGTTGTTATACTCGCACATGTTCAATCTATTTTTTCTGTTGCATCATCTTGCATCTGGCCGGAATACAAGATGCTCGTGCACCAGAGAAGTTTTAAACCCAGATGAATATTCATATGAATTCTGTCCATAGGAAGCGACTGCCCTGGAAGGCCTGAAGAGTCGGCCTCGGAATCTTTCATAAAGTCGACGGCGTCAGCCAGCATTTGAATCGAATCTTTCAAACTTCACCCCCGTAATACCGGTTTCACATTTAATGATAATCAGGATATGGATATTCGAATATTTTATGTTTCGTCTCCGCATATCCCTTTTTCTTCATGCACTGAATGGTAACCCAAACGGTGCTGTCATATCCTTTATTCAACGGCCTCGATCTCAACCGCTTGTTTCTTTGTTTTTTTCACCCTTATACTTCGCGTTGTAAAGTGCGATGGGAACCCATATGGGGATCGTAACAACCACCGCTGCCAGCATATCACCAAATGCAGCAGGCATAGCATGACGTAAATTCCCGTCAACGAACAAAGCAATCGTAATTAATATGAATATCCACCCTGCTATAAGTCCCTGCAACATGATTTCACCTTTCAACATCTGGAATCTATAAAAATCACTGCCGTTACGGGCAGACCCATCCCTTACCAAACAGTCTATTGATTAATCTATGCATAATGCGTTCCAAAAAGATTAATTTAATGTTTAATCAGATATTACAACAGGTTAAAATCTTATACATGATTGAATCGGAGAGACATCGGTCGTCAAACATTTGACGGATATTTTGAAAAAACAATGCAGATATTTGAACCGATATATTATGGGGTCAAGGCGTTGGCCTTGTTTTGGTGCTGTGGCTGGTTCGGCTTCAATTGGAAATAACAAGATTTCCGTTACTGACCTTGATGTCAATTTTATTGGTGAATAAGTCGATAACGTAATCAAACTCTGAGGGATGAGAGAAAGCCAGAATTTTTGCCAGCAGCGGCGCATTATAACCGAATACGACGGCCATAATGCATTCATCATGAAGCGCATGTCGGTAATGCGGCCCTAAAGTCAGTATTTGTCTTTTTCTGACAACCTGCTTCCATGATTTATAGGCGCACCGCCTATTTTCGACATAAGCTCCCATTGTTTTATCCCAATCGGTGTATAAGCAACCTGAAGCCTTTCCCTATTTATCGGAATTTTGTGGAAACTCCTTAACTTTGATGAACTTGTAAAAAGTCTTTTGTGAGCGACATTTGAGCATTTGGGGAACCAGCGTTTCAAGCGGTGAAGCGTTAAAAATTTCAAGCTGTTTGAGGCGCTTGCGCCGAGTTCTTGAAATTTAGCGGAACCGATGGAAACGCCCCCAAATGGTCACGGAGCGAGCAATATTGACTTTTTACGAAACCATCAACTTTAAGTTTCGCTCCCTTTCATTCAAAGAAAACCTTATTTGATTTTAATCCCTTATTTGTTAATTTTATGCTTTTTGTGCCAAAAATTTATAAACAATCACGAAAGTGCGAAAGTACGAAATATAAAAATATTCATTTTCGTGTTTTTAAAATTTCGTGTTTTCATGATAAAATTTTTGTTGCGAAACTTGAGTTTTAAGTTTGGGCATGATGGGATGTACGAGGAGGGGCAAACTGAGTTTGTTCGCGCAGTTCTGGCTGGTCGATTATGTTTAATTTCATATTGATTTCCGTGCCGTACTTATTAAAGCGTATCAGGAAGGATACATAGAGTCCATCAAAAAAAATCCCAAATCTTGCACAGGCCGTCTTGAAATGTTAGAGATAACAAGTTAGTTCGTTCCGCTCACAATTGGAATGTTGGAATATTGGAGTATTGGAATATTGGGATAATGGTTTTGGAGGAATTCTATCTATTAAAAAATGATTCTTTCCGCTTTGATTGCCCACTATTCCATTATTCCCGATGAACGGCATGCTTAAAGAAAATATTTTAATCTCAGATGATTGTAGAAATTTCGAGACGTTATAATTAATGACCGAAAAGAAAAAAATACCTATTGCAGTGGTCGGAATGGCCGGGTTGTTTCCCGGCGCCTCGGACCTTGACACCTTCTGGCAAAACATCGTCAACAAGAAGGACACCACCATGGAGGTGCCTCCCGGCCGATGGATTGCCGAACCGGATGCCATGGTTCACCCGAACCCCATGCCGGACAAAGCCTTCTCAAAACGGGCCTGCCTGATTCAGGATTTCAAATTCGATCCCAACGGACTCGATCTTGACGAAGCTCTTATAAACGCCCTGGACCCTTTGCACCGGATGGCCCTCCACACCGGCCGGGACGCTTTATCGAGCTGTAACATCTCATCCGTAGACAAAAAAAACATCGGGATCGTTCTGGCCGCCATCGCGCTCCCTACGGATGCGTCGTCATCCATCACCCGAAAGATCCTCGGAACATCATTTGAAGAAAAGCTGTTCGGCGAACCTTTGCTCAATAGACATCAAGCAATTTCAACAACAGAATGCCTGGCCGCCAGGGTCACCAGCCTCCCGGCAGCTTTGCTGGCCGAAGCTCTGGGTCTGGGCGGCGGAACCATGACCCTGGATGCGGCCTGCGCGTCATCACTGTATGCCGTGAAACTCGCCTGCGAGGAACTTACATCTTACAGGGCCGATGCCATGATGGCCGGCGGCATCTCAAGACCCGAGTGCCTCTACACCCAGGTGGGGTTCAGCCAGCTCCGTGCGCTATCGCCGTCGGGCCGCTGCGCCCCGTTCGACGAAACCGCGGACGGACTCGTTGTGGGAGAAGGGGTGGGCATCCTGTTGTTGAAACGTCTCGATGACGCACTTCGCGATCAGGATACGATCTATGCCCTGATCAAAGGCATCGGACTTTCCAATGACATGCGCGGCAATCTTCTGGCCCCGGACAGCGAAGGCCAGGTTCGCGCCATGCGCAGCGCTTATGAAGCGGCAGGCTGGTCTCCTATGGATGTGGACGTCATTGAATGTCACGGCGCGGGAACACCGGTAGGAGATATTGTAGAGCTTCAGAGTCTGAGAAATCTCTGGGCCGAACCCGGATGGTTGAGAGGCCAGTGCCCTATCGGATCCATAAAATCCATGATCGGTCATCTTCTGACCGGTGCAGGGGCTGCCGGAATGATCAAAACCCTTCTGGCCTTAAAACACAAAACATTGCCGCCTTCACTCAATTTCAATCGCGCTTCGGCAAAAAGCCCCCTTCACAACAGCCCGTTTCGGGTGCAGACGGACCCCGAACCCTGGACGAGGAGAGACAGAAATACCCCCCGGCGCGCTGCGGTGAGTGCATTCGGGTTCGGCGGAATCAACAGCCACCTGCTATTTGAAGAATGGGATCCTGAGATTGAAGATTCTTGTATAGAAATCAACAACCATCAACAATCATCAATCACCCATCACCCATCACCCATTACCCATTACCCAATTGCTATAGTTGGCATGGCCGCTGCTTTCGGTCCCTTGACATCTTTAAGGGCTTTTCAGGAAACGATTTTTAGGGGCGAATCGATCATTACCAAAAGACCTAAGGGCCGGTGGAACGGATGTGACGCCGTTGCCGGCATCCATCTGGGTAAAAGAGCGTCCTGGGGCGGATATATGGATGAAATCTCTCTCGATCTTCAGGAATTCCGCATCCCGCCCAATGAAATTCCGGATATCCTCATCCAACACCTGTTGATGCTGAAAGTGTCCATGGATGCCATGAAAGATGCAAACCTCCCCTTGAGAGAAGAACGTCCCCTAATGGGTGCATTCATCGGCATCGATTTTGACTTTGAAGCCACGGATTTTCACTTTAGGTGGCACCTGCACAATCTGGTTCAAAAATGGCAAAAAAGAGACCGCCCGAATCCGGATCTCGATGATGAAGAAAAAACAGCCCAATGGCTGGCGTCATTGCAGGATGCGTTTCGTCCGCCGCTGACAAATACGCGAACCCTCGGTGCCCTGGGCGGCATCATTGCCAGCAGGATCGCCAGAGAATTCCGCTTCGGTGGGCCGAGTTATGTCGTATCCAACGATGCGGCCTCGGGCCTGAAAGCCCTTGAAATCGGTGTTCGATCCTTGCAGCAAAAAGAGACCGATGCCGTTCTTGTGGGCGCCGTGGATCTTTTTGGGGATGTCCGCAGCGTGATGGTATCGAATCAGATCAGACCTTTTACAGACCGTGGCGACATCCGCCCTTTTGATGCATCGGCAGACGGAACCCTTCCCGGCGAAGGTGCTGCGGCACTCGTTCTCAAAAGGCTGGATCAGGCAGAAAAGGACGGCCACAGGATCTATTGCGTGATCAAGGGCATGGGAAAGGCAAGCGGCGAAGGGGTTCAACACAATGCGCCGTCAAAGGATGCGTATGTTTTGTCCCTGAGGCGAGCTTTTCAGGACGCCCAAATATCCCCGTCCTCGGTCAGCCTCGTCGAAACCCACGGCAGCGGCAACCCGACGGAAGACCGGATAGAATCAGAGGCGTTGACGGAATTTTTTGACGGGCAGAAAACAACCTGTGCCGTCGGGTCCGTAAAAGCGAACATCGGGCACGCCGGCGCTTCTGCCGGGCTGGCCGCTCTGGTCAAAACCAGCCTCTGCCTGTATCAGGAAATCATTCCTCCCCTGGGGAACTTTGTCAAACCCGCTCATTTGGGCTGGGAAAACAGCTTTTTCCATATACCGGTGTTTCCTCAATACTGGCTCAGAGACAGAAAAGACGGACCCCGCACCGCATGCGTCAGCGCCATGACTACGGACGGCAACTACATGCATGCAATCCTGGAGGGTTATGAGCACGACGCAGTGAATCCTGTTTCCGAAAAGGTCTTCTTGGAAAAAAGACGACCCTTGGGTTTTGCGGCATCTGGGCTTTTCGTGGTTGAAGGCAACAGCGAAGGTGAGGTTCTGGAAGGTTTGAATGCGCTCAGGATTCACATTCAGCATACATCAGGTCCGTCCGCTTTTCCCCGGGGAAACGATCCGATTCCCCTTGAAAAAATGGAACCTTTGGCCAGATCCTGGTACCTTAAAAACCGGTTGAATCCGGAAAAGAAATTTGCCGTATCCATTGTTGCCCAAAACCTGTCGCAGCTTGAAACGTTCATCCATGACGCGCAGGATGCCGTCGCCACCCATACGCCAAAAAACATGAACGGCCCGAGCGGAATCGGTTTTTCTCCTTTTCCCCTGGGTGCTGCCGGAGAAACGGCATTTGTGTTCCCGGGATCCGGGAACCATTATGTGGGGATGGGCAGAGGTGTCGGAGTGCTTTGGCCTGAAATACTTCACCAGATGGATGTCGAGACCCGGCAATTAAAGACCCAGCTGATTCCCGGCTGTTATGTGCCCTGGAGAACATCCTGGGAAGCCGGATGGGAAAAGGATGCCCTTACAAAAATCATTTCAGATCCGTTGAATATGATCTTCGGACAGGTGGTTCACGGCGGTGTGATGACCCGTCTCGTCCGGAGCTTCGGAATATCGGCGGATGCGATGATCGGCTACAGCCTCGGCGAATCCGCAGGGCTTTTTGCCATGGGCGCCTGGCCGGACCGGGGCCAAATGTTGAAACGGATGCTTGCCACCGACCTGTTTTCCACCGAGCTTGCCGGTCCGTGCAATGCAGCCCGAAAAGCCTGGGGAATACCCGATGAAGAAGACATTGCCTGGTGCGTTGCCGTCATTAATCGGTCTGCGGACAGGGTTCAGGCAGTCATAGACAAACAGCCTTTTGTCAGACTTCTCATCACCAACACACCGGATCAATGTGTCATCGGCGGCAGAAAACCCCATGTCCAAGCGGCCATCAAAGAACTGGGCTGTGAGGCCGTGTTCCTGGATGGTGTTGTCACGGTTCATTGCGACGCCGCAGCCCGGGTTGCCAGGGACTATAAAAACCTCCATCTGTTTCCGACTCATCCTCCGGATAATATCCGATTTTACAGCTGTGCATTGGGACGTGCCTATACGCCGGACCGCGAGAGCGCCGCGAATTTCATTTTGGAACAGGCCCTTTCGGGGTTTAATTTCATGACGTTGATCGAGCAGGCTTATACAGACGGTGTCCGTATCTTCCTTGAGATGGGTCCCCATGCCTCCTGTACGGGAATGATAAAAACAATTCTGAAGGAAAAGCCCCACATCGCCATTTCCGCGTGCTCCCGGGGTGAAGACGACCTGGTGACGATCCTCAAATTTCTGGGGACACTGGTGGCGGAAAGAGTACCGGTTGACCTTGAAAAACTCTACGGCATCCACGCATATGCGCAGGCCGGAAATGAAATCCAAACCCAAGCACCGAGCCGCCAACTGAAATTGACCGTGGGCGGGAAGATTCCCTCCCCTGTCTTTCCCGGGTCAGATCCGGGAAAGCAGACGGCGAAGGCAAAACCTGCAACTGTTAGAGGTTTGAGGTTGGAAGTTGGAGGCAAAAATTACAAACAACATCCTCAAACCTCTAGCGAAGCGATCCTCAAACCTAATGCCTCCGCAATTGAAATTCGGAGGGAGGAGGCAGAATCTGCGGCTGTCGAGGGTTTGAGTAGCGAAGCGCGTATCCAATACCAAAACCTCATGAACACGCTGACCGAAACCACCCAGGCCACAGCCGATGCCCACCAGGCGTTTCTCGATTTTTCAAATGAACTTACCCAAAGCTTCGAAAAAACCTTTATTGCACAGACGCGGGTTCTTGAGACCCTGATTGCGGATAAAAATTTACACGCCCTGGAATTGGGTACGGCAAGTCGAGAACAAAGAAAAACACCCCTGAAAACCGTTGAACCGGCGTTTAACCGGGATATGTGCATGGAATTTGCCGTCGGCTCTGTTGCAAAGGTGCTGGGGCCGGAGTTTTCGGTGGTCGATACACACAAGGTCAGGGTTCGGCTCCCCGATGAACCCCTCATGCTGGTCGACAGAATCATTTCGGTGGAGGGCGAAAAAAGATCTATGGGCTCCGGCCGGATGGTGACCGAACATGATGTGCTTCCGGATGCCTGGTATCTCGACGGCGGCCGGGCGCCGGTGTGCATCTCGGTCGAAGCCGGACAGGCAGACCTGTTTTTATGCGCCTATCTGGGTATCGACCATGCGGTCAAGGGGAAACGGAGTTACCGGCTCCTGGATGCGAAGGTCATATTCCACCGGAGCCTCCCTGAACCGGGCGACGTGATCCGCTATGAAATTGAAATCGACCACTTCTCCCGTCAGGGAGAAACCTATCTGTTCTTTTTCAGGTTCGAAGGATTTATCGGAAATTCACATCTCATCAGCATGACCGACGGATGTGCGGGTTTCTTCACTGAAGAAGAGGTGCGAAATTCAGGCGGAATTATCTTGACACGGGAAGACACCCAACGCCTGCCGGGCCGGAAACCCCCGGACTGGAAAGACCTGGTCTCCATCAATGTCGAAAGTTATGACGATGCGGCCGTTGATTCCCTGAGACAGGGTGATCTCGCCGAATGCTTCGGCCCCGGCTTCAGCGGCATCCGACTTGCCGAATCCCTGAGGCTGCCGGGCGGCAGGATGAGACTGATCCACCGGATTCCGATGCTCGATCCCGGGGGCGGTCGATACGGGCTCGGCCTGATCCGGGCTGAAGCGGATATCCATCCCGACGACTGGTTTTTGACCTGCCATTTCATGGATGACATGGTCATGCCCGGAACGCTGATGTACGAATGCTGTGCCCATACCATCAGGGTCTTTATTCAGCGTATGGGATGGGTGACGACTAAATCCGGGGTTTGCTATGAGCCTGTTGTCGGCGTTGAAAGCGTCCTCAAGTGCAGGGGACCGGTAAAGCCGGAGACCCGACGTGTCCGGTACGAAATAGAGATCAAAGAGATCGGTTATGCACCTGAACCGTATGTCATCGCTGATGCGCTGATGATTGCGGACGGACATCGAATAGTCTCTTTCAAAGACATGTCCATGAAAATGACCGGTATCATTCGAAATGAAATCGAATCGTTTTGGGAGGGGAAAAAAGACGGAGGTCAGAGGTCGGAGGTCGGAAGTCCGAGGTCGGAGGTCGAAAGTCGGAGGTTGGAGGTTGGAGGGAGAAAAATGGTTTTGCCTCAAACCTCAAGCGAAGCGCTCCTCCAACCTGACGATGCCGCAGGAGGTAGCCGGAGGCCGGAGGTCGGGGCACTAAAAACAGCTCTTTACGACCGGGATAAAATACTGGCATTTGCCATTGGAAAGCCTTCCGAAGCATTCGGAGAGCCTTACGAAATGTTCGACAACGACCGGGTGATTGCCCGGCTCCCCGGCCCGCCCTATTCTTTTTTGGACAGGATCGTTTCCGTGGAACCCGCACCATGGATCTTAAAGCCGGATGGATGGATCGAGGCCGAATATGACATACCTCCCGATGCATGGTTCTTTCGAGCGGACCGGTCATCTTCCATGCCCTTTAGTGTTTTGCTCGAAGTGGCACTGCAACCGTGCGGATGGCTGGCAGCGTATCTGGGATCCGCCCTCAAAAGTAAAAATGACTTGAAATTCAGAAACCTTGGGGGAAATGCCGTATTGCATCGCATGATTTTCCCGGAAGAAAAAACGTTGACCGTACGCGCACGAATGACAAAAGTTTCCGAAGCCGCGGATATGATTATCGAACATTTTGATTTTATGGTTCGGCACGGTGCTGAAACGGTGTACTCGGGGGATACCACCTTTGGATTCTTTACAAAACAAGCCCTTGCCCGGCAGGTCGGCATCCGGAATGCCGAAAAAATGGCATATACCCCTGCTTTGGATGAACTTGAGCACAGCCGATCCTTTGTGTTTGAAGACGCGGCACCGCTTTACCCGGATGACATGGATGCGGATCCCGCGTCTTCTCTGGCCATGCCGGCAAAAGCCCTTCGCATGATCGACCGGATCGACGCCTTTGTTCCCAACGGCGGTCCTTTAGGTCTCGGTTTTATCCGGGGTGTAAAAACGGTGGATCCCGACGAATGGTTTTTCGAAGCGCATTTTTTTCAGGATCCTGTTTGTCCGGGTTCCCTGGGGATAGAATCGTTTCTGCAACTCATTAAATTTGCAGCCATTGATCGATGGGCGCATCTGAAGGAAACCCATCGCTTTGAGTGGATTATGGGTGAACCCCATTCCTGGATATATCGGGGTCAGGTCATCCCTGAAAATAAACGCATTGAAGTTGAAGCCGTCATCACTAAAATTGTTGACACGCCGGTGCCGGCCGCATACGCAAACGGTTTTCTGAAAGTTGACGGACTCTATATTTACCAGATGGAAAATTTCGGCTTGAGATTGGTCCCTCTATAAATCAGACAGGATTAACAGGATATTCGGGATAGGACTTGGGCCTTCGGCCCTGGAGGAACAATGGAATAATGGAATAGTGGAATAGTGGGTTGGAAGGATTTTTATCAATTTAAGCGGTTTGTTGCCGACCTTTACCCAATATTCCAACCTTCCAACATTCCATCCTTCCATTTTGGAAACGATTGAATTTATAATGACATGTTAACGATTTAGCGATTCAAACCATTCAACCAAACTTACACTATGTTATACTCCAATGTCTACATTGATTCCTTCGGCTATGAGCTGGCCCCAAATGTCATTACGTCGGAAGACATTGAAAATCGACTGGCACCGGTGTATGAAGCCCTTCATTTTCAAAAAGGCCAGTTCGAGGCCCTCACCGGAATCCGTGAACGAAGATTCTGGGATCCAGGATATGCCATGAGCGAAGGGGCCATAAAAGCCGGCCGGAAAGCCATCGATGCGTCCGCTGTTTCCCCTGAACATATCGGCATGCTGATTTATGGGGGTGTCTGCAGGGATAATTTGGAACCTGCGACAGCCTGCGCCGTCTCCAACGGTCTTGGATTGGGTCCGAAAACCCAGATTTACGATGTTTCAAATGCATGTCTGGGGGT
>JAWOIY010000255.1:0-2560 GCA_046484425.1 Desulfobacterales bacterium | reverse complement strand
TGACATCACAGGATATTAACAATACAGCGATCCCCTGTTCGTTAAAAGAAGCATGGATAGAAGTTTTGGGACCGCTTTTGGATCAGGTTATCGTGTCCTTACATGAAAAAGCAACGCAATGGAAGGATGTTCCCATACTGGCCCGAACCCACGGCCAGCCGGCCTCTCCCACCAGCATGGGCAAAGAAATTTATGTGTTTGTCGAGCGTCTGATAAAACAGAAAACCCTCTTAAAATCCATTCCATATTCAGCAAAGTTCGGCGGGGCGACCGGTAATTTCAACGCACATTATGTCGCCTATCCGGGAATCGACTGGGTCGCATTCGGGAATTATTTTGTAAATGAAGTGCTGGGTCTCGAACGATCAAGGATCACGACACAGATTGATCATTATGATAATCTGGCTGCATTTTGTGATAATCTCAAGAGGATCAATACCATTCTCATCGATATGGATCAGGACATATGGTCGTATATCTCCATGAATTATTTTAAACAAAAGATAAAAGATAACGAAGTGGGATCTTCGACCATGCCCCACAAGATTAACCCCATAGACTTTGAAAATTCGGAAGGCAATCTGGGAGTAGCGAATGCAATTTTGGCGCATCTTTCCTCAAAACTTCCGATTTCAAGGCTGCAGAGAGACTTGACGGACTCTACGGTAACACGAAATATCGGTGTGCCGTTGGCCCATATGATGATTGCTTATACATCACTGTTGAAAGGATTGGACAAGTTGGTTTTAAATCGGGAGGTCATTCAAAATGACCTGCAGAAAAACTGGGCGGTGGTAACTGAAGCGATCCAGACAATTTTACGCAGGGAAGGGTATCCGGAACCTTATGAGGCGTTGAAATCGTTAACACGGACCCATTCACACATCGACAGAAAGACAATATTTGAATTTATTGATAGTTTAAAAGTGGTGCAAACCGTTAAAGACGAATTAAAGAAGATTACACCCGAAAATTATACGGGTATTTACGATTTTTAAGAATCGTTCAGGTTCTAAAAAAGCCGTATGTGTTCAGGGGGCAGTCATTTCCCCTTCACTATATCGCCAAAAATTGAAGCTACTTCAGGTTTCGGATTTCTGTTCCTCTTTTCAAAGACTTCCGGAAAACAGCGTGTCCAGGTAAAATTTTGAAATGGGATCGACATTCTCAAAACTGTGCGATTTGTCTTGATTTCTCCTGGCCATTTCTTTTCGTATATCTGTGGCAAGGGTCTTTCCCAGTTCCACGCCGAACTGATCAAAAGGATTAATGTCCCAGATAAAGGCTTCAAAAACCGTTTTGGCCTCATAAAATGAAAGAAGGCGACCGATGTTTTCAGGTGAGAGATCGTACAAAAGGAGGGTTGATGACGGTCGATTGCCTGAAAAAGATTTCGCGGGATTTGCATCCGCTTTACCGCATGCAAGGGCGGTCGGCTGAGCTATTAAATTCGACCACAGCTCCTGATGGTTGGTCACTCCTCTTGATTGATTTTGGTACTGCTGGTAATGGGGATGGATTACACCGATAAAATCAACAGGAAAAGGCCTTCCCTGATGCGCCAGTTGAAAAAATGAATGTTGTGCATTGGTTCCCGGTTCTCCAAAAATGATACCCCCCGCCGGCTCATCCAAATGCTTTCCGTCTTTTGTAACCGATTTCCCGTTGCTCTCCATACTCAGCTGCTGGACATGGGCTGCCAGTTTGGAAAGCGCTGAAGCATAAGGAATTATGGCTTGTGCCGGATATTTTAAGAAATTGTTGTTCCAAACCGAAATTAAAGCGGCCACAAGGGGAATATTTTCCCTTTCAGGTGATTTCATGCAATGACGATCCATCTCTTCGGCACCTTTTAAGAAACGTTCAAACCGTTCATAGCCAAGATAAAGGCTCAGAGGCACCCCGCCCACGGCTGAAGTAACACTGTATCTTCCCCCGATGAAATCGAACATGTGAAACGAAGAAAGAACCGGGTTCGAGGGGTCATCTCCGGGAGATCCCTTGCTGGTGACCGTAACAAAGTGCTTGGCAGGATCAAGGCCTTTTTCCATTATATACGTTCGAACCTGATTTGCATTGGCCATGGTTTCAGCCGTGGTATAGCTTTTGGATATAATGATCCAAAGGGTTCTTTCAATATCCACGATGGAGACAATTTTTCCGAAGTTATGGATGTCGACATTGGAAAGAAACATGATATCCATATTCTTATCCGCCAGATGATGGAGTGCATTGGCAACGAATTCGGTTCCAAGGTATGAACCCCCAATTCCGATAACAACGACGGTGTTAAATATTTTTCCGGTGGATCCGGAGATTTTCCCCTCATGAATATTTGAAACGAATGTCTTAATGTCGTCTCGAACCTTACGTATCGAAGGCGTCACATCTTTTCCGTCAACAAAAACAGGACTGTCTGAAAATTGTCTTGTCGCCGTGTGGAGCGCCGGCCGTTTTTCCGTGACATTGACCTTTTCTCCCCTGGCCATTTCGGCAAACCGTTGTTTCAGCTTTCGAAATTCAGCCAGTTCGAACAAAAGATCCATAGTCCTCTCATCGA
>JAWOIY010000248.1:0-13571 GCA_046484425.1 Desulfobacterales bacterium | reverse complement strand
AGGGATCGTTAGAAAAAACAGGCGCAAACCGAAATCGTATCTTTAAAAGAATTTTAAAATAATGCAGACAACCTATTGATATTTCAAAGATAGTTTCCTGCTTTTTCTTTACGATCCCTTGCCGCGAGTTCATGCGGTTTAAAAAAGATTATCCATGTAGCGGTTGTTTGGAAAAACACCCCGACCCCTCACTTAACTAAACTGATCGGTTCCAGGTTCACTCCGCCACAAAGATCGGCGGATAAACGGTTCAAGGTTCAAGGGTTACAACCGGGCGGGATTCATCTTGTTGACACCCATAAAGTTTTCATTTATCGTTGATTCTACAATTTTTCTTCACAAACTCTTACGAAATGGCACATCGGTAAGAATACGTCCATGTGCCAATCGATTTCGGACTGACGGAATTGCAGAACAATATGATTGGCATGGTAAGGTCGTTGGAATCGTGGCAACAATAAAAGCGAGACAATTATGGTTTATAAAAAACTAAGGGTGGCTTCAGGGGTCAGTGAGCTTGATCGGCTTCTTGACGGACTTTACATCGGAGATAATGTGATCTGGCATGACGATGCCGGGAGTTTGGCCAGTGTATTTTGTCTGAACTTCATTCAGGCGTCTCAGGCCCAAAACAAGCCGCTGATTTATGTGAGCTTTGATCGTTCCCCAAAAAATCTCCTCGATAAACTGGGAGCCCTTGCGCAGAATTCGAATCTCATTATTTTGGACTGCTTTACCTATGGTAAAGGCGCCGGGTCGGACGTTTTTCTCAAATTTTATGAAACCCAAGCGTCTGAATGGCCCTGCCGAATCATCAAGTTATCCGAACCCCGGCAGATCAACCAGTTTGAGGATGCGCTTTTCAGTATCCACGGAGATATGGAGGGCGATGTTCGGTTCGTTTTCGAAAGCCTGACCGGAATGGCGGAACTTTGGGAAGGTGAACAGCCGGTTCTCAATTTTTATACCCACTCGTGCCCCCGTTTATATGAGCTCAATACCATTGCTTACTGGATTATCGAAAAGCGGGCCCATTCGCCTCGCCTCCGGGCTCAAATTAATCAGATCGCCCAGGTTGCCATTGATCTTTCCGTAAAAAGGGGCAAAACTTCTTTAACCGTTCTGAAGGCTGAAAAGCGCCATCTGGATACCCTGAACAAACCATTCAACTATTGGAGCAAAGATCTAAACATTTACTTTGATGCTGAAAAACGTACGACCGGATGGTTTGATTTGGGTTTGCGGTTGAAAGAATATCGAACCAAGCAAGGTCTTTCACAGACGGAATTGGCCAAGCTCGTTGGCGTAACGCCCAGCACCATTTCCCAGGTGGAGAGCAACCTGATTTATCCGTCACTTCCCGCTCTTCTCAAGATGGCGGAAGTCCTTGCGGTTGAATTGAGTTCCTTTTTCCAGGAATCGACGGATGTCAAAAATCGGGTGGTTTTCCCTTCCGAGGAATCGGTGGACATGAAGTTCCCGGATTTGCCTGGGGGAAGCATTAGCGGCAGTCTATTGACACCGGTCGATTTTGAAACAAAGGCCGAACCCTACCTTATCGTGATTCAACCCAACAAGACCCTTCCTTCGCATTTCTTTATCCATAAAGGTGAAGAAATCGGCTACTTGCTGTCCGGAAAGTTGCAGTTGAAGTTGGGTAAGGCGGTTTATACCGTGCGTGCACGAGATGTCATTTATCTCTCTTCCGAACTTCCTTCCCAATGGACGAATCCGGGTCCGGGTCCGGCCAGACTGCTGTGGCTCAAAATCAAATAATGCCATTGAAAGCTCGCTCGCCAAACGACTGGGGCAAATATTCCACCACTGCTAACTCACTGAAAATACCAGTGACGGAGACACCGAAATAAAGGGGAAATGACTGCCCCCCTGACCACATAATAAATTTTTATTTGGTTCGGGATTATCCAAAACGTTAAATTAAGGATCACAGTAAACCCTGATCCAGCATTGCATTTACGACCTTTGTAAATCCGGCGATATTGGCACCCATCATATAGTTGCCCGGCTTTCCATATTCGGAAGCCGCATCAAGACACGTCTGATGGATGTTTTTCATGATCATCTTGAGACGCTGATCGACTTCTTCCGCAGGCCAACTCAACCGCATGCTGTTCTGAGCCATTTCCAATCCTGATGTCGCCACACCGCCGGCGTTGGATGCCTTTCCGGGCGCATACAGGATTTTTTTGTCCAAAAAAATGTTGATGGCTTCCGGATTGCTCGGCATGTTGGCACCCTCGCAGACCAGCTTGACCCCGTTATTCATAAGATTCATGGCATCTTTCTTTTTTATCTCATTCTCCATTGCGCTGGGGAATGCACAGTCTGCTTTGTGGTTCCAGAGTGGATTATGGTCTAAAGAAGTATCCGCTTCCGTGTAAACTGCTTCAGAGTACTTATCAATGTATTCGCCAATCCTGCCCCGTTTGATATTTTTCAGCCGTTTTACAAAATCCAGTTTATTGGCGTTGATGCCCGCCTCATCAAAAATGTAGCCGGAAGAATCGGAAAGGGTGACCACCTTGCCGCCCAGTTCAATAATTTTTCCCACTGTGTACTGGGCCACGTTACCTGAACCGGATACCAGACAGGTTTTGCCTTTTAAGGTTTCGTTTTGGGTTGCCAGCATTTCTGCCGCAAAGTACACACTGCCGTAGCCGGTTGCTTCAGGACGAATCAGGCTTCCGCCCCAACCCAAGCTCTTGCCGGTCAAAACGCCGGTAAATTCGTTGTGCAATTTTTTGTACATGCCGAAGAGATAACCGATTTCTCTTGCACCCACACCGATATCGCCGGCAGGAACATCCGTATTCGGACCGATATGTCGAAACAGCTCGGACATGAAACTCTGGCAGAAACGCATGACCTCAGCATCGGATTTGCCTTTGGGATCGAAATCAGATCCGCCTTTTCCGCCACCCATGGGAAGGGTGGTCAGCGCATTTTTAAAGACCTGTTCAAAGGCCAAAAATTTCAAAATACTCAGGTTGACGGATGGATGAAACCGTAATCCGCCCTTATAGGGGCCGATGGCACTGTTCATTTGAATCCTGAAACCGCGGTTGACGTGTACCTGTCCCTGGTCATCCATCCAGGGAACCCGGAAAATGATGATACGTTCAGGTTCTACTATTCTTTCCAATACGGCTTCCCTACGATATTGAGGATTTCTGTCCAGAACAGGTTGAACCGACCCAACCACTTCTTCTACCGCCTGATGAAATTCTTTTTCGCCCGGATCTTTATCCTTTATCAGCTTCAAAATGTCCGTCATAAACACCCTCCTGTGTATTTAATTGTGTATTTGCAAACTTGGCTGGTTATTATTTTTTGACAAGTTAGTTCGTTTCGCCCCAATTAGAATATTGGAATTATGGAATGTTGGAATAATGGGTTTGATGGTATTATATCGTTTTTGAAAAAAAGACTTTTTCCGTTTTAAGACCCAATTTCCCATTTTTCCAATATTCCACCATTCCATGTTGCGGCGCAAAAAGAGAGCGACCGTTAAAGGTCAATACATTCAATACGTTGTAGAAATTCCGAGACTTTCAATTATAATACATCACACATTGAGATTCCTTGACGTCGATTTTAAGGGTAAAGGGTTTATCCAATCTAACATGCCGTAGATGTGTCGTCTCCTGAACAACACGCTGTGAACTTACCCAATCCCAATCAAAATAATCGTCAGAGCTTTCAGTAACCGTAATATAATGAATACCCAGAGACGTTATATTTTGAAAAAAGTGTGATCCCTGGGAAGGATCCGCCTTTAATTTTTCATTTCTAAGTTCGATTATGGCACCGACTCCTGAAATATTGCGCCACCGTACCGGTATCCCGAGCCATCTATCCGCGGATCCCCACCGGCCGGGACCAACGAGAAGATAAGGGCGTTTTTCTTTAAGTAGGCTGTCATTTAAGCCGTCAATTTCGTCTACCATTCGTATCGTGGCTTCGAGTCGAAAATCGTCAGGCTTTACATATACAAGATCTGCCATTTTCTCATTCTTTCCATTCCCAAGAGCCTTTTGGGAACGGCAAAATGCGTTTTCAATTTCTTGGCGGGTAATTTGAACCTCAAACCTTTCTCCACCGGCAACCATAGGTCGCATTTGAAGAAAAAAGAACTCGCTTTTCTTGTTTTTATCGGAACTTAGGTTTACCGAAAATTCGATCTCTACCGGGCATCCCATTCCCTTTCGCCCCAATTCGAGGATGTCTGACAATAAATTCGGTAAAGGGAATATATTGTACTTTAGTATCTGGGTAAAAGTTAAAATCTTTGGTCCCGGCATATACCCTGTATCTCGAATGCGATGTTCTTCGGGCACGTACGTACTTGCGAGCGTTTGTACGGGATACTCCGCCTCGGCATCGTCGATCTCCCTTTTTACCAGATTTGAATATTTCAGGAAGTTGAGTTCGTCGGGATAATCTCGAATCTTCAGGGCATAAAAATAACGCTGGGCGTTTGCCAGGATATCATCAACCATTGAAAATTGGGGCATAACACTTGGATATTTCGGAGAAAAGCGTACCGTTCGGCCACCCTCCACAACAAGCCTGCCCAATCCAAGAGCAATATGGGCAATCCCCTCTTCAGGTTTCATCTTGGAAATCGGATAAAAATTATGTGACTGGGCCACTCCGGAAATAGCCGGATAGAAATAATCTCCATATGCTTCACCGGTAAGCTGCTGGATGATAACTGCCATCGCCTCTTCTTGGGGCTGGTTTGATGTACTGCGGGAGAATGTCTTGGCCTCTTCATAATAGGTAGAAGCATACACGAGTTTTATGGCGGTAATAAGATGTTCAAGTCGCTTCGAGAGTTTGGGGTGGTTGTTGGGAATCATATACGTTTCGTAAATACCGGCATACGGTTGGAACTGCGCATCTTCAAGCAAACTCGACGATCGCACCGACAGGGGATATTTCACTTGACTCAAGTAAACTTCCAATTCTTTTACCAGCCACTCCGGCATGACCGCCTTTAAAAATGCTGCGTTAATTTCTTCATTTGTAAATTTTTGGGTGGCAAAATCCTTTAGACCGTTCAGTTTGATAAAAGATTCAAAACCGTCGGTGCTCACAACCAGGGTTTTTGGAATTTCAATGTTTATTTCGGGATAATTTTCGTAAATTGTCGGATTCTGATGGAGCAGGGCGGACATGAAGGCCAAGCTCCGTGCCTTACCCCCCAGCGATCCGCGGCCGATTTTCACAAAGTCCATAATATCCGCATCGAAATTATGACTCTTGAACTGAACGACCACACCTTTTTGACGCCATTTCCGCAACGCAAGGACATTGGCAATGATATAACTCCGCATCTCCTGGGCACTTGAAAAATCAGAGGCTTTAACCTCACGGAATTTGGAAGCGAGAGCGATTTCCGAACGAGACATAATCCAGTTGGAAAAATGATTGTGCTGGGCATGATAACAAAGCGATTCATCCGGTATCTTGGCAACCTTTGCCGCAAGAGAACGAAGGTCAGACGCTCGATCAATTTCCGTTCCGTCCGGCATGCGGAAGACAAAATCGCCAAAACCTAAATTCTTGAGAAAAAAATTGTGTAATTCTTCAAGAAGGTTTGTAGAATTTTTGTCCAGAAAAACAGCCGGGATTTGATCTGCCTTTGTTTTATTGGATGATTTCGAACTCATCAAAAGAAGAGGAAGATCCGGAATTTCCTTTTTCATTTGTGAAAGCAAAACAAACCCTGCATCGTCGGCCATCTTTCCATTTCTTGGGATACGGGTATCCGAAATAATGCCGAATAGAAATGACCGGTACTTTTGGCATAATTCCATGGCCTCTTCGAAGTTTTCCGCCAGCAGGATTTTGGGTCTGGCCCGCATGGTGAGCAACCGATGTTCCTCGTTCATCCCTAATTCAAGGACGGCCTGGGTTTGCTTGACCACCTCTTTGTAAATCAGAGGCAGAAAAGAGGAGAAATAAACGGGAGAATCCTCAACCAGAATCAGTACGCGAACCATTGCTTTTTGTGTGTCTCTTTCAACATTCATCCGGTCTTCCACGTTTTTTACCAGCGCAAGCAAAAGATCGGAATTGCCGGACCAGATAAAACTTTTGTCAATCCCTTTAATGCCTTTGTCCTTTGTTAAGGGATAAATTTCCCTGGGGTTGTGAGCCAGCAGGATTACGGGAAGATTTGGATTGATTTTCTTGATTTCCACTCCCAATGAAAACGCATCCATGTCATCCACATTCGGCATGGTTAAAACCATATCGAAATTTTTCTTATTCAGGTGAGACAACGCTTCCCTCGCGGAAGACACCCGAGTCAGCCTTGGGGGCATGCTAAGATTTAATCCACTGTATTCATTAATAATTCTTGAAGCAGGGCTGCCATCTTCTTCCAAAATGAACGCATCATAAAGACTGGAAACAAATAAGATCTCACGAACCTTGATTGCCATCAACTCGTGAAATATTTTTAGATGTGAATAAAATTCACTGGGTATTTCATTATATTCTTGAAGCATCCCTTGTCCTAATTTGATGATTATTGATCAGGATAACAGCGGGAAAAATCTCAATTCCAGGAAGGCCCCCCCAGGGATTTTTGTAAAATCGCCTGTATATTATATTTAATATCGAAATTTGCATATTTTTTCAAGAATCGATTATCTGTAAGGCTTCATCCCGGTAGGCGTCCATTACGTATCGGGTGCCTGTGATTTTGGCACACTCTTCCGTCAGCGAAAATATGTCATCTCGACTGATGTATTTAACGGCCCAGTTTCTGGACCCGGCCATTATTTGTTGAAGTCCGACCTTGATTTTATCAACTGCACTAAAAATTCCGACCGCGCCCAGAGGAAGGCGTTCGGCTTCCGAACCGTATTTTTCTTTTAAGACTTCATAATTCATGAAGATTTCTTCTTTGGTAGATCCAAATTTCGATACACTCGGAGGAAGTCCGCCGTCTTCTCCCCGCAACCATTTTTCAGTGTTTTTGCCCACCATGCCCGGGATCATTAACGCACGGCCCATGCATATGGCCTTGCAGTAAGGTGCGCCCAGGGCCAATGCCTTGAAAACATGATCTTCGGAAGAAAAGCCGCCGGCAAATGCGATATCCGGCACACGTTTCCCTCTCCGGTCCAAGCGCCGGCACAACTCATAAGCCATGGAATGCAGATATATCGATGGAATCCCCCATTCGGCCATCATTCGCCACGGACTCATGCCGGTCCCTCCGGGAGCACCGTCAATGGTCAAAAGGTCGATATTGGCGTCGCTGGACCAGCGTATGGCCATTGCGAGTTCTCTCATCGGATATGCGCCTGTTTTCAGGGTAATACGTTTGGCACCGAGCTTTCGCATCCTTTCAACCTCATTCATGAAGCTTTCCTGGCTGATGAATCCGAGACGCGAGTGCCTCTCAAATTGCTTCAGGGGACCCGCCTTGAAAGCGGCCTGAAAGGCGGGTTTTTCCGGGTCCGGTGTAACAATATAGCCACGTTTTTTCAATTCCAGCGCGCGGTCTAAAGAGTTGACCTTAATTTCACCACCGATACACTTGGCGCCTTGTCCCCATTTCAGCTCGATGGTTTCCACGCCGAGCTTGTCAATTACGTATTCCGCAACTCCGTTACGGGTGTCCTCGACATTCATCTGTACGAGGATGTCCCCGTAGCCTTCATGGTAACGGCGATATTCTTTTATACGGCGATCCATTTCCGGAGATTTGGTAACCTTGCCGTTACCGTTGAGTTCCAACTCAGGGTCGATTCCGCATACATTCTCTCCGCACACCAGGGTGATACCGCTAATTGCAGCCCCAATGGCAAAATGATCCCAGTTTCTGCGGGCAATATCCGTACTGCCGAGGGCACCGGTAAAAATTGGTACTTTCATCTTCACCTTGTCGGTGACACCGAAAGATGTTTCAGTATTCACGACCGGGAATGTGGCCTTATCAGGATCAGGGTCTATTCCTTTCGCCCCAAATGCATATCCCATAATATTAAGGTGAGAGTAATCAACTGGATAGTCTTTATCAGCACCGGCAGTGACTCTTCCGAAAGGCTCCGGATAAAGGAGTTCACGCCCGCGGAAGGTGGCTCTGAAAAGATCGCAATTGCCCTTGCAGCCATCAATGCATCGGCTGCAGATGCCGGATTGGGGGGCGACGTTTCGGGATCGATTTTTTGTTTGTAATGCTTCATTGGCATTCGGTTGATGTAAATTCATAACTGTTCTCCTTACAAGGTATTAATTAAAAGACAAAGGCGTCTTTCCCGCCGGGAAAGACGCCTTTGTCTTTCATATCCTATTCAAATAGGTCAGCACACCATTGTGCAAATCTTAAACGACACTAAATTTATAGAGAGTGTTTTTAGCAATACTTATTAATTTGTCAAGCAATTTTTTTTAAATTTAAAATAATTCCTTTTAATACAGGAAAAAAGGCGCTTCATGCTTCCGTTTTTTTCGGGCACCCTTTAGGGTTTATCCGGCTCAGGTAATGGGCAGATATTTTTCTATTTCGAACTTGCTGACATGGGTCCGATACATATCCCATTCGATCTTTTTGTTTTCTATGATCTTATTGAAAATATGCTCACCCAGGGCTTCTTTCACCAGTTCGGATTTTTCAACCTCGATAATTGCCTCATAAAGGTTGTCCGGAAGGGTGGTGATCCCTCTTTTTTTCTTTTCTTCTTTGGACATTTTATAGATATCCTCTTCCACGGGATCCGAAAGTTCATATTCGTTCTCAATTCCTTTGAGGCCGGCAGCCAGCATCACGGCAAAAGCCAGATAAGGGTTACAGGCCGGGTCAGGCGCTCGGAACTCAATTCGGGTGGCGACTTCCTTGCCGGGCTTGTACATGGGCACCCGAATCATGGCCGAACGGTTGCGCCGTGCCCAGGAAATGTAGACCGGCGCTTCGTACCCGGGAACCAGTCGTTTGTAAGAATTGACCCATTGATTGGTCACGACGGTAATTTCACGGGCGTGCTTCATAATTCCGGCAATATATCCTTTGGCGAGTTTGGATAATTGGTATGGATCATTGCCGTCAAAAAAGAGATTCTTATCTCCCTTAAACAAGGATTGATGAACATGCATACCGCTTCCGTTTTGTCCAAATATCGGTTTGGGCATAAATGTGGCATAATAGCCGTGTTTGCGGGCGATTTCTTTTACCACCAACCTGTATGTCATGGTCTTGTCGGACATACTGAGCGCTTCGTCATATCTTAAATCGATTTCATGCTGGCTCGGTGCCACCTCATGGTGACTGTATTCCACCTGTATGCCCATGGATTGCAGGGAAAATATGGTGTCCCGCCGCAAGTTCGATGCAAAATCGAGTGGCAGGCTGTCGAAATATCCGCCGGTATCAAGCCCGATGGGTTCTTGATTGCTTTTAAAATAGAAATATTCGAGTTCAGGACCGATATAAAAGGTGTATCCTTTTTCTCCTATTTTTTTTAACAGCCGTTTGAGTATATAGCGCGGATCTCCTTCATACGGCGTGTGATCCGGGTTGACGATATCACAGAACATCCGTGCCACAGGCCTTTCCTCCGGACGCCACGGCAGCAATCTGAACGTGGAAGGATCCGGCAGGGCCACCATATCGCTTTCCTCGATACGCGCGAAGCCTTCAATGGAAGACCCGTCGAATCCCATGCCTTCGGTCATGCCGGTTTCCAGCTCCGACGGCGTAATTGCAAAGCTTTTCAGCATGCCGAGGACATCCGTAAACCAGAACTGAATAAAGCTGACATCTTTTTCTTTGACGATTTTCAAAACATCTTCTCTGGTCCTGAGGGTTTCAGGGGTCATTAGGATACCTCCTTGTTTTAACGTTTCGGAAATTTTTCATTTTTATGAAATCAGATGTCTTTAGACCGCCATCTGTTTTCACCGCCATTGTGTTGTTGCGATCGGGTGAAGCCCCGATTCTGTTCTTAATTCTCAGAGGCTGAAACCGGCTGTCTCATCGCCTTTATTCTGCTTCGACGCTGTTTTGCCGCCAGAATGCGTGCTTTCGAAGCCTTGGACGGCTTGGGCTTAATGCGTACTTTTGGTGGTTCGGATGCTTTTTGGATCAATTTAATCAACCGATCCACGGCGTCCTGCCGGTTGCGTTCCTGTGTTCGAAACCGCCTGGCCTGAATAATGAGGATCCCGTCTTTCGTTATTTTTTCGCCGGCAAGGAGAATCAAACGGGTGCGAACCGCATCGGAAAGCGACGGAGAGTTTTTAACGTCAAAGCGAAGCCGAACAGCCGTAGCCACTTTATTGACGTTCTGTCCTCCAGGCCCTGACGATCTGATAAAGGTCAGTTTGATCTCATTTTCATCTATGGCAATTGTGGGAGTGATGGTGATCATCCCGGCAGCTTACATCAAATCTGTTTTTTCCTCAAGAACAAGAACAGAAAGCGTTAAAAACTGTGATTTATAAAATTGACAAACTCGTAAAAAGTATTTTGTGAGCGACATTTGAGCATTCGGGGAATCAGCGTTTCAAGCGGTGAAGCGTTAAAAATTTCAAGCTGTTTGAGGCGCTTGCGCCGAGTTCTTGAAATTTAGCGACACCGATGGAAACGCCCCCAAATGGTCACGGAGCGAGCAATATCGACTTTTTACGAAACAATCAAAATTGGATTGTCAAGAGCGATTCCTTTTTTTTAACGACTGAACTCGGTTATTGGTTGATGACGGGGAGACATGGTTTCCATTGGTAAAACTCAAATTCAATTTTACATCCCGAAATTTCTTGTGAATCCAACAAGCGATCAAAGGTTTTGACAACCCAGATTTTGTTACATATTATCTCGGTGTATCCCAACCGCCGCCCAGTGCCGATTTTGGTGAGGATGTAAATATGCTTGCTGACATTAGCTGGGGAATGAAAAAAAACAGGTAGCACTATACTTTGATGAATACATCAAACTTTAAATTGAAGGATGAACTTACTTTATTAGAGAAGGTTCTTATAATATTCGCAAGCAGTGCAGTCTGTTTCCTTGCCGGTCTACTTTTGGTATCAACTATCTTGTTTGCATTAAAAATTCCGATAAATATTTATAACCTGCCTGTATCTTTCATTTTATCAATAATTTTTATTGTATGGTTGTCAAGAAAAGTTAAAGCTGATTTTTTTATATTATTGGTTGGAATATTGTTAATGCTTATTTTATTTCTAATTTCACTGCTTATATCCTTTTCTGTATTTGATTTGTCTTATGATGGACAAGCTTATCATCAAGAAGCCGTGATACTTCTTGATCGTGGATGGAATCCTGTTTACGTGAGACTTACAAACCAAGCGACAGCAAACCTTGAACGTTGGTTAAATCACTATCCCAAAGGAAATTGGATAATAGCTGCAAATATTTATAAGGTTACTGGAAATATCGAATCCGCAAAAATGATGTCCATCTTTTCAGGATTTGTTGCCTTTGCATTTGTTTTTTTTGGACTTTATAGACATAGAATAAGTATTTCTTTAAAAATACTATTAAGTACTCTTTTTGTCTTGAATCCGGTATATATTTACCAGTCATTGAGTTTTTACATTGATGGCTTCTTGGTTTCGTTTTTATTGGCTTTAGCTTTTATTAGTTTGAGGATTATAAAACAAAAAGAAGAATTTTTATTTTGGCCTTTTTTGTTTGTAGCCATTATTCTAATAAACATTAAACTATCAGCTGTAATTTTCTTTGCTGCATTAACGTCAATTTTTTTTATTTACCTTTGGGTAATTGATGAATTGCGGTTTTCTATTTCGTTTGCGAAAATAACATTAGTTTCTTCATTGATTGGAGTATTGTTTTTGGGTTTTAATCCTTTTGTAACAAACTATTCTACAAAAGGTCATCCTTTATATCCTGCTATGGGAAAGGATGCATATAATTTTGTTGAAAATAATACGCCTGAAAACTATTGGGCCTTAAAACCGCCGGTTAGGCTTTTGGCATCTATATTTTCAAAATCTTCTTTAGCACGGGGAAAAGGGCAATTTGGTGAGCTGAAATTACCTATTAAAATTTATAGTAATGAACTGGAAAGTTTTCGGGAAACCAATACTAAAATTGGTGGTTTTGGACCACTTTTTGGGTTAACTTTTATACTTTCTATCTTCGGTTTTATTTTTTATCTATTCACAAATTTAACAGCAAAAAAGAGGATAATTTCTATATTGCTGATTTTTTCAACGCTTACATTTGCTGCCATAATTCCCACTTCTTCTGTTGCTAGATATGTACCCTTTGTATGGTGGATACCATGTCTGGTTGTATGCTTTCTTTTTATTAATAAGGGCATCCTCTACAAAATTGCAGGGAGTCTAATAGCCGTAACGCTAATAATTAATAGTGTCATCGTAGGGGTTAGTTATTATCCTTATAATTTAGAGCAGAGCAAAAAGTTGGATAGACAATTGTATGATCTATCTCAGAATATTGTTTCACCAATTTATATAAATGTAGGTCAGTTTGGGTCGACAAAAATAAAACTTAGTCAATACGAAATTCCTTTTAATGAGGTTTATATAGATGAGGATTGTAAAAACGGTAGGAGGTTTCTTGTTGGTAATATATCGCGTTTGTGTGAGCCGGTCATAGGGTTTCCATAAAGGAAGGTCATGAACGCTAACTGCTGTATAAATATGGTGTATGAATATCAAATAAATCCCCATTAGTCACAATTCAGCGGGATGTTGCCCAAGCGAGGGACCCGTAATTTTGTGTTGTTTTTTGCGAAGCGGCAGTTGACACTCCGATGCGCCTTTGGTAAATTATTTTAAAGTGGCACCGAAACCGGCAGGCTTCCATTTTTCTTTTTCGCTACTCTCTCGGTAATATTCTTTTATCTTTATACTGAATATGTAGTCATTTCACGATGCTCTTTCAGTTCGGATTCCTTTACACTGCATTGCTTTCTTCGGGCAATATCTTTATGAGCAGGAAAAGAGTCCAGGCATAGATAGTCTTTAGGGTTTTTGTTGCCCATCTGATTGCCGAGGCAATGGTGAATGGACAAGGCAGTGGCCGTGTTTAGGATATGCCGCGGGGCTGCGATATCCCATTCCGCATATAAGTGTTGCCCTTAGAAATCAAACCCGGACAGCAAGTTATCTGCTCTACGGAGAAGCGGTTTGTTCAAGATCGACCATCAGATCGGAAAATCGGTTATACGTATCGGACATACTATTGTATGCCTGTATAGCACCGGGAAGGTTTTCTTCAAGTGCATATCGTGTAAAATTAATTGCAGATGTTTTGAGATCGTCTGAGATCATATGGATTTTTTCCTTAACCTCCTGTTCAATCGGTTCGACGATAAGGCTGGGAATTCTTTCGGCCAGGGTGCTTATCAGCTTGCCGTCTTCGGCGGCGCGCTTGAGGTTTGTGCCCTCGCTGATAATGGCATGAATCGTATTCATGGATGTACAGACCATGTTCAGCACGTTGTTGATATTGTTGATGGTTTGGAGTGTGCCGTAAACCGCATAAAGTGCGCAGGATTGTAAAAACAGAAAAAAAACGA
>JAWOIY010000222.1:0-9715 GCA_046484425.1 Desulfobacterales bacterium | reverse complement strand
GCGCCCGGCGCCGCGCGACCTGCGTTACGCGACGCCGCCACGCGTAACCGACGCGGGGCGTGGGCTGGACTTGCGCTACGGGGCCACGGCTAGGGGACCTATATGATTTCAAACCCGACGCCCTACCTTGTCCTCTGCATATATCCCCAGGTCTTTCTTAATGTATGGGCTCCATAATTACCCGCCAGGTTGATCGCTCTCGTCCATTTCTTGATCATATTGTTAACCGCCTGGATGGTAATCGCCTTGTTCCCCTTCCTGCTGGCAAACAGATAATCACTGTTTTTCGGCTGCACCTCTTCCAAATAATTTTTAAGGGATTTATGAACGGCCTTGTTGACCACAAGTATATTGTCTTTCCCGGTCTTTGATTCTGTTATCTTTAGCGTATCTCCGATTTTCAGGTTTCGTACGGCTTTTACCTTCAGTTTAAGCAGGTCTCCAGCTCGCAGACCGTTGTTGATCCCCAGGGTGAACAGGAGATGATTTCTGGGCGAATCGGACAGCAGTTTTGATATGGACTTTATGTTCTCGATCCTTCTGATCGGCTCTACTGTTATATTGTCGCCCTTCTTTGGGTGGTTATGCTGGTTTGATTTTTTCATGATTTCTCCTTTCGCTGTTTGTAAGCAGCACAATTTAACTAATGCTTAAACAGCATGGCCATAGTTAAAATACAGTAATAGATCCAATATTGTCTGTTAAAACAGAATCAGTGTAAACGCTCGGTATTCAAGGGGATGGGGGTTTCAGACAGTCTGAATCTTAACTTTTGTCAAAAAGTTAAAATCCGAAGATTCCGGTTGACCGGAGATGCTCTTAAAGGGTGGTTGGGATGCTGGTACTGTGGGATTGTTAAGATTTTATTATACTGAATCTGGGATGGGCTTATGGGGTAAGGAAGGGGTTGGGACGCTTTTATAGGGTGGTTGAGAGGCTATTACTGAACAATTTATTATACTATGGATGCCGGTGAAGGATATTTTCCGGCCATAGAACTTTGGACATGGTAGATGGCAGCTACATTAAATCAGGGTTAAGCACATAGACCTTGGAGTAATCCAAAAAATTAAAACAGGTCCAATTCGTGTGATCTCCATTACATATCACCGCTAACCTTTTTTTCGCTTTTTGACCATATCACAAATTCGGAAGTTTAAATATAGGTAGAAGAATCGAGACAACTATCGTTTGGAGATACGGTATTATAGTATCACAGAAAAATCAGGCATTTGATATTTGTTGGTCATTGCAGATATCCACAAATCGAATTTCTGATAGTGAATCTTAAACTTTTAGCGCTGGAAGCATAATTTCTTCAAGTCTCATTTTTTGCTTTTCAAAGATTTCTCTGTCTTTTACTCTATCAAATTTGATCATATCCCCAAAACGAAGAATCACCTTGCTAAAGGGTTTTGGCAGAAGAAATTTATCCCAACTGTTGAAATACCACGCTTTATCTGCAGAAACAGAAAAAGGAACAATTACGGCATTGGTGGCATGTGCTAAACGGATTGCGCCAAGTTTAACAATACCTGAAGGCCCTTTTGGGCCATCTACAATATGGGCTGCAAGTTTATTCTCCTTTAAATTAGTAATCATTTTCTTTAAAGCTTCCATCCCACCTTTTGAAGAAGAACCCCGAACTGCATTCCAGCCATTACGCAAAGCCATCTTTGCTACTATTTCACCGTCTTTGCTCTGACTAATCATGATACTTGGGTTGAAGGTTTTATATTTTTTAAAAGGTCGAACAGCAGAAAAAAATTGTTGATGCCAAGTGCAAAGCAAAACGACACCGCCATTTCTTATATAATCCATCCAGTCTTTATCATTTTCAATCTTTAAACGAAATGTCCATGAATAAAATAAAATTAATCGATAAAAGAAAGAAATGAACGCCTCTGACGTAAGAAAGCGATCTATCTTTATTCGCAAGATGGTGCACTCCTTATTGATAATGGTGATTGCTTGCCAAAAGTGCAACCCAAGGTTGATCAACTCAGATTACATATATCGTATAATACATAAAAAAGCAAAAAGGCAAACCCGGTAAAAAGGATTCACCCTTATTGAAAAAACGATATCACAAGATTTTTTGACCGCTGATATTTACATTTTCATAGCAGAAATCAAAAGTTTGGATAATAAACAAAGCAGGGTCATTTCTGACCCTGCCTACAAAAATTTATGGACTAAGATGGTCTAATAGGTATCCTGTAATTGTAAGATATATCTGAGAACCAACAAACTGTGCATTAAATACTACATCAGCCCCGGGAGAGAAGGGGATTCCAGAAGTTAAATTAAATAATCCACCGGTATTGTCAGCAACAAAAAGAGAACGAATTTTCATAACTGAATCTTCCTTAACAGAGAGATAGATATTTGGGGAAGTGGGGACGGAGGTTGCAATTATGTCTGTAAGAATAAATTCTTTATCTGTGGGAACGGTCATTATAACCTATAAATCTTCCTCTTTTCCCTTTACTTTCTCTATTTCCCCTTTAATTTCTTCTTCCTTTCCTTCTCTAATGATGATCTTGCCTGCAGCGATTTCACGCAGAGCAACCACAATGTCTTCATTTTTTGGCGAACTGACCAGATATTCAGACCCTTCACGTATCTGTCTTACACGTTTAGCCGCCATGTTTACCAGTATAAATCGGTTATTTACCCGCTTTAAACAATCTTCTATGGTTATACGTGCCACAAAAAACCTCCGTTTACAATATTTGTATTAATTTGCATTATTTCCCCAATAATGGGTTTTGCTTTGTATCGTAATTGCCGAGTGATATCTGCAAAAATTTAAGGCTTTTAATTCTTGCCATACATTGCAGAAAGCAGTCAAACGACTTAGCGCTTAAAATAGCAACATTGTGGTATCAAAAAAAAAGCAGGACCATTTTTGCTGACCCTGCTAATAAGATGGCCCCCTAAAATGCCGTTATTTTCTTATGAAAAGATGCACGCACACCTGAGAAGCCTTTTAGATGCTACCACAAACTTCCTTTTTAAAATATAACCTTTGGAGGCCTTTAGACCATCTCATGGTTTATTATAGCTTGTTGAAGTTGTCTAGTATCTAATATAAAATAAGACTGGAACTTCCCTTTGTCAAGACCTTAACGGAGACTGATAAGGGATAAAAACGACAGAACTCTAACTAAAGATGAATTACCGGTTTAGTGAGCAAGTCCCCCAAAAGCCTCTTAATTAGCAATACAAGCAAGATAGAGATTACTAAAAGTAGTTTTAAATAACTATTATATAGAATTGCCTTGACTTCGCTACAATCGTGCGTAACTTAAGTTGCTAAAATTAAAATAAAAATTAAAATCGAAGTCACGAAGAAGTTGATGAGTTAATTGGCAATAAACCAGACTAATCGGGAACGAGACAGAAAGGAGTGTGTAGAGATGCAGGTAGAACGAATGAAGGTTTCGCCTGTTACAGTAGCGTATGCAGACGAGGAGCAGAACAAGCTAATAGTGGAGTTTGCAATCCCAGGAGCACCAACGGAGACCATCGATGTAAAGGTCCTCAAAGATAGTGTCCATTTGTTGGCGCCAGCAAGGGACATTGAGTACGTTTCGGCACTGGCTTTGGTTTGGACGGTGAAACCTGACAAAGCTGAAGCGACTTACGAGCACGGATTGCTCCGAATTGAGGTGCCTTTCAAAGATCCAATGGAAGATGCAGTGAAAGTCGCCATCAAGACAGGCAAAGTGAAAAAAACCAAGACCAAAATCATTACAGCCTGATGACCCGCTAATGAGTTGGGTTTTTAATAGCGGGAAAACACAATTGATATTGAAGCCCTGTCTAATTGTAGTAGACAGGGCTTTTTGTTTTTAGACGAGAAGATATTATAAAAAGAAGAGGGAAATTGTTCGGCGCACACCTGTCCCATGAATCTGACCTGGATATTTCACGTCTTATACCATGACGCTTTTTTAAGCTCTTTTTTGTATTCTTTAAGGGCATACTTCTTCGCAAAATCCTTTTTAGAAAAATACGGCAGGGTGCTCGCCAGGAAATCATCTATGAGACCGTTCAACATGGCATCCTTTTCTTTTTCGTCGATATAATGGCGGTCGCGCTTCTGTTCAAACCGAACGGTTTCACCCAGCACATCTTTCATCTTTTCTATATTAACCTCAGGTGAATCGGCATAGCCTGAAAGAAAAGTTATGGGTATTTCAACACGCGCAATAAATCCGACATACCATCTGTCACCGGCCAATTTTCTTGAGACGTCATAAATTTCCAATTCTAGGCCGCTTTCAAGATTGATTTTTCTCAATAATGATGTGTCCATTACATCTCCTGAACCCAAACAGATGCCATCTCCGACCGGCTAAAAACCCGCCGCTCTTTCCGCGAGTTCCTCCCGGTTTTTGCTTCGGATGCATCTGATGGTTAGAAGTGATAGAATAATGCTGTCTGAAAGAATCATACCAGCCCCACAGCTATCTGATTTGATAGATGTTTGCACGATACGTTTTGTGTATCACATGATTCCAAGATAATAAGGCAGTCGCACAGGCTTATTGATAAGCCAAATAGACCGCCTTATATCGATATCAAAAGTTGGATTAAATATCGCCTTTGAGTTTCTTTCCAGCTCTAAATTTTACAATAGTTGAAGCCTTAATTTTAATGGCCTCACCGGTCTGGGGATTGCGCCCCTTACGGGATTTTCTTGGGAAGTTTACATCATTCCACCCATTCCGCCGCCCATTCCTTGAGCTCCCGGATGCATCTCCTTTTTTTCTTCGGGTTTTTCTGCAACCATAGCCTGGGTGGTCAGCATTAATGAAGCCACACTTGCTGCATTTTGCAATGCGAGCCGGACCACTTTGGTCGGATCCATTATACCGGCTTTCATCAGATCCTCATAGGTGTCTGTTTCTGCATTGTAACCAAAAGCTCCCTTGCCGTTTTTGACTTTATCGATGACCACAGAACCTTCAGAACCGGCATTGTTGGCAATCTGACGAAGTGGTTCCTCCATGGCGCGCATGACGACTTTCACCCCCAGCTTTTGATCGGCTTTGATTTTCATTTTCTCCAGCGCGGCCAAACAGCGAACCAGCGCCACACCTCCGCCCGGCACGATCCCTTCCTCTACCGCCGCGCGGGTAGCGTTGAGGGCATTTTCGACCCGGGCTTTTTTCTCCTTCATTTCTGTCTCTGTGGCTGCGCCCACGTTGATCACCGCCACCCCGCCGACCAGTTTGGCCAACCGTTCCTGAAGTTTTTCACGATCGTAGTCGGAGGTGGTTTCTTCGATTTGGGCTCGAATCTGCTTCACCCGGCCCTCGATGGCCGAGCGCGAACCGGCGCCGTCGACGATGGTGGTGTTGTCTTTATCGATGTTGATCCGTTTGGCCTTGCCGAGGTCTGAAACCGTTACATTTTCCAATTTGATCCCTAAATCCTCGGAGACCACCTGACCGCCGACTAAAACGGCAATGTCTTCCAGCATGGCTTTTCGTCTGTCGCCGAAACCCGGCGCCTTGACCGCTGCGACCTTCAGGGTGCCTCTCAATTTATTGACCACCAAGGTGGCCAATGCTTCACCTTCCAGATCTTCGGCAATGATCAATAAAGGTTGGCCCATTTTGGCGACTTGTTCAAGGACGGGCAAAAGATCTTTCATATTGCTGATCTTTTTCTCATTGATCAGAATGTAGGCATCTTCCAAAGAAACGACCATTTTTTCGGCATTGGTCACAAAATATGGCGATAGGTATCCTCGATCAAACTGCATACCTTCAACAACTTCAAGTATTGTTTCCATGCTTTTGGCTTCTTCAACGGTGATGACCCCTTCTTTACCAACTTTGTTCATGGCTTCGGCAATGATTTTGCCGATGGTTTCATCATTGTTCGCCGAAATGGTGGCGACCTGGGCAATTTCGCGCTGGTCTTGGGTGGGTTTGCTCAAATTTTGAAGTTCTTTCACAACGACTCCAACCGCGGCATCAATCCCCCGTTTAATGGCCATTGGATTATGGCCGGCCGCCACCAGCTTCTGCCCCTCTTCATAAATAGATCTGGTCAAAAGCGTAGCAGTGGTTGTGCCATCACCGGCCATTTCACTTGTTTTGCTGGCGACTTCCTTTACCATCTGGGCGCCCATGTTTTCGAATTTGTCTTCCAATTCGATTTCTTTGGCCACTGTGACACCGTCTTTGGTAACCGTCGGCGATCCCCAAGATTTGTCGAGGACAACATTTCTTCCTTTGGGACCCAAGGTAACAACAACCGCATCAGCAAGGGTTCTTACCCCGTTCAGCATCGCTTCTCGGGCTTTCATGTCATATTTTATTAGTTTAGACATCTTGTCTTAACCTCCATTTTACTTTTTATTCGATTACGCCAAGCACGTCATCTTCGCGCATGATAAGGTATTCTTCACCCTCTATTTTTATCTCGTTACCCGAATATTTGCCAAATAGAATCCGATCGCCTTTCTTGACTTCAAGCGCTATTCTATTTCCCTCTTCGCTGAGTTTACCAATTCCGGCAGCAATCACTCTGCCTTCAACTGGTTTTTCCTTGGCCGTATCCGGGATGATGATTCCACCCTTTGTTTTTTCCTCTTCTTTAACCCGTTGAACTAAAATTCGATCCTGTAATGGTCTGAGTTTCATGGTTCAAATTCTCCTTTTTGAAACAACAATCGAGTCATAAACCGAAAAAATATGCGTATCAATTCGGGTAATACTTAACACCAATGCCATAGTGACCTTGTTTCCCGCCGATCAGTTCTCGGCACGATTTGACTTCGCCCAGGGCGTTCCATCGAATGCTCTCAGGGTCTTTAGATTGATCGTTGTGATCAATGCAATTCAGAACACGGATGAGAATTGTAAACCCTACACCGAGAGCCCGATCCGTCTCAAAATAACTGCCGTCTCGGCTGAAGTTAAGCGCACGCGCCTTGGAGTAAGCTTTTTTGTTGAAATAAGACCAAATTATTTCTCCATCGCAACCGTGACGTTTTACATAGCGCTTATCAAACAAAGCTACCATGGTGTTTCCTCCTTCACAAAAAAATACGTTTCTCGAACCTGCCTTCCAAATCTATCGCAAATGCGATTGATGGAATTAAGCCTGTCTTGAAAAGAATGATAAAGAACGTAATATTTTGAAATAACTCAATAAATGAAAACGCGCAATGTGATTAGCTGTTGCGAGGCTGGCTCCGGTTAAATTCAAACCGGTGTTAGTTAAAAAGTAGAAAAGAGAAATGTTGGGATAGTCTACTTACTCCCAAATATATGTATTTATATCCATTTTGTCAAGCTGCTCCAGAATGAAAAGCTGCAAAAAAATCTGGTGATTTGTTTTCAGAAATTAGATGATTAGCTGGGCTCAATCGACACCTCTCCCACTGGAGTATATTCAACCAACTGGTTCCTGCCAGCTTCTTTTGCTTGATAGAGGGCTTTGTCTGCCAACTCCAAGATTTCAATGGGAGATTGATCCATAAAACTATTGTATGATGTTATTCCCATGCTTATAGTGATATTAAACTGGGATAGGTTGTGTTTAAACGGATGTCCGGCCACAATTTTCCTGAACCTTTCACACACAGCCTTGGCTTTTTTGACATCAGTGTCAGGCAATATGACTGCAAACTCTTCACCTCCATAGCGACAGGCCAAATCGCTCTTTCTGATGCAATCTTTCAGTATATTTCCAATCTCAGCAAGTACCATATCTCCAGTTGTGTGACCATAAGCATCATTTACTCGCTTGAAGTAATCCAAATCTATCATACACATAACCAGAGAAGTACCATACCTCTTCGCCCTTGCTATCTCCCGCTCCAGGACCTCCGTGAAGTACCGGCGATTATAAAGCCCGGTTAATTCATCCGTGGTGGACATCTTTGCCATTTTTGTCATGGCCATACTTAACTCTCTGTTGAGGCGAAATCTTACAAGGGCATTATTTATACTTCGAGAAAGGGAGCTTTCGCTGATATTCTCTTTGGAAAGATAATCATAAGCACCTGTTTTGATGGCCTTGGAAGCGATCACCTCATTCCCTTGGCCTGTAATCATCACCACAGGAACTTGTATATCCTGTCCTTTCATGAATCTTAACAAATCAAAGGCATCACCGTCCGGCAGCTTGTATTCTAATAGGGCGAGCGCATAAGTATTCTTTGTCAATAGCGTTTTTGCCTCCTTAATATTCATAGCCTGGGATACCTCGGTCATCCCCAGGTTGCTCAACATTTTCTTTAGCATTGAAAAGAACATTTTGTCATCTTCTATCGAAAGGATATTTAAATCCTGGTCTATGCTTATGATCTCGCTCCCGTCGGGATAGGCCTTTGTTTCGTAATTACGAATGGTTTCAATTTTCTTCACAATATCGGAGATCCTGTTTCCGGCATCCTCTATGGCGGCAACGCAATCAGACAACTTTTCAGGATCGCTCTTGTACATTCCTATCAACTCAATATTACCCAGAAGAACCATAAGCGGTTGATTCAGTTCATGGGCGGTAGCGCCTGCCATCTGTAGCAACACTTTAAGTCGTTCTTCATCAATTAGCTCTTTTTGTTGTTCAAGAATCTTTTGATTGGCCTTTTTTAACTTCGACCTAAGCCTATGTCTCTCAACAGCATAATGTATAGCACGAATTAACAAACCGCTATCTATTTGTCCCTTGACTAAATAGTCCTGAGCCCCCTTGCTGATAGACTTGATTGCTAAGTTTTCATCTTCAAGTCCTGTAAGTACAATCACGGGAATTATCTGAGCTTTGGCATGTGCTTTGACGAATGTGTCTAATCCCTGGCTATCCGGTAAGTTCAGGTCCAGAAGAATCAGGTCGATTTCCATTTGGGCTAACTGTTCCAGACCTTTAGAGAGACGATCAAAATGTTCTAACTCAAAATAAGCACTCTTGGATTCTATCAGCATTTTCCGAATCAGGTGTGCGTCACCGGGGTCGTCTTCGATCAATAGAATTTTTAGTTTTTTGTTTAGCGTAGTGGGTTTTGAGTTCATGATCTTTGTCTTTTTGGAATTGGTATCTCTTAATTTATGGTTTGCAACTTGTGCTTCGTTATTTTTAAATTAAGATAACTACAAATTATTCACATCGGGATCCTCAACCAAGTTGTCCATTACCAGGAGGTTCTCCAGAATGCCATCTACAATATGTATGTTCTGTTTTTCTTCTTTAAGGCGTTATTATTGTATTTTCCATGACCCTATTTATCGTCCTTTGGCGGCAGAACAACAATCTGGAACCAATATTCCTCTAAGGTTCGAATCACATTGAAGAACTGATCCAGATCTACCGGCTTGGTTATGTAAGAATGCACACCCAGATCGTAGCTTCGGGTAATATCTTCTTCCTGGCGGGATGTGGTTAAGACCACCACCCTGATATTGCGAAGTTCATGGATTGAACATATTTGCTCTAAAACCTGTCTGCCGTCTAATTTTGGCATATTAAGGTCAAGCAGAAACAGATCCGGCCGAGGGGATGATTCCGGATCAGTGTACCTTCCCCTTCGGAACAGGTAATCCAGAGCCTCCTCGCCATCTTTTACGACATACAGTTCATTCTCGACTTTTCCTTCTTCCAGAGCACGCTTTGTCAGCTCTTGATCTCCGAGGTCATCCTCGGCCAGAAGAATGATTGCCGGCCTCTTCTGCGTTGCTGCCATGATCTT
>JAWOIY010000184.1:0-4298 GCA_046484425.1 Desulfobacterales bacterium | reverse complement strand
AAACTAAAAAGAGCATTTGAATCAAGTTACGCCATTGTGTATGTCTTTGATGAGGAAAAACTAATTGGTATGGGAAGATCTCTCTGTGATGGTGAATACCAGGCAGCTATTTATGATATGGTTGTTTTACCGGAATATCAGAGAAAAGGCATCGGAAAAGAGATTGTCGAAAGGTTATGTGAACAGTTACCCGTCGAGAATATAATCCTATATGCTGTTCCAGGTCGTGAGGGTTTTTATAAAAAATGTGGGTTTAAAATGATGCGTACCGCAATGGCGAAATTAAATCAGTTTATGTCGGACCCAAGTAGTGGTTACCTCGAATAAGAGCACCAAATATCTCCAACATATATCATTCATATCAATTCAAGAATAGACAAATAAAATATTGCCCCTCCCAATCTCAGAGAGGGGCATCTCATTCACCACTCAACTATCATTCTCAATATCCTTCCCATCCGACATCGTCCAGGCCAGTTCAGCATAATGAGCGATCTTTTCGATATCATGGGGTTTCTGTTTCCCGTTCCAAATCCGTAAAGAATACCGCAAAATATTCCAGACACAAATTAAAGGGTTCCGGGTGATCGACATCAAATCAAATCCGGCCGCCTCACCTGAATTTTTAACAGAATATTTCTCAACAGTCCGGTCCCTGATATATGTCTCCATATGCTCGGCAAATTTTTTCCAGTTTTCAACTCGGTCATCCATATTTAAAACCTCCCTGAATAGTTTTTGAATTTACTATGGGTATGGGTCTCTCACTTCCCTTTCGATGATTGCCAAAGGAACCACATCCCAGTTTTCATCCCTTTCAGTTGTCCAAAATGTCTTGAGCAGATTTTTTTGTGCCTCAGGCGTTAAATCATTAAAATAGATCTCAAATTTTTCGGTCATTTTATTTGGCCTCCTTTATTCAATGTTCACGTAATTCATGCTGGCGGTTAATAAAGTGTTGTAGTCGCCGGATGTCGCTTCTTTTAGATGTTTAAGATCGTTCAAAATATGTCAGTTGGTTTCACAATAATTGTCACATTGTTTGACATTCCTGTGATCCGACAAATCGCAAACTTGGACCAAGCAGTTGTATTTTAATTGTTTTTTAAAACTCCTTAATAAGCGTTTTATTCTTGCATAATTTTTGCGTCAAAAAGGGGATAATTTATAATTGGAGAAGTCCTTATTCGCCTTATTTTATAGAAAAGGAATTAAAGAGGGGGGAAATTATGAAGGCATTAAACTTGAGAGTCTGGATTATCTTATCCTTGTCCCTGTTGATATTAACTGCCTGCGGTGGAGGCGGTTCAGATGAGATAGGAACCGGCACTGTTTCTGTTGGACTCACAGATTCCTCTACTGCCAAATATTTAGCGATTTATGTAACGATCGACGAAGTTCAGGTTAACAAAAATGATAGTTCACCCAATGGAAATTCCGGGTGGGTAACTGTTGCCACTCCTAAAAAGACCTATAACCTGCTGAAATTGGTTAACGGATTAACCGAAATCTTAGGTGAAAATGAACTTGAAGCTGGTACTTACCGGCAAATTCGGCTGATCATCGGCAAAAAAGCTGAATCGGAAAACAATATCAAGGGCGAACCTCATCCATATGCCAACTATGTCGTATTAAATGATATTGATGGTTCATATGTAGATCTAAAAATCCCAAGTGGTTTTCAAACCGGTGTAAAACTTGTCCATAACTTCGAGGTTGAAGAAGGCAGTTTCGTCGAATTAGTCCTTGATTTTGAGGCCTGCAGATCGGTGGTAGAAACTGGAAGCGAAAAATATATTTTAAAACCAACTATCAAGGTAATCGAAACGGCAAATAAGCACCATGTATATGGAACGGTTACTGATAATGCTGAACCAGCTTTACCCGTAACAGGCGCCCTTGTAAGTGCACAAATATCTGATGGTTATTCAGCATCGGTTGTGCGTTCTACGCTAAAGTCGGAAGATGAAGAAGGCCAATACAGCCTGCTGTTATCGCCGGGTCAGACATACAACATGGTGGTTTATTCCGACATAAATGTTGGCGGACAAATGTATTCTCCGGCTTGTGCGGAAATTACTGTTCCATTGAATGGTGATCTTCAACAAGATTTTACTTTGGCGAAGAGCGATTTCGGTACCATTAACGGAACTGTAACTTTTAGCGGAGATATTGATCCGGATGATCCACCGGTCATCTATTTAAGTTTTTATACAACATTGGAATGTGGTGATAATAATTATGTTGAAGTCACAAGCTTTTTGGTTAGTCCTGATCCAGTTTCTCAAATTTATGAATATTCTGTGGATCTCCCGGTGGGCAATTATGACGTGGTGGCATCTTCTGAAGGTTTTGACCCCAAAACTGAGACAGCAACGTTACCTTCTGGAGTTCCAGTTAACATAAGTTTTGAATTTTAAGGGCGATCCACCTCGAAATCGATTAATAAACACTAATCGATATTAACTGAGACAATCTGTTTTTCATAAAATGAGGCAGAGTCGATTAATGGGCTCTGCCTTTTTATTATCCGACCTTTGATTTACTGCTATAAAGCGGAAATTCAACCATGCGAAAATATTCTGTGTTCCAAAGATATATCTGAAAAAGTGACGAAGAGCGGATCACTGATGGAGAACACACGAGTTTAACCTAATTGAATCCGTGAGATACCTCCAACGAACATGTAACGAGTCCCGATTACATGTACTGCAATTTATCTTGAACCGAGAATCAATGGCCGAGTTTGTGATATCGAATTTAGGCAATAAACTGTCAGTTGTTATCCGAAAAAAACGATAGATTCTGTTAAATTAAAAATAGATCAAAACAAGTTCGAGTTATTTCTCTTTTCGCGATTTCCTTCCAATGACAGCCCCAGGTGTTGTCGTTTTGACCTTCCTTTCATAAGATTTTTTTGCTCTTGATCTGTTCTTTTGCAATTCTTCTTTAAAAGCCCCCGGATCCTCATCTTTTAGTTTTTTTCTTCGATCTCTATTGGATTTGCGTGCGGCACAGGGATTGGAGCAATACATTTTCTCCCTCTTACTCATCTATATGAACCACCGGCCGCATTCATCGCACTGGCGCAATTTATTTAATGGCAGCCCATCCAAAGCTTTCAAAAATTCCAAAATTAATAAGTCTTCTTCTTTAGGAACGTCCGTGCTTATAATAATTTTGGCATTTTCTCGCCAATCGGGAGTTACAGTCCTGAACCTTCCTTCCGGTTTTTCACCGAGTGCAACAATTTGTGCACCAACAGTTAAATTCACGGTGGGTTTTTCATCCAGCAAATTGAATATTTCAAATATTCGTTTCGGTGTACCTGCTCTCTCCATTGCACCAAACCTTGGCTCGAATTTGTGAATTTTTTCCATTATGGATTCAAACTCTTTTCGAAACCAGACCTGTAGCTCTTTAACCCTTTCTAATGTCTGATGTCGTTGTGAAATATGCAGAGAGGTGGGGTGGTGTTGAAGTCTGCCCGGGGAAATACAGGTTCTTTGAAAATCGGATTAAGGAGGTTTTAGATGCCCAGTTTAATAGCGAAGCGAGGCCTGAAACGATGGAGAGGAACCGTCATGGTCAGAGGAGAAAGGCGGGACAAACTGTTTCCGGATTCCACAAAAGAATCCTATCGGGAAGCGGTTCTTTAGGAAAAGGAAACACTGAAGGAAATCGAAGAGTTGCAGACCGCCATGGGTTGCTTGACGATTTTTGACTGGTCAGAAGAATATTTGGATTTTGCCAAAGAACGATTTTAGGAACAGGCAACATTTTATGAAACGCTTGTGTAAAAGAGTCAAGGTCAATGCCTTCGGGTTCCATTCGATCCGTCATCTGACGGCAAGCATACTCTATCATAAAGGATATGATGTTGCTGTCATCCAGGCGATCTTGAGGCACAAAAGCCCAACGACAACGAACCGGTATTTGAAATCTTTAGGACTGGAACACACAAGGAAAGCTCTTGAGGAAGGACTGAAAAAACCCGCAACGGTTACTCAGTATCCCAAAAAAATACCTTCAGAGGCAGTTCTCTGAAGGTATTTTGTATCCGGAGGGTTTATGTAAAAGGAAGTTAACGTAACCTCCTGTATTTTCTGGCGTCCCCAAGGGGATTCGAACCCCTGTCGCCGGCGTGAAAGGCCGGTGTCCTGGACCTGGCTAGACGATGGGGACGCAAGATAAATTATTTGTTCACCCATCGGCCAATTTACCATTCTCTGGCTTTTCCAAGACCCTGCTGTCCCGACATGAAGTCGGGATGGCCTGGACTCCCGCGAAGCGGGATC
>JAWOIY010000139.1:0-3730 GCA_046484425.1 Desulfobacterales bacterium | reverse complement strand
CCCATATATGCGGCCAGCACCGGCAGCGCATTCTGGGGAGATCTTCCCCGTGCCTGTACCCTTTTTAACGTATTGACGGCAAATGAGTGTCGAAGGCTGTGAACCGTGGGTGCACTGAAGTTGATGTTGCCGATAACCTGTCTGGATTGGTAGATTTGGATATCTTTGAGGGCCTGACCAAAGACACAACGGACCCTGTAGTCATTTAACCTCTTTTTTTGGGTGCTGGCGAGAAGGAACGGATTTTGATGACCTCCGATAAGAACGTTGCGTGCAGAAAGATAGTTTTCGAGTTCTGCTGCTACGGACATGGGGACCGGGATCAGACGATCTTTTTTAAACTTGGTTTTTTCAATATAAAGTGTTTTTTCATTTGGCCGATAGTGATGGATTCTCATTTTCAAGGGCTCGGATATTCTCATGCCGCAACGGGCCAAGAGTAAAATCGCCATGTATCCTGTAAGATCCTTTAAAAAATATCTCTGGTTTTTCCGGATGCTGTCTAAAATGGCTTTGAGCAGAAGATCGACCTGTTTTTCGGAGAAGATAAAGGGGATGATCTCATTTTCCGGCAAAAATGGAATATCCTTTACCGGATTGGCGGTATAAACGCCGTTTCGCACCAGATGCTGGAAGAACATTCGGGTGGTAGAAAGTATGCGGTTGACGGATCGCGATTCAAGTTTAAGATCTGCTCTTAACTCAAGAAAAAATGATGGCCGCAATACTGTCGGTTCTGTGTTTCTCATTGCAAGATACCGGTCAAAGCTTCTGAGATGCGAGGTCATGGGATGCAAAGAAAATCCCAGTGATTGTCGATAGGCCACGTATTTTTCAATCTTTTGTCCTAAAAAACTTTCAAAGGGTTTCATCAAAGAGAACCTCTCGCATCAGTTTTGTGTGAACGTGAAGATATTTTCGGGTGGACTCGATACTGTCATGGCCCATCATCTCTTTGACTTCATAAATGGATAGCCCTGCTTCCAGAAGATTTTGAGCATACGTATGTCGAAGGCAATAGGCACTGTATGGTATGCCGATTTTCTTCATGCAATTATTGATGGTTTGGGTAACCGCATTCTGTGACATGGGCCGGTAGGGCGGTTGAAGGGTTAAGAATACGCTCCTGTGTTTGCTTTTGGGTCTGCCGCCGATAATATAGGCAGCCATGGCTTTGAGGGTCTCTTCGGGCACAGGGAGCCTGACGGGCCTGTCATTTTTCCGGGTTCTTATGCAAAGCTGTGCATCTTTAAAAAAAATATCATCCAGGCAAACTGAACTGATCTCACAGGGACGCAGTCCCAGGGTGTATGCCAGATGAACCATGGCATAGGCTCTCAGGTCGCCTGCCGAAGAGAGTTTCAGGCCGGAAAACAGCCTTTTCAATTCATCAGGTCGCAAAAAGTTAGGGGGTTTGGCTTTGGAGAACTGTGGCGGACCGACGATAAGCGGAGCCAGGTCGGTTGATATCAGCTTTTGCTCATGAAACAAATATCTCAAAAACCCCCGAAGATAGCTCCGGTATGTCCGGCAAGCGTTTTCTTTATAATCCGCAAGATACCCGGACAGAAACGCATCGATCTTTTCGATGGTCAGCGTGCGAAGCTTAATATGATGTTTTTCAAGAAACTTATGAAAGGCAATAAGAACAACTTTGATGTGCTTTAGCTTTCGACCGGAAGCCTGATGGGTTTTTTGCTGATAGAAAAGATAGTCCTCATAAATCTGCGGCAAATTGACGGATTGAACTTTTGTTGCCAAATGCCGGGCAATTTTGCCCTGCGCAAAAAGATACCGCGACAGCCCGGTTACGGCATGTATAAAGAACGGTCTTTCTGACTTTTCAAATTGCCGTAACATCTCTTGAGTAAAGATTTCATCCCACAAACAGTTTCGTTTTTTGATGAACAGCTTAAATCTGTTCAACACCCGTGCATATTCCTTCCGGGTGCTTTTTGCATATCCGTTTTCCGCCATCCATTGAAGGTAATCCTCGATCGCCTGATCCAGGATCTTTATTACCGATTCCATCTCCTTGAGCCGTTCTTCGATGCTTTCAATGGGTAATATGGGTTTATCATCGATCATGCTAAAACCCCTTAACGGTCTGTTGGATCAGTGTTTCAACAGGAGATAGCCCCTGGCTTTTCTGACGATCCGGTCGTTTTTTCGGCAGAGAAAGTACCTGAAAAAGAGCGCCGTCAAAGGCAATGAGATCTTTATCCATCAGGCTGTCTCTTGCCTTGATATATTGGTCGATTCTCATTTGAAGCAAAGAGCAGATGGAATCATAGCTGTAAAAAGATATGCCAAAACGATCTGAGACCAAAATGAGAAACAGGTATAAAAGCAGTTCTTTTTGATCCAGGGATGCCAAAAAACCATCGGTAATAAACCGGTGGGGAATAAAGCTGAAACCGCCATTGATCTGCCTGACTCGGACAGGATTGAGGATTTTTTTCTTTATCATAATCGACTCCTCCCCTTTTTGAGTTTTATGATTCGATTAGCATGGTTTTGAGCAAGCACCTAACGAGTCTCTCTTTGCAATCAGTGATAAGGGCTTGGAATCTCAAAGATGTTAACTTTTAACGCGTCTACCTTTGCAATCACCGGCACCAGCCAAAATTGCCCAACCACCCTGAATTTATTGGATATTGACGCGTCTACCTTTGCAATCAATGGAATGTCGGTATTTGCATGCTTTTTTCGGTCATTGGCTCTGCGTCTGTTTCGTATGACCTGAAGCATACGATTTCTTTGGACTTTTTCAGGATTTCTCTTGCGATATTCTTTCCAATACCCCGGATTGTTTTGAGCCCATTTTTTGTTGCTCAATTTTTGATCTTGCTTAAAATCCGCGTCGGTGGCCGTTTTATGTCGTTTCCAGGCCGCTTTTTTTGCCCTTCGGCATCCCGGCTTCATACAGTAACATTGATTCCTGTGTCTTGGACTCGGTGTGAATACATCGTAGCAGTGACAACAAAAGATCTGTTCCATAACCACCACCCATGTTATGTGGAGATTCTATAAGTTGAGAAATAAAAAGAATCATATACATGTCTTGGAACTTTGGGAGAATGATATGGAGGGAATAAAAATATGGATAGAACGATATGGCCGGAACAAATGATGGTGAATCAAATCGGAATTACAAATTATAGTTTGTGAAGTCCATCCAAACAGGAAGCACGGGGTATGAAAAAAATAGAATAAAAAGAATTAGAAGCAGTTTTGTAAAAAACTTTTTAGGAATAAAATGGAATTACAGGAGAATGAAACACACAACATAACTAAACTGACAACATAACTTGCCATTATAAAATTATTCATCTTAATGTCAATATGTTATGATACCATTAAGAGATCAAAATCCCAAAATGACTTCAGTAAATCGTTTTTACTCAAGAAAATCCCTTTTTTTAAAAAGCTCCAGGTTTCAATTCCGTGTCCGTCTCTGCCACCGCTCTCAAGTCAATTCCAGTCAAGCTTTCTTTCCAAAATAAACCACATTTTTGTATACAAAGTAAAAAAATCCGTGAGCAATTAAAGGGCAAAAAAAAAGTCAACGGATTACTATAGATGCTAAATTATATATAAAACCGATTCGGATTTCTGCTTTAAACCCCCGGTTCCGATTGTTCTAATTTTTTCAGTATCAAAATCTTTTCGCCTTGCTGTAGTATGACAGGCTATTTTAGTTTTAACTGCTTTGACCGATATAATTTGT
>JAWOIY010000117.1:0-61587 GCA_046484425.1 Desulfobacterales bacterium | reverse complement strand
CCGGTCATCCCTTTGGGGATTCTTCCGGTATGCACACATTCCGACCGGAGCCGCCGTCCGATAATCTTTTCGACCATGCGCCCTATGTTGAGCACCCTGTCCACATCAAGACCGGTATCAACACCCATTTCATCCATCATTACCACCATATCTTCAGTGGAGACAAGCCCCACAATCCCCGGATCCGGGTAATAGTATTTTCCGGTGCCGGCAACCGGAACCCCGTCGATAAAGTTGGCGGGCTGGCCGCCGGTTCCGCCCAGGGTCGATTCGAAATGAGTGATTCCGGCTTGAAGCGCAGCCAGTACATTGGCAAGCCCCCAGCCGCGGGTGACATGAAAATGGGCCACGTGTTTGGACGGGTCCGGAATGGCATCGAGAATCATGGAATAATACTCGTACACTTTATTGGGCGGCGCAGACCCATCATGGTCGGCATGCTCAATATCATCCGCTCCAATATCCAGCCAACGCTGTGTGAATTCAACGGCTTTTTTCAACTCCGTGGGTCCTTCGATGGGGCATCCCCAGATGGTACTCACCGTTCCGCAGACCTTCATCCCCGCATCATGGGCTCTTGGTATATACGTTTCACACATCTTCCAGTATTCATCCAGTGAGAGACCGGAGTTTGTTCTGTGATGAGATTCGCTGGTCGAAACCATAAACAGAATGCGGTCCGGTCCATAACCTTCCTTGCGGGCCTGGATGGCTCGTTCTACAGCCCTTTCACGGATGGTTATGGCAGTAATTTCAACATCTTTTAACAGATGGCCGACTTTCCTGCTGGCATGAAGACGTTTCGAAAGTTCGTCGGCATCCTTAAACTGAGGCATCGCCTTGGGATTTCCGAAGTTGGTGACCTCCAGGCGTTTAAATCCTGCAAGAATAAGCTCTTCAGCCACCCACAGTTTTGCCTCGGTCGGAATAAATTTTTCTTCATGCTGAAAACCGTCTCTAACGGTAATATCTCCTAAAACGACCTTTTTCGGATATGATAATAACGCCATCTTTTCTCCTTAAATATTTGATTCCTCTATATGTTTTTCTAAAAAAGTCGCTTCATGGATAATCTTTTTTTAAACCGCGTGAACTCGTGGCAAGAGTTCGCCTCAGATATAATTAAATTTTTTCTGAAAGAACTCGTGGATAAGGGCTCGTATTGAAAAAACTGGTCACATCTTTTGATAAGGGGTATCGGTTTAAGGCACTACATTCGTCAAAACTTCGAATCGAGGAAGGTTTTTTCACAACGATCCCTAATCCACTCAAACAGCTTCCAGCAAAAATTTAATCATACCCGAGGCTCCTTAAACGTCAATTTGTTCCTAAAACCTAACCCGTACAATATCAAAACCGAAAGTTCCCGAAAGAAGGATTTCCGATTGGTTTCAAAAGACTTATTTCAAATGCCGTAGCCAGCCAGTTTCTGATTTCAGAAAATTTCAAGATCCTGTCATTGAAAAGACGGGCACCACAGTAAAACGGATGTGCCTCTCCGTCGTATTTTTGGATCATCTGCCGGCTGAATTCTTCTTTTTCCGATTCGGACATCGGATTATTTTCACCGGCCCGTTTTCGCTCTTCGATGGATAGCAAAACTCCTGCCGCACTTCGTCCACTCATGACAGATGTTCTTGCCCGCATTGTGGAAAAGAGAAAATGGGGCCTGTAAGCCCTTCCGCACATCCCGTAATTGGCCGCTCCGTTATCCGGTCCGATCACCACCTGGATCCTGGGCACCTGGGCGCATGAAACCGCCCTCACCATATCCGCGCCATATTTTCCGATCCCCATGTGTTCTGATTCTGATCCGACCATGTAGCCGGGTGAACTCTGGACAAAAAGCAGGGGAATTTTTTCCTGACAGCAGCGGACAATCCATTCCGTGGCTTTACACGCCGCTTCATAGAATATAATGCCAACACCGTTGGCTGCCGCCACACCCACGGTGATGCCTTTCATTCGAAGCTTTCCGGTGACGATATTATCACCCCGGCCAGGGGCATAATCCTTTTTATATTCTGAAAAGAGACCGTCATCAGCAATCGCCTGGAGAAATTTACGAACATCGATTCCCTGGTGAACGGATGCCGGCAAAATTTCGTAGATTGACCCGTCAGACACCCGTGGCGGCATTTCAGCGTAACGGTGGAAATGAATTTTTTGAGGAGGTTCCAGCATGAGAATCTCTCTGACCTGAGCGATGGCTTCATCCTGATCGGTGCAAAAATAATCCGCACCACCTGAAATTTGGGTGTGGATTTTTGCACCGCCAAGGTCTTCTGCGGAAATAATTTCACCGGTTGCCATTTTTACCAAAGGCGGGCCGCCCAGAAAAGAATAGGCCAGTTTATCGATCATCACCGACTGACAGGCCATAAAAACGATGTAGGCGCCTCCTGCCGTATTACCGCCGGTGCTCAAGGTAATTTGCTTCAGCCCCATGGCCGACATGCGTGCCATATTATAAAACATGGACCCAAAATGCTGATCGTCGGGAAATACCTCGGCCTGCATGGGAAGAAAAGCGCCGCCTGAATCCGCAATATATACGCAGTTCAGCCCGCACAGTTCTGCAATTGCCTGAGCTCTCATATGTTTTTTCAGGGTAATCGGGAAGTAGGTCCCGGCTTTCACACGACTGTCATTGGCAATAATCATGGTCCAGTTGCCGTGAATTTTCCCAAATCCTGTCACAAGACCGCCACAGGGAACATCCATGACACCGGGGTAATCCATGCCAAACCCCGCGATACGACTGAGTTCATAAAATTTGGTTTCCGGATCGATGAGTTTGCCGATAAGGTCCCTGACCGGTCGTTTCCCCTGTTTTACCAGCCTGTCAACAGCCTTTTCTCCACCGGGCCACATGGCCTGATTAACACGCTCATCCAGTTTCTTTTCTTCATTTTCCCAGAATGATCGATTTTCATTGGTCATGGGATTTCCTCTATTTACCCTTATATACCGGCTTTCGTTTCTCTTTAAAAGCAGCTAAACCTTCGAGACGATCCTCTGTGGGAATGGTTGCCCAATATGCATTCGATTCTATGCCGAGACCCGTGTGAAGATCGGTCTCAAGCCCGTAATTGATGGCATATTTGGCCTGTTCAATGGCAATTGGACCTGTTTCACAGATCATGGCGGCCATTTTGAGGCATTCCTCGAGAAGCGATTCCGGTTCGCATATTTGATTGACAAGGCCAATTTGTAAGGCTTCTCCGGCAGTTACGCGACGTCCTGTAAAAATGAGTTCCTTTGCCTTGCCCCGTCCGATGAGTCTCGGGAGTCTTTGCGTTCCGCCTGCACCGGGAATGATGGCAAGACGGGTTTCTGTGAGCCCCATTGAAGCATTCAGGGATGCGATTCGAATATCACAGGCCAGTGATAGTTCGGTTCCGCCGCCTAAAGCAACGCCGTTTATGGCGGCAATCACAGGTTTGTTGAGGTATTCAATGGAAGTAAAAAGGTTTCTTATGGTAAAAATGAACGACTTTACCTGAAGTTCACTCATCGTGGCTCTTTCTTTTAAATCTGCTCCGGCACAGAAGGCTTTTTTCCCGGCGCCGATAATGATGGCCACACGAATCCCGGGTTTAAATTTAAGTGTGTCAATTTCTTCTTTAAGTGCATGAAGCAGTTCAAAATTAAAAGAATTCATCACCTCTGGCCGGTTTAGCGTGAGAATCGCAATTCCATTTCGTTCTTCTGTCAGCAGGACTTTATCATCCATGGCATGTATCCTTTGTTGAAGATCGTGGGCTAACGAATTTCCGGCGCAAGCCAAAGACAGATAGCTCTGCCGTGGAGTTTTTGTGTAAAAATACAAATTCCAAGCATCCCGCCAAAAAGCCGGCGGGCAGGCAAATTACAAATAAACCCGCCTGCCATTGCAAGGCACGAGCGGGCAGGTCTCAAATTTTTATCTTCAATCTACCATCATTAATCCCAACAGTCCTAACATCCGATATACCGCGAAATGACGATTCTCTGGACCTCGGAAGTCCCTTCTCCAATATCTAAAAGTTTCTGATCCCGGTAGAACCTTTCTACATTATATTCCTTCATCAGGCCATATCCCCCGTGGATTTGAACGGCATGATTCACCACCCTCCCCATGAGTTCGGAACAGTAGACTTTGGCCATGGCTGCTTCTTTTTCAAATGGCCGTTGACGATCTCTCAGCCAACAGGCCTTGTATAAGAGGTTTCGAGCACATTCTATTTCAAGGGCGCAATCTGCCAGTTTAAAGGCCACGGCCTGAAACTTACAAATGGGTTGACCGAATTGAACCCTGTTTTTGGCATATTTGAGCGCGGCTTCATAAGCCCCTTGTGCTCCCCCAAGCCCCATTGCCGCAATGGATAGCCTTCCGCCGTCAAGGGTTGCGAGCATCTGGTGAAAACCGTCTCCCTTGATGCCCAAAATATTATCTTCGGGAATTCTGACATCGTCAAAATAGAGTTCAGCGGTGTTTGAAGCTCGCCACATCATTTTTTTATGCATGGTCACGGCTTTGAAACCCGGGGTTCCGTGCTCAACCAGAAAGCACGTATATTCCGGTTTTCCGCTGGGTCGAGTACCGGTAACCGCTTGAACAGTTACGCCCATGCTCAATTCGCAGGATGCATTGGTGATAAAAATTTTTGATCCGTTGAGAACCCATTCATTGCCGTTCTTCACGGCTGTGGTTTTGCTTCCGCCTGCGTCGGAACCGGCGGTGGGCTCCGTCAGGCCGAAACCCCACAGTCCCTCCCCGGCGCAAAGTTTTGGGAGATACTTTTTCTTTTGTTTTTCTGTGCCAAAATAGTAAATGGGGCCGATTCCCAAAGAGTTTCCGGCAGCAACAGTAGCTGCCTGTGATCCATCGACTCTTGCGATCTCTTCCACGGCAATGATGTAGGACAGATAATCCATGTCCTGGCCATCATATTCCTCAGAGACAAACATGCCGAAGAGACCGATTTCCCCCATTTTATTTGTGAGTTCAGCGGAAAACTTTTCTTCTTCATCAAGTTGCAGGGCCACCGGCGCAATCTCGCTCTGTGCGAATTTCCGGACTTCTTTTCGGATCATTTCCTGTTCTTTGGTGAGGTCAAAATCCAATATGGCCCTCCTGGTTATTTATTTTTCCAGACTGGTTTCCGTTTCTCCAGAAAAGCGTCGATTCCTTCAAGGGCATCCTCTGTAGCAGAAAGGGAAGCAAACAATTCATCCATATAATCTAAAGCCTGATGATAAGGGATTTCCGACATCGCGTAGACGCCGGTTTTTCCGGTTTGTACCGCCAGGGGACTTTTTTGAGCAATTTTGGCGGCAAGTTCCATTGTGGCTGCTTCAAGTTCCTCGGCAGGCACGATCTTGTTGATAAGTCCGAGTCGTTCCGCTTCAGCAGCCGAAATAATATCTCCGGTCAGGATCATTTCAAGGGCTTTCTTTCGGCCGACATGACGTGCCAGGGGTACTGCCGGACCTAAACAGATTAATCCCACATTGATGGCGGTGGTTCCAAATCTTGCATTTTCGGCGGCAATCGCCAGATCACACGCAAATACAAGGCCGGCACCATTGGCCACAGCAGCACCTTTGACCGAAGCGATCACCGGTTTTTTCATCCGGGGCAGGGTGTGATAAAACTCATCTACCAAATTCAGAAACTCCCGAAGTTCTTTAGGGCTTTTCCCTTTGAACTCGGGAAGGGAGATGCCGGTTGAAAAATGCTTGCCTGCTGCCCGAATCACCACCACTCGAACATCGTCATCTTGATCCATATCCCGAAGTGCATCATTCAACGCTCTGGCAAATGGAACATTAAAGGTGTTCATCTCTTCAGGTCGGTTCAGTGTGATCAAACCAATCCTATCCTGCTTGTCGACCAATATGAGTTTTTTCTCCATGGTATAACCTCCTTTTTATTAAAAAACAGGGCGATAAAAATTTATCAACCCGATCTTGAAGGATTAGGCCCTGATGATCTCTTTACATTTTGTAAGAGTTTAGCCTTTTGAAAATGAATCGCTTCAGGAATGCTTAAATTTTTTCTGAAAGAACTCGTAGATAACGGCTCGTAATGAAAAAACCGGTTTTAGCTTTTGAGAATGGTTTTGGTTTTAAGGCCATATGATCGCATTCAAGCTAATCTGGAATGGTTTTTTCATAACGAGCCGTAATCCACTCAAACAGCTTCCAGCAAAAATTTAAGCACACCTGAAGCTTCCTAAATTAGATTTGTTTCAAAAATCTGAACGGTTGGTACATTATAGTGACTTCAATTTTCAGTCAGTCGGTCTATCCTTAAAAATATCATAGCATAAACGGCGACGGGTTAAAATCGTTAATCCGGAAGCGCTGTTGTTGGCTTGATATTATGAACGAGCGCTCAGTCACAAAACAAAATTATTTGTACCTTTGATGAACACACTTGTCAATATCTTTCTTAGTAGCTGATTTATAATGCATTCTTTAGAATATTGATCTTGGTTCTCCAAAGGAAAAATCTTGACAGTGAAGACGGGCACATGATATCAAATGTGAATGAGCGCTCGGTCATCATTCTTCTGAATTAAATCAGGAGTCGGGGAGTTTTTCTCCGAGTTTTTCTCCTAAATTCTTGAATATAGCGGAATGGATGATCTTTTTTTAAATCGGATGCTGTCTGAGTGGCTTAGGGATCGTTAGAAAAAACAGGCGCAAACCGAAATCGTATCTTTAAAAGAATTTTAAAATAGTGCAGACAATCTATTGATATTTCAAAGATAGTTTCCTGTTTTTTCTTTACGATCCCTTGCCGCGAGTTCATGCGGTTTAAAAAAAGATTATCCATGTAGCGGTTGTTTGGAAAAACACCCCGACCCCTCAATTAAATATATAAGAACTTATTGGGTGTATCATGGAACAAAGGCAAGCCACAAAAGGAATCCCCACTCAAATAAAAAATCCTGAACTCGTGGAGCTCCGGCATCGCCAGATTGTAGATGCTGCGGTTCAACTGTTCATCAATCAGGGGTTCCACAAGACCACGACCCGGCAGATCGCTCGTTCCGCGGGTATTTCAATCGGTTCATTGTATGAATATATCGCTTCCAAAGAGGATATTTTGTATCTGGTTTGCGATGCAATCCATGCAGAGGTCGAGCGGGGAGTGACGGAAGCGATGTCCAGAGCATCAGATGGCCGCAATTCCCTGGCCGAGGTGATTCGTGAATATTTTTTGGTTTGCCATCGGATGAGCGATCATATTCTGCTGATTTACCAGGAAACCCAATCTCTTCCACCACAATGGCGCAAAAAAGTACTCGAGAATGAAGTGCGAATAACCGGTATTTTCATGGAAGTGCTCGAACGTCTGATTTCATCCGGTGATTTGCCTCGTTTAAGTGAGCGCTCCATGGAACTGATCGCGCACAATATTTCTGTTTTGGGTCATATGTGGACGTTTAGACGCTGGTTTCTATCCCGACATTACAGTATTGAAGATTATATCGAACTCCAGACCGAATTTATTCTTGGAATATCTTAAACCCAAACCCGGACAATGTGGAACTCAATAAAGATTGACGATTTGATGAGGTTATTTTGTTTTTTTCAATTGATTAAGGAGAATCCATAATAATGACAGTTGAAGGTTATAAACTCAAGCACCCTATCAGGGTCGTTACCGCGACATCCCTTTTCGATGGTCATGATGCATCCATCAATATCATGCGGCGCATACTCCAGGATGCCGGTGTTGAGGTCATTCATCTGGGACATAATCGCTCTGCCAATGAAATCGTCGATGCCGCAATCCAGGAAGATGTTCAAGGGGTAGCCGTGTCGAGTTACCAGGGCGGTCATGTTGAGTTTTTTAAATATATTGTCGACCTTTTGAAAGAAAGGGGTGTTCGGCACATCAAAGTTTTTGGCGGCGGCGGCGGGGTAATCATACCCGAAGAGATTAAAACGCTGGAGTCATACGGCGTCACCAAAATATATTCGCCCGAAGACGGTGCCAAAATGGGACTGCAGGGTATGATTAAGCACATGGTTCAGCTCATGGATTTTTCTACCGTAAACAAAGCCGGCTTTGACTTTGCGGATCTGTCTTCGGACAACCCGTTTATGGTTGCAAACCTGATTACTGCTGTTGAACAGGCCAAGGCACTGGGGGACGGCCATCTCGCCAAACTCAGATCTCAAATTCAAAAAAAAATCGGCAAACGAAAAATACCGGTGATCGGTATTACCGGAACCGGTGGAGCCGGAAAGTCGTCTTTGACGGATGAAATTATTCTAAGAATTCTGAACGATCTTAAGAACATCAAACTGGCGGTCATCAGCAGCGATCCTTCGCGGCGAAAAACCGGCGGCGCACTTTTGGGTGACAGGATTCGTATGAATGCCATAGAGAGCCCGAGAGTTTATATGCGAAGCCTTGCTACCCGTCGATCCCGGACGGAAATTCCCCATGTTTTGGCTGAAGCAATAGACGTTGTAAAAGCTGCAGGCTTCAATCTCGTGATTGCGGAGACAGCAGGAATCGGGCAGGGAGATTGCGGCATAATCGATCTTGTTGATTTGTCGATCTATGTCATGACCAGCGAATTCGGGGCTGCCATCCAACTTGAAAAGATAGACATGCTCGATTTTGCCCATCTCATTGTCGTGAACAAATATGAGAAACGAGGAGGTGAAGATGCCGTACGGGATGTACGTAAGCAGGTACAGCGCAACCGGAAGGCATGGGACAAATCCCCCAAGGAAATGCCGGTTTACGGAACCATTGCCTCCAAATTTAATGACGATGGTGTTACGGCTCTGTATCATGGAATTATCGATGCATTGGCAGAAAGAACAGGGGTTAAATTTAATTCGAGTCTGTTAAAACCTGAAACAAGGACATCTACATCCAAAACAATTATTATTCCTCCGGAACGAACCCGTTACCTTGCTGAAATCGCCGATACCGTCAAAAAATATCACAGGGAGACGCGAGAACAGGCAGATACGGTGCGGAAGGTCTGGCATCTCAAAGAGGCGGCAGCGGCCGTGAGCGGCGATAATCTTAAGGGAGATACATCTGAACTGTTAAATCGTCTAAAAATGGAAATCGCAGCGGCAGAAGGCGCCCTGAATCCTGAGACGACCCGTCTGCTGGATGAGTGGAAAAAGATTAAGAAGACTTACAGTAAGGACACACTTACATACCGCGTGCGGAACCAAAACGTCAGTGTTTCGCTTTACACCACATCGTTATCGCATTCCAAAATTCCGAAAATCGTGCTTCCCAAATTCAAGGATCCCGGAGAAATTTACACCTGGTTGAGGGAAGAAAATGTTCCCGGTCATTTTCCGTTTACCGCCGGCGTTTTCCCGCTGAAACGGGTGGACGAAGATCCGACCCGCATGTTTGCAGGGGAAGGAGATCCCGCCAGGACCAACAGGCGATTCAAGCTGTTATCCGCCGACGCCAAAGCAAAACGCCTGTCCACGGCATTTGATTCCGTGACATTATACGGGTACGACCCGGACAGCAGACCCGATATTTATGGGAAGGTCGGCACTTCCGGCGTCAGCATATGTACACTTGACGATGTTAAAGTTCTTTATGACGGTTTTAATTTGTGCGCCCCGAACACATCTGTTTCCATGACAATCAACGGTCCTGCACCCATTATGCTTGCCATGTTCTTGAATACTGCCATTGATCAGCAGGTTGACGCGTTTCAAAAGCAAACAGGAAGGAAGCCCTCTAAAAAAGAATACCATGACATCCGATCCGAGGCTCTGGCGAATGTGCGCGGAACGGTTCAGGCGGATATCTTAAAGGAAGACCAGGGACAAAACACCTGTATTTTCTCCATTGAATTTGCCTTGAGAATGATGGGGGACATCCAGGAGTACTTCATAGAGAACAACATCCGAAATTTCTATTCGGTATCCATTTCAGGGTACCATATCGCCGAGGCCGGTGCCAACCCGATTACGCAGCTGGGCCTTACACTGGCGAATGGATTTACCTACGTCGAATATTATCTTTCCCGGGGCATGCCCATTGACAGCTTTGCCCCCAATTTGTCCTTTTTCTTTTCCAATGGCATGGATCCGGAATATACGGTAATCGGGAGGGTGGCCAGACGTATTTGGTCTATCGCTATCAAGCATAAATATGGCGGGTCCGACCGGTCTCAAATGCTGAAATATCATGTACAGACATCGGGCCGCTCCCTTCACAGCCAGGACATTCAGCTTAACGACATTCGGACGACGCTTCAGGCACTTTGTGCGATTTATGACAACTGCAACAGTTTGCACACCAATGCCTTTGACGAAGCCATCACGACGCCGAGCCATGAATCGGTCCGGCGTGCTTTGGCTATTCAGCTTATTATCAACCGGGAATGGGGCCTTGCAAAAATTGAGAATATGAGTCAGGGCAGTTTCGTTGTCGAGGAGTTGACGCGGTTGGTGGAGGAATCGGTCCTTGCGGAATTCGACAGGATTACCGAACGCGGCGGTGTACTGGGAGCCATGGAGACCGGTTACCAGAGGAGCAAGATTCAAGAGGAATCGATGTACTACGAAAACCTAAAGCACACCGGTGAACTGCCCATCATCGGTGTCAATACCTTTCGGGATCCGGATGCCGATCTGGAACAATTGACCGAATACATTGAATTGTCCAGAGCCACCGAAGCTGAAAAGAAATCACAGCTCAAGCGCCTGGCGGAATTCAAGAAGCGGCATAAAAAGGAGGTCGATAACGCACTGCAACGTCTTCAGAGGGTCGCTCTGTCCAAAGAAAACATTTTTGCGGAACTGATGAAGACCGTTAAAGTTTGCACCCTTGGCCAGATTACCCAGACATTGTATGATGTGGGGGGGAAGTATCGACGAAACATGTAAAGTTTCCAGTTTATAAAGAAGATTATTCATATAAAAGGATAGGTTGCAAAGAAACAAAAGGAGATAGACATGAGAGAAGCGGTAATTGTGAGTGGGGTTCGGACGCCTTTCGCCAATTTCAATGGTTCTTTAAGCAACGTCGGAGCGACCCAGCTGGGCGCCGTGGTCATTGAGGCGGCCATCCATCGCGCCGGCATAGAGAAACAAGCGGTAAATGAAATCATCATGGGCATGGTACTCCCCTGCGGCTACGGACAGAATCCTGCCAAACAGGCGGCCGTTAAGGCTGATATGCCTGTTGAGGTTGAATGTATGACCGTGAATAAGGTCTGCGGTTCCTCATTAAAATCGGTCATGCTGGGAGTCCAGGCGATTCAGGTAGGAGATGCGGATGTTGTCGTTGCAGGCGGAATGGAAAACATGAGCATGGCCCCGTATTATCTTGAAAAAGCGCGTTCTGGATACCGCATGGGACCCGGGGTGCTGCAAGACCACATGATGCATGATGGACTTTGGGATATTGTTAACGACTTTCACATGGGCATGTCCAATGAGCTTTGCAGTGAAAAATACAATATCAGCCGTGAAGATCAGGACCGTTATGCCGCAGAGTCTTACCGCCGTACGCTTGAAGCCATCCGAACAGGCCGCTTTAGAGATGAAATCATACCTGTCAAAGTTCCACAGCGAAAAGGGGATCCTGTTGTTTTTGATCAGGATGAATGCCCCCGTGAAACGACCTTTGAAGCCCTTTCACAGATGAAACCGGTGTTTAAAAAGGACGGAAGGGGGACGGCAGGAAATGCGTCCATCATCAGTGACGGTGCTGCCGCCGTAGTCCTGATGTCAAAAGAAAAAGCGGTAGAATTGGGATGCCGGATTATGGCAACCATCGGTGCCCAGGCATCATATGGTATCGACATGAAATACCTTCTGGTAGCCCCGATCTGGTCTATACCTAAATGCTTGAAAAAAGAGAATATATCTATAAACGATCTCGATCTTATTGAAATAAACGAGGCTTTCAGCGGTTCTACGGTAGCGGTAATTCGGGAACTCGATCTGGACCCGGCCAAAGTCAATGTGAACGGCGGTTGTGTCGCCCTGGGTCATCCCATCGGAGCCAGCGGATGCCGCATCCTTGTCACCCTTTTACATGAAATGATCCTGCAGGATAAAAAAGTCGGTCTGGTGTCGACCTGTCTTGGGGGCGGAGAGGGGATGGCAATGGTAGTGAAAAGATAAGGAGACGGATATGGACATTAAAACATTCGGTGTTGTGGGTGCGGGTCAAATGGGGAACGGTATTGCTCAAGTTGCTGCCGTGAGCGGCCTTGAAGTGATCATGAGCGATATCAAGACTGAATTTGTCGAACGGGGTGTTGAAACCATTCGGAAGAACCTACAACGCAGTGTTGAAAAAGGCAGAATGACAAACGAAGAGATGAATGCTGTTGTAGATAGAATCAGCACCAGCGTGGACATCAAGGATATGGTGTCCGTCGATTTTGTTGTCGAGGCCGCCACCGAGAACGAACCGATCAAGTATCGGATATTTGAGAATCTGGATCAAATCTGTGGATCCCATGTGATTCTGGCAACCAATACATCCTCCATTCCCATCGGAAGGATTGCATCCCACACAGGTCGTCCGGATAAAATTATCGGTATGCATTTTATGAATCCGGTTCCGGTAATGAAACTGATCGAGATCATTCGGGGGCTCAGAACATCGGACGACACATTCAAAACCACTTGGGACCTGGCTGTAAAGCTCGGTAAAACACCGGCTGAAGCGAATGATTACCCCGGTTTTATCATCAATCGAATTCTTATGCCCATGATCAATGAGGCGGTGTATTGCCTGTATCATGGTGTCGGCTCCCGGGAAGATATTGACACCGTCATGAAATTGGGTGCGAACCATCCCATGGGCCCTCTGGCATTGGCGGATCTCATTGGACTGGATACCTGTCTGGCAATTATGGAAACGCTTTCCGATGGATTCAAAGATTCAAAGTACCGTCCCTGCCCGTTGCTTAAAAGATATGTTGAGGCCGGCTGGCTTGGGAAAAAGACGGGCCGGGGGTTTTATGAATACAAATAAGGAGGCGGTATGGCCAGAAAGAAAATCGATGCTGTTGTTCCCGTAGGAAGAAAAATAAAGAAGGAACGGTTAAAAAAGAAGATGCCGCTTGACCGTGTTGCGAACGAAACGGGTCTTTCACTCGATTATTTGAAAGACATGGAAAGCGGCAAAAAAATCCCGCCGGTGGGCGCTCTTTTACAGATTGCAAGAGCACTGGAGATAGATTCGGGTTTTTTCCTAAAAGAACAGGAGACGAGTTTACGAAGTCGTATCAAGGCCTACACAAAGCGTACTGAAAACTATGCATATACGACCCTTACGCCGGGCGCCGAAAATAAACATCTAAAGGCGTTCAAGGTTTCCATTGACGCCATGAAGGATCACAAAGGTGTGGGGTATCAGCACGAAGGCGAGGAGTTTGTATATGTTCTGGCCGGTAAGATTGAAGTGGTTGTCGGAGATCATGTAAACAAACTCGGTGTGGGAGATTCGCTTCACTTTAATTCGGGGATTCGACACCAGTTGAGGAATGTTGGAAACGAAAAAGCCGAACTTATCGTTGTCATCTACGGACCCTAAAAAAGCTCAAAGTTGAAAGGATAGAACACAGATGACACAGATTTTGCGGATTTTCACAGATCGTAAATTTTGGGGCTGCGCCCAGTGAGCGAAGCGAACCCAAATAAATATCAGCGGAAATCCGTGCAATCCGTGTCATCTGTGTTCCATAAAAAAGCTGAAAGCTCAAAGCCTGATGAAACAAAAACCTTTCAGCTTCCAAATGGCACTTGGATTTCAATGCGAAATTAAAGGAATTGTCCATGACTTTTGCGCTTACTGATGAGCAGATCATGATTCAGACCATGGCCCGGGAGTTTTCGAGAAAAGTTGTGGCCCTTACCGCCGCGGAACGTGATCAGACCAAGGAATTTCCGTCTGAAAATCTAAAAAAGATGGGAGAACTTGGACTCATGGGGATGATGGTTCCATTTGAGTATGAAGGCTCCGGAGCGGACACCGTCAGCTACGTCCTGGCGCTTTCAGAGATTGCTTATTCCTGTGCTTCAACTGCGGTTGTTATGTCAGTCCATAATTCCATTGTATGCGAAAGCATTTACCGGTTTGGAACCGAAAATCAGAAAGTAAGATTGTTAAAACGCCTTGCAGCAGGAGATATTATCGGCGCTTTTGCTATGACCGAACCCCATGCAGGTTCCGATCCGGTAAGGCAGTCGACCACTGCTGTTCGAAAGGGGGATGAATATATTATCAATGGAACGAAACGTTTTATTACATCGGGCAGGAATGCCGGACTGGTTGTCGTTACAGCCATTACAGATGAAGCAAAGCGGCATCATGGTATCAGTGCTTTTTTAGTTGAGAAAGGCACTTCCGGATTCATTGTGGGCAACGAAGAAGATAAAATGGGTCTTCGCGCTTCGGATACAACGGACCTCATCTTTAACAATTGCAGCGTTCCTGCTGAAAATCTACTGGGAAAAGTAGGCGACGGATTTAAAATTGCCATGAAAGCGCTGGACAGTGGGCGCATCGGCATCGCAGCCCAGTCGTTGGGTGTTGCAAAGGCGGCATTCGATGCTGCCGTAAAGTATGCCAAAAAAAGGGAGCAGTTTGGTCAGCCGATTTCAAAATTCCAGGGTTTGCGCTGGATAATTGCGGATATGGCGACAGAAATAGAGGCGGCTCGACAGTTGATGCTTTCCGCCGCTGCCATGAAAGACAAGGGCCAAAAATATACGGCACAGGCTTCGATGGCCAAGCTTTTTGCCTCTGAGATGGTCAACCGGATTACGGCAAAAGCGGTTCAGATGCATGGTGGATATGGATTTATTAAAGACTATCCGGTTGAACGTTTTTACAGAGACGCCCGGGTATTTACAATTTACGAAGGAACTTCCGAGATACAGAGAATAGTGATTTCCGACCATATATTAAAGGACAAGCGTCGTACATCTCACGGATCATGAAAGATATGACGTTTTTCAAGACGAGCTTCCCATGGTTAAATCAGAACACGGAGTTCAGATATTCATTAAAAGCGGATATAAGGATTCTTTATCCCCTAATTTATCATGTCCTTTCAATAAATTAGGTCTCTTCCACGTTGTCAGGTTTGTTTGAGGGATTCCAAATTTGGGTTCAAATATCGGAATCCAGGGTTCTGTTTTTACAGAGCGGTTTTATAAAAAACAAATTATTTCAAATAGATGAAGCCATGGCACAATGGGTGCAAACTATAAGGGAACAATCCCTATTTTGATTCTTGGCGGGAAGTTGTCCGAAGCCTTTTTATCGGCCCTGATACGATTGACATTTCAATCGGCACACAAAGAAAAAATTTTTAGGTCAGCACCCGTTTAATCAGAATATTTAACGATTTTATTTTAAATAAAAGGAGACCTTATGAAAAAAACAGGAAAAACGGGAAAAACGGGAAAAGAGGCAACCATCGTCGGTGTGGTCGAAGAGTATGAAGATGAAGAAGACGTTCCAGGCCTGATCATCGGTACGGACGACGATGATTACGTAGTGGAACTCAACAAACAGGGTAAAAAGCTCTTTCAAGAGATAGGTATGGATGTCGAAGTCACCGGATTCGTGACCAAAAATAAAGACGGAACAAAGCGAATCAACGTGACGAGATTTGAAGTGTTTGAAGATGATGATGACGACGATGAAGACGATACCTTCTTTGATAATGACGACGACACATTCTACGATGATGACGACGATACATTCGACGACGATGGAAAAAGGCGGTGGTTCTAAATCTACTAAGACGAGACCAGTTCGGAGAAGGGGACGGCAAGGCCGCACTTGAGCCCCGGACCGTCTCGTCATCTATTCTTTGAAAATTTTCGCTGCCAGATCGATATCTTCAGGGCAGAAGACAAAAAGACATCTTTCCTCGGGGGATGAAACCGTTCCGTATACATAGTTGATATTGATGCCTTCTTCTCCGAACTTGTTGGCGACGGCGGCAAGTGATCCCGGTCTGTTCTCGAGTTCAAGGGTCATCACCGGCATAATATCAAAAAGATAATCATGTTTTGACAATAGATCGATGGCTTTGTCGGTCTGATCGACAATCATTCGAATCAAGGCGAACTGGGCCGAATCCTTCCGCATGGAATTATAGCTGGCAACCGAAGCGATCCGTTTTAAAGATTTCCCTCTGGCTTCAAATAAATTCTGAACATAGCTGGATGCGTCTTGTATGGTGAGGGCGTCGATGTTGATGTTTTCATTGGCAAACAGCGATGCCAGTTTTCCCAGTTCTCCGGGGACATTTTTCAAAAATAGAGATATTTCAGTTCTGACCATGGCATACCCCTGCGTTTAAATAATAGAAGCTTTCCAGCCACTCGGTTATTTGAGGGCTTCCCGAATTGTATCGAGTAATTCAGCGGATCCAGGATTGCTGACTGATTTCTGTACAAAAATATCAGTAGGGCCGGCCGCCATCCCATAATAGGCCTGATTCCAATCGTAATTGGCTTTCACAATGGCGCCTTCCATGAAACTCCGGAAAAAGCTCCCTTGGATCGTACAAATGAGATGAAGTCGGTGATGACGTCATATTTGCCACCTCCGCCAACCGGTCCTGCTGCGATGGAAGCATCGCCGCCTAACTTAAAAGAGGACGAATACAGACTCTTCAGGCCTTTTTCGGTAAACACCCCCATGATAATTTCCGATTTTTCACCGCCGAACTGAATGCCAAGACTTACCGATCCAATGGTGTAAAAGGCGGGTTGGCTCCAATCTCCTGTGGTTTCATCCTTCACAACCAGCACGCCCCTTCCCCCTGAACCGCCGATAAAAAAGCCGCTACTTCCGGGATGATCAAAAATCCCTTGGCCTCATGCATGTGATCCCGGAACCAGGCCATGTTCTCGTCGATCATGAAACTTTGAAAGATAATCCTCGCCTGATCCACGAGCATTTGTTGTTTAACGGGTTCTGTTGCCATTGCCGGCACGATGAGAGCTGAGATAAGGGTGGTAATGGCCAGCACAATAAGTAATCGCCTTTTCATGTTTAAGCCGCCTTTCATCGATAATAAATCAATTTAAAATTAATAATGAACCATAAAAGAGTTTATCAAGATTTTCAATCTTAATTTAAAAAGCGTCTAAAATGCTTATTCGCTATATCAAATTAAAATACAGGCTAATTGTTTTCCTTATCCGGAAGGTCAGGCTGGATTAATTTAAACGGAAGTTGGAGCGTTCGTTTAACAATTCCCAATAATCCTGACCCTACCGCCGACGGTGAAAGCGGCGTAACACTCGGATTTTCCATATCACCGCTTATCCTGACAGGAATGGATATTAGAGAACCTCTCAGGATATCCTTTACCAGAGGGATTTTTTCTATGAAAAAGTCAATGGTTTTCAAAGGGGCAATCACCGCCGTCACATCTATTTGATTATTGGAGATATCGATAAGGCCTTGACAGATAATGTTCATGGAAGGGCTGTCGATGATCATTTCATTCAATCTTATGTTGCCCTTTTCAATGTCAGCCTCGACATTAACGAAGTTATATTCAAACCCTTCTTTTTCAGGGTCCGGTAGTTCCCCTTCAAATACTTTGGTTACATTAAGAAATCTGAAAATATTTATGATAATTCCGTAGTACTTACCGGCATAAAACCTGCCTTGATCGGCATCGAACTTCAAAGTGCCGTTTAAAGATTGAATCGACGGTGTATCAGTTTCCCGGGCAGTAAGATTTCCCTCGAGATTGAAGTTCCCCTTGACTTTGGAGGATCTGTCAAAAAGACAGTGCACAGTGGAGTTTAATGCCTGATTTTGAGCCACGGGCTTTAAGTCAACGTTTAACGCATGAGGTGTTTTTTCCACGACACCTGATGTTGTTATGCCGCATACTTTGGCGTTTGTGATGGAAACGGTTACAACCTTGTCGCTAAAGCGGATATCGGCCTGAAAGGGATTCCAGGTAAGTCCTTCAACGATTAAGTTTTCGGTTTTTAATTTTAAAACGCCTCGTACCGGATAGGGGTGCAATTTTTGGCTTTTTTCAATGTTTTTATCCAGATTCTGCTTGAGAAGATCCAGGTTTAAAACATCCGAATAAAGTTCCAAATTCAATTCGGGTAAATCGGCTGAAAAGTAGATGTCTCCTTTAAAGTCAAATCCGTTATCTGCCCAGAACAATCTTGCCGATTCAACCTTCAAACGTTCCTTATTTGCGTTAAGAGAAAGCGTATTGATAACCAAAGGCGGTATTATTTTTTCCGAAAGAATAAGATTCTCTGCCTGGAGTTCTCCTTGAATTCTCGAGTTAAAGGGTTGGTCCAATGGGATGTGTGCCTGAAAATCTCCCTTTATTTGTCCTCCGAGAATTCGATTTTCCGTCATCAGGTTATCCATGGTCGTTTTTTGTAGATTTCCGGCAAAGAGGAGATCGATCACCCGGTTTTTTTGGTTCAGCTGAATGGATGCGTGGGAGTCGTTGTCTTGGATGACAAGTTTTTTGATGGCCAACTCGTCGGGCTTTATCAAAAAATCTGATGAAACCTTGATCCCATTCTGCAAGGACAGGTCCCCCGAAAAGGTGGATTGTCGTTGATTGTTCCAGGTCACACGTGCCGTTAAAACCGATATGGGCGGATTTAATTGTAGGTCAGGCGGTACGTTGAATGTATCTTCCGCCCATCGTGCGAAACCCGGTCCTATTTTCCCATCGAATGTAGTATCGACATGGCTCGGGCCCTTTAGAAAATCTTTTATGGTTCCCGATACCCTCAGCGATGTTTCCTGGGTGCGGGCTTGAAAATCGGACATGGAAAAGATTTCAGGAGTTATGTCAAAATTTCCTGTTTCAACGCCTAAAGGTCCCGGCAATAGCGGTGAGTTAACGACCAGATTATGAACATCACCTGTAATTTTAAACGTATAATTTTCCGGTTCTAAAAATGGGACGTCCAATTCAATCGAAGATAACTTAAGTACACCTTGAACGTCTTTTAGATCCTGAAGTTTTCCGGTGACTATTTTAGAGGATACCAGCCACGGATAAATTTCATTTAAATAGATTTCCGACATACCGGATTTGATCTTCAGAAAACCTTTGTCCCAGTCCGTGCGACTTAAAACTGCAGTAAATGTAGATTTCCCAATACTCCCGCTTAAATTTTCAACGGAAGCTGTGGACCCTTCCAGGACATATTGACCGCCACTAATTTTCAGAGGGTACGGTAACCTCCGGTAATTCGCAGAAAGATTAAATTGGGATATTTTCACTGTGGGTATAATCGAATTGATGCGTTCCCCCAAAATAAGCCGTCCGGTTGCCGTTCCCTTTACGTTGTCTAAAAGGGCCATATTTTCAATAAAGACCTCATTATCAACCACACGTTCCAAGATAGGGAGGACTTGTGACAGGTCAGTCGCTAATGACAGATCAAGATGAAAAAGCGCATCTTTGCCTTCAAGCCCCAGTTCCAAAATTCCGTCAAGACACTTCGAGTTCCCCATGTGTGCTTTAAGGTTTTGGCCTTTCAGAATACCTTTTGAGATCGTCACATCGCCTTCGACATCCGTCAAATCCAGATTGACTTTGGGAACAAAAATCTCACCATTTGTTATATTGCTTTTGATGGTGATATTATCCAATTCCCCCAGTTCTACAATTGACTTTCCGTGGGAAGTCAATTGGATAAGGGGAACGTTTCCGCCTTTTACAATCTTGAATATGTCATTAACTACAGGAAATTCTCCCACCAGATCCAGAGCCGCTTTTCGGGTGGAGCTGACATCCACATCTTTGCCCATCAGTTCCAAATCAACGCTTGGAGACCCTGATGGTAAGTCGCGATGGATATCCAATTTGCCGGATAAATTAAGCCGAGGATAGTCCAATTTGAGATTTGCAAGGGAAAACGACAGCTTATCCTTATATAAATATACAGCCCCTTCCATGAAAATATTTTTACAGAGGCTGGCGTCGCAATGCATGCCGAAATTGATATGGTCTTTCAAAACATTAAAATTGGCCTGAATATTTTCTAACCAAAAAGCAGACTTATTTTCTTTTAAAATGTTCAACCGAGCTTTCTTCAACTGGACATGGAGACCTGGTGCTTTTGATAATACAACACTCAAAACGGCTCCCACTGTTTCTTCAACGTTTCCCAAAGAGAAAGAATTAAGGTGTTTGTCTTCAGATCCGGGTTTCCGGACGAGATAAATTTCGATGTCAGGTGTGTTTAAGATAATCCTGGAACTTTGAAACTTTCCCATAATAAGGGGGAATAGTCTCAGAGAGATCGTCATAGATGAAACTGTTCCGCCGGCTGTTTCGGGGATGGAAAAACGGCACTGTTGAACAGTCAGTTTAGGTCGCGGAAAAAAAGAAACATGAAGCCGTTGAAAAGTGACGTTTCCGTTGATTGCTTCGGAAGCTTGGGCCTGAATTTTTTTTGTAATGGATTCTTGATTGATCAGTTTGTCTGAAAATGAAATAATAATGAGAATGACTATAGAACAGAAAATAAAACAGAGGGTTATCCAGAACAATATTTTTTTGATTCGGGTCATGATAAAATTTTCTTGGTGACAACTGTAAACGGTGTTTTTCCCATAATAAAAACAGTGCGTTCCCTAGCCGAACCGAAACCTGGCTTACCCCTTCACGACGGGATCTGCGAGTTTTATCCGCCTTTGGCGTGGTCTTTCAGAAAAAATTTAAGCACACCTGGAGCGATTCATTTTCAAAAGGCTGAACTCTTACGGGGTTTCCTTTTTTTGTTTTTCATATTCATAAACATAGCATGAAAAAATCATTTTACCAATACGGAACATGGTTATGAAGCGCGCTGCCATTGATCCAACAGGTAAAAAAAATCATCAGATCCCATCATCCAAAGTCAATGAGAACAGACTTGATACTTGGATCAATCTGCGAAAAGATGTATACATTAAAAGCTGTCTTTTTAAATTCAGTTGCAGGTGAATGAGCTTAATGAAATTCTTTAAATGGGTCTTGATCGGCATCGTTTCGGTAATTGCCGTTGTGTTGCTTATAATGTTGGGGGTCCAGCTTTACCTGAATTCAGAGCGGGCGCAAAATTGGATTCAGGCGAGAGTGAATCAGACAATTCCCGGCACGTTGACATGGAGTCGAAACAGGTTGTCTGTTTTTGGCGGGAAGGTTGAATTGAACAATGTGCTCCTCAAGGGGCCTGAACATAATACATTGATGGAATCGGATCGTCTATTCATTCATGTTTCCTGGGTCAAACTTTTAAACGGGGAAATATACGCTTATGATATATTTTTCGAAAACCCCCAAATATCTTTGTCAAAGGATCGTTCCGGAAACCTTGATCTGGTTCAGGCACTATACCCGCCCAAAGATACACCATCGGAATCTGCAAAAAGCACCGGCTTTCCGTCTAATGTCATTGTTCGACGGCTTACGGTGGTGAATGGTTATTTTCAGTATAAAACCACCGAACAAGCTGCCGGCAATCCAAAGGATCATGTGGTGCTACAAAACGTGAACCTTTTAATCACAGAGGTGGATGTCGTTAAACAAAAGGGTAGGTTAACCTGTCAAATTGCAGGCGGAAAGATTCAAAGCAGAGATGTTCGAACAACCATCGACGGATTATCCTTAACGGCAAACGTTCAGAAAAACCGAATCGACACACTGGTCCTTGACGTGAATACCGACGGTCTTGATGTCAATCTTGCCGGAACCGTCGAAGATCTTTTTTCTGACACGCCCATCTTGAACATAGGTGTAAAGGGCAGGGTCTTTCTACCCCAAATCAAGGACTTGATTCCGCTTCCACCCGATGCTTCGGGAGAAGTCCGGTTGAATTCGACCCTTAAGGGAGCATTAAACAATCCGGATGTCGATTTAAACCTCAATTATAAAGGTGGGGCGCTTTTCGGGAACAGGATCGATCAAATTCATTTGAATTGCCGTCTAACAGACAGATCTCTGAATATCAGCGACTTAAATTTACATACCGTCGCCGGCAGATTCGAAATTACAGGAAATATCGACTTTAAGAAGGCCTTTGCCGACGGATGGTTCGCCGCCGATCCTGATTTAGATGCCATAAATTACAAATTTTCCATCTTTCGGAAAGCCTCGCAGCTTGCCGATCTGTCCCTGGGAGTTCCGGATCTAAAAGGAAATGTTAACGTCAGCATGAAACTTCAAGGCAAAGGTGTTGACCCAAAAACCCTTTGGGCCAATACGTCCCTTGAAGCTTATATTAGCAAATTTTCCGTCGGGGAGGGAAATGTACCCATTGACATACGTGTAATGTCAAAGGCCGGCATGGAAAGGGGACGTGTTGAAATTCAGAATATCAGCGCAGATGCGGGTAGCGCCAGGTTCGAGATGAACGGCAGTTATGATATTTTTTCCCATAAGGTGGGCGCTTATTTTAAACTGGATACTCCGGATCTGACTGAAGTCATGACGAGCTTGGGGACAACGGCCGGAGTGGGTGGAATTAATGTGACCGGAGAGGTCTCCGGAACGTCGAAGACGCCGATAATGGATGCCTGGTTGAAAGGGGAGAACTTGGGTTTTAAGAATGTCAGGCTCGGAAATGCCGATGCAAATATCCGATTTTCAAAAGGGCAATTTTTCCTAAAAAATGGAAAAATTGTTAACGGCAACTCCAATCTCGATATTTCCGGCAGTGCTCGGATTTTTGATCCCAAGGACGACCAACTTTTAAAATCCCCGCTTTTTGATGTTGCATTAAAAGGGGATACCCTGTTTCTGGAAGATTTTGTCGAAGGGATGAAGGGTAAATTTTTCATAAATGGCCGCATATACGGAAATGCGGCCCACCCCAGAGGTAAACTGGATCTGAACGGAAAAGATATCGATCTCAACATCCAGAAAATCCATGGTATGCGACTGTCATTGGATCTATACGACGACAGCATCAAATTCACCCCTTTTTCGCTCTTAATTGCACCCGGAGAGAGGATTCTGGTCGATGGTTGGGTTTCTTTAAATAAAAATTACGATTTGCGACTTACCTCCGGAGATATCTCCCTTAAAAATATAACACGGCTGAACTTGGGAGAAGCTGATAGCGGAAAAATTTCCTTTAATCTCGAAGGAAAGGGGAATTTTAAAAATCCTCAGATCAAAGGAAAGGTGGTCATCAATGAGCTGCAGATCAATACGAAACAGTTAAATGACGTTCAGCTCCAGATTGAAGTTAAGGACCATGTCGCCCGAATAGCGGGTGATCCGGATTTTCCCTTGAATGCGAATTACCATTTGCAGACCAAAGCGTTTTCAGCATCCGCTGTTTTTAACAACACCAATTTGACCCCATATTTAAAAATTGCCGGGCAAGGCGAACTCTATGGCACTATCACCGGCAAAATCGAAGTAACAGGGAATGCCGGTGCACCGGATCAGATAAGCGGTTCGGCTGATGTTTCTCGGGTTGGGATTTTTAAAAATCAAACAGAATTGATCGACATCCGCGACTTCAACGCTTTCCTTGAGGATGGAAAAATTTCGATTCCGGGTGTGCGTTTGAACCTGCTTAAACGCAGTGTTGTAGAAATTTCAGGTAACGGCAAACTGAACGGCGACCTTGATTTAAAGGCCCACGGTACGCTTCCTTTGGAAATAATATCGGTTCTCAAAGATATTATTCCCAATGCCACCGGAGAAGCACGCCTTTCTATCAACGTTTACGGAAACCTGTCCCGGCCATATTTCCGGGGGGACATTGGTCTGATAAACGCAGGGATGACGGTTCCAATGCTTTCGCAAAGCCTTCACGACCTGAACGGCAGTGTGCGTGTAACCCCCGAAACCATTGTTCTGGATCACATTCAGGGAATGCTGGATACAGGAATTTTTAAACTGGCCGGGGCCATCGATCTTAAAGCAAATCAACCCTCAAAAATGGGCCTCAAACTAAAAGTCGACGATCTGCCGATGATGATCCCCGATACGCTGGACACCCGATTGAATGCCGAGCTGGATATCTTGGGCACGCCGGAAAAATCCCTTATTTCGGGTTACATTCAACTCATTGATGGGAAATATTTTAAAGATATACGGATGAGTCTTATTGAAGGCCTGCAAAAAAAAACTAGGGAAGAGGACTTGGTCCCATCGGAGATTTCATGGCCGTTTTTGAAAAATATGGCCCTCGACATTTCGATCCGCTATGGAGACCCCTTTGTTGTAGACAACAATATGGCCTTATTGATCCTAAAGCCCGATCTCCACATAAACGGGACGGTGAGTCGTCCCCTCATCAGCGGAAGGGCCGAGGTGGAAACCGGAACGGTTTATTTTCAAAAAAATGAATTTAATGTCAAAAAAGGCGTCTTTGATTTTATAAACCCGTATAAAATCGAGCCGACCATTGATATCCAAAGTGAGGTAAAAATTCGGGAATGGACCATATTTTTAAATGTTTCCGGTATACCGGACAATCTCGAGTTTAACCTTTCTTCCAATCCGTCGGAGACAAAGGAGGACCTTATTTCTTTGCTGATAATCGGAAAGACCACACGGGAACTCACTGCAAAAGAAGGCGGTTTATCTTCATCACCAAGACAAATGCTTGCCGATGTTCTTGCTGGAACCGCTCAAAAAGAAATCAAGGATGCCACCGGCTTGGATGTTGTTGCGCTTGAATATAATGAGGCAAAAGATGCTGAGCAGTCTAATGGTGTAAAAGTTACCGTCGGCAAAGAGCTTTCCCATAGAGTAACCGTTAAATACGGCATGCAGACAAAAAATGCCAAGGCCATCCAGAAGGTCATTACGGAATATAAATTTTTTGAGAAAGTCCTGATGAACACCTTTCAGGATACTGAGGGGCACTATGGCGGCGGGTTTCAATTCAGACTTGAATTTCGATAGAAATAGATGGATTGAGATGACGAAGGTAATGCAGAAAGGCTGGATAAAGATCGTCGTGCTCTTGTGGATTCTACTGCCGGCAATTGCCAATGGCGATGAATATACACAAAATGAGGGAGCAGATGCGCCCGGGCCGACCGTATCACGGGTTATTGTCGATGTTCAGGGGATAAAAGGAGATGTGAGGCGATGGGTTGATTTGGTTAAGAAGCTAATTTTTATCGAGGAAGGGGAACCCTTTTCAACAAAACGGTTCCAGGATTCCCTTGAGGCTTTGAAATCGTCGAATATATTTAAACGCATCCATGTTTCTGAGTCAGACCCGGGAGAAGAACATTTTTCCCTTCGTTTTCAGGTAACGCCCTATGCTCGGGTCAAAGATATTAAAATCAGCGGTGCATTTCCCCTGTTGGAACGAGAAATTCTTAACGCCGTTCAGCTTCGTTCAGGAGATGCATACAAACCGGAAACATTTTCCGATAAAGAGGACGTCATTATAGAGCTTTTCAAGAATGAAGGGTATATTGCGCCGGTTGTTCACTTGGATGCCAAAGAAGACCGTGCGGACGGAAATGTTGTGGTTTATGTCAATATCGACAAGGGTGATTTTTTTCATATCCGCCGCTTTCAAATCAAAGGAAACCGGGCTTTTTCACAGGCGCGTCTTAAAATGCGGGTTAAAACGTACAAAACATTTCTGATTCCGGATTTCCTGAGGCGTTTTAAGAAAAAACAATTGGATACGGATGTCAAAAATCTAATCCTCTTTTACCGAAAAAAAGGGTACCCGGAGGTTGCCGTAAACGCCGTGGTTAACAAAGATGCCAAAACCAAAGATGTTTCTATTTCTTTAGATGTTGATGAAGGACCCAGGTATGATATTGAATTTGAAGGTAACACGGAATTTTGGGATCTTACGTTAAAGAAGGATTTCGTCCTGTTCAAGGAGGGCAATAGTAAAGATTTCGGTTTAAGAAAAAGTATCCGAAAAATAGAGAAACGTTACCTGAAGGCAGGATATAAGGATTGCCGGATAGAGATGAATTCCGAAATAAAACAGGACGCAGTCCGACCGGTCCGTAAAATCCGCCTGCGCATTGAAGAGGGGCCGCAATACGTTGTAACCGCTCTTAATTTTAAAGGAAACCATGCGTTTGATTCGAAAAAGATCAAAAAACAGATCTTGACCCGAACACCGGGAGTTATTGCAAGGGGTGCGTTCTTTCAGGATACCTTGGAAGAGGATAAACGCGCCGTTGCGTCTCTTTATTTCAAACAGGGATATATGAACACGGTCGTGAAAGAACAAATAAAATCGGATAAGGACATTAAAGAAAGAAAGCACAATATCGATCTCACTCTGGACATCGAGGAGGGGGTTCAGACACATGTAAAATCCCTCACGATTCGGGGGTTGAATGTGTTATCCGAAGCTCAGGCGTTAGAAGAAATCACTTTGAAAGAAGGATCTGTTTTCCGCAACCACATGATAAAAAGTGATGAAAACACGCTGTCATCCCTGATTTCTGAAAAAGGTTATCCCCGTGTCAAGGTCAAGGGAACTGCGGTCATCAGCAAAGACAATACCGAAGCGGCGGTAACTTATGAAGTTGATGAAGGACCTTTTGTAAAAATGGGTCAAACGGCTTTGATCGGGAATTTTCTCACCAAAAGACGTGTCGTAGACAATGAGTTAGAATTCGATCCGGGCGAGCCGTTTTCGCTGAAGAAGTTTTTGAAATCTCAGCGCAATATCCGTGACATTGGAGCCTTTGATTCGGTACGTTTCAACACTTACGGATTAAAGGAAGCGGAAGATCAGGTGAATCTGCTTTTGGAGGTGGAGGAGAAAAAGCCTTACTACATTCAAGCCGGCGTCGGATATGATACAGAACGGAAATTTTATGCCAACATCCTGGCCGGGGACCACAATCTTTTTGGATTAAACAAACATGTTTGGGCCGGCGGAGAAATCAGCCAGATCGGTTACCGGGGAGACCTGGGAATTACTGAGCCCAGATTTTTAGGGACTCGGATAAAGTCGACATTGAACATGTTCAGTGAAACCAGGGAAGAATTCAACACAGATTTCGGCACCAGAGAAAGCGGCGTTTCATTCTCATTTAACCGCACGTTTTTTCAAAAATTGTCCGCAGACCTTTCTTTTGTTTATTCTTATAAGGATGACTACCCGCGCGATTCCGAACCCATTTCCGTCATTGAAGAAGATAAATTTGAGCCCAGATCAATCCTAACGGTAAGCCCCTCTCTGATTTTTAATTCCGTCGATTCCTTTATCCGCCCAAAAAAAGGGTTTTTTTCCTCTTTGCTCATGGACTTTTCCAATGGGATCGATAATTCTCTGGATAATTTTTTTCGGTATCGTTTCGAGGTTCGGAAGTATTATACCCCCATTGAAAGTATGACGTTTGCCCTGCGGGGACGGGTCGGGGATATTACGCCTTTTGATGAAGACAGCACGATTCCGGTAGATCAGCTTTTTTTCCTGGGCGGCACATCCACTGTGCGAGGATTTGACGAAAATCTACTTCGATTTGACTCGGCCGGCAACGGAGTGGGAGGGCTAACGGCGGTGTTGGGCAATATAGAGACAAGGATTGACATGGGGCAGAATTTAGAGGTTTCTATTTTTTACGACATCGGCAGCGTTAGCAATGCAATTGTCGGAGAGGGTTCGGATGAGTTTCGTTCTTCAGCCGGCATCGGGCTCCACTATTTTACACCCATCGGACCCATCGGAATCTATTACGGCCATAAATTGGATAGAAAATCCGACGAGAGCGAAGGACGGCTCCATTTTACAGTAGGGTTCAGATTTTAACTGACCTTTGGCAAAGCCGACAAGAATAAAGGATTCGACGATGAAGACATATCCCATCCCAATGGTTCCCAGGCCGGTAAAATTGCCCACAACAAAGTTTTGAAAGCGGTAGTAAACGGATGATAAACACTTGCATTATATGAACAGATTGTATAATATAAAAATTAGCCAAGCTCAATGGATTCTGTTTTTATTCGTTCCAATTTAAAAATAAACAATGATGGAGGTGCAGGATGCGTGGAATACGTCACATTGCCAAGTATGTGAGTTGTTTTGTAACACTGACCATGTTGCTGATGAGTATGCCGGTGCAGACGGTTGGGGCGGCCATGATAGGGACAGAAACCGTGATGACCCTGACGAAAGCACAGCACGTACGGAAAAATCTCAACGAATTTCTGAGCAGAGAGGATGTTAAGGCCGTGATGGTCTCCCATGGCATCAGTCCAATTGAAGCAAAAGCCCGTGTCGACAGCCTTTCCGACACCGAAATTATGCAAATTGCCGATAAAATGGATCAGCTGCCATCCGGTGGTAGCGATTTCGGTGTTGTTGTGGGTGCTGTGCTTGTCATTTTCATTGTCCTGCTCATTACAGATATTTTGGGTTATACCCACGTGTTTTCGTTTGTCAGACATCCCTCAAGCTAATAAACATGGCAAGCTGCCATAAGTATTCGCAATCTTACATTATAGTTCTGCTTTGCTTTGCCTGTATTCTGTTTTCCGGATGTGCCGGTCTTAACAGACCGGTACTACCGGAACAAACAAACGGCATTCTTCCTCATGTCGAGCTTGAAACGGTTCCGTTTTATCCCCAGAAAGAATATCAGTGCGGCCCTGCGGCCCTGGCAATGGCACTCCGGTGGAGCGGCCTGCCGATTTCTCCGGAAGATCTCACCGGCGAGGTCTTTACGCCTTCCCGTAAAGGCAGCCTTCAGACGGCCATGATCAGTTCGGCCCGCCGGCATGGGAGAATCGCCTACGTGTTAACAGGATTGGATGACATGGTCTCGGAAGTTGCTGCCGGGAATCCGGTGATCGTTTTACAAAATCTCGGTCTGTCCTGGTACCCTGTATGGCATTATGCGGTGGTGGTCGGCTACGATTTGTCCGAAAAAGTTGTTGTTCTTCGCTCAGGAATTATTCACAGGAAACATATGTCTTTTAGGGTTTTTGACAATACCTGGGCCCGAGGCAATTATTGGGGGCTTTTAATACTACAACCTGACCAATTGCCTGCAACGGCAAAAGAGGACCTGTTCCTATCGGCCGTACTGGGGCTTGAAAAAGCCCGTCAGTTTCGAGCTGCCGTCGATGGATACCATACAGCGCTGACGCGATGGTCGAAAAACCTAACTGCACTTATGGGCATCGGAAACAGCTATTATGCCCTTGGAGAACTTGAAAATGCCGAGAAGGCTGTCAGAAAAGCTATCCGTTTTCATCCAAATTCTGGGCCGGCGTATAACAATCTTGCACACATTCTATTTGAGCAGGGACGAAAGCAGGAAGCGCTGGAGGCTGCCCGAAAAGCGGTTTTTTTTGGCGGCCCCTTAAGTTCTGCTTATCAAAAAACCCTCGAGGAGATCGAGGGATTTAAAAGGGAATAAGGGGAGGGGACCGCTTGGCGATAGGTTTGCATTCCCCGTCCAAATCCGAGGCCATTTTTCTATCATTCGGTTGAGCGGACCCTAATTGATAGGAAACTATTGATTTTAAGGTGCTGATTCGATATAAAAAAGCCTCCACTGAAATGGAAGAAGCCTGTTTAATGGGATTCAGTGGAGGCCTTGAGCGAGGAAAACTGGTGACAGCACTCCTTCAACTCTAAAAAACAAATACCAGCAAACCCGGTTCGGGTCAATCAAAAAGCCAGAAGCATGATATCCCAATCGATCGAAAATGCTCGATGGTGCGTGTTTGCAATCCGTTGTCCGAATAAGATCTGTTTTAGTGTTTTATGTGTATTCTTTTTCATAAAATATAAGGATTAAGTGATATGATGGTTAACGTAAAGCGGATCGGGCTATTTTTGTGTTTTACCTTGATACAGGCGATATTATTTGCCGATTTGATCAGGGCCCAAGAACCGGATGAGGTTTTTACGCTCAAACAAACCATCGAAAGCGCGCTTAAGGTAAATCTCGGTCTGAAATCATCCAGAGAAGAAACTGCGGCGGCTCTTTCTGTAAAAAAGGCGCAGCAGACCCATTTTTTGCCCACGTTCAGCACTTCTTATGAATATAATCGGATAGATGAAGGCGTACAAGCCGACGGTTTTGTATTCACACCGGAAAAAGAATACAGCTTTGTCACGTCATTCAGTCAACCGATATTTACGGGGTTCTCTTTGCTGAGACAATACGATATCGCCAAGCTCGGTCTTGATAAAGCCAAAATGAATGAACAACTGACCCGACAGGATATTATTCTGGACGCAAAAAATGCTTACTATCAACTGTTGCAGACACAAAAGCTGCACGACATTGCCCAACAAACCGTTTTACAGATCAGTGCCCAAGAGGAAGTGGCCAACAATTTTTATCAAGTCGGAATGACCCCGCTGAACGATTTGTTGCAGGCGCAAGTTGAATTGGCCAATGCCAAGCAGAATCTCATTGTCGCAAAAAACAACATGGACAATGCCAATTCGAATTTCAATACGCTTCTTCGGAGACCCCTTGATACACCCGTTGTTTTGGAAGATATTCTTGATTATACGCATTTTGAAGAAACCCTTGAATACTGCATTTCGGAAGCCGAGAAAAATCGGTTGGAAATAAAGATCGCCGATTTGGATATTGATATTTCCCAGAAAGAATACAAACTTGCCAAAAAAGACTACTATCCCACCGTCGATCTTAAGGGGAATTATTACGAACGAGGAACGGAATGGGACGTCGACGGCGGTCCGGGAATATATGATCCCAGTGGATGGAGTATCGGCGCCATTGCAAAGTGGAATTTCTGGGAATGGGGAAGAACCAACTATGGTGTCAAAGAGAAAAGTTCCCGGTTGGTTCAAGCACAGCTTCAACAAAAAGAATTTATTGATAATATTCGACTGGAGGTTAAGACGGCATATTTAAGAACCCAGGAAGCGGAACGGGCGATCAAAACGGTTGAAACAGCCATTGAGCAGGCAAAAGAAAACTTCAGGATCAACCAGGAACGTTACAAGGAACAGATTGCAACGCAAACCGATGTGCTCATTGCACAGACGCTTCTTTCAAGAACCATGACAAATTATTACAATGCATTATATACATTTAAGATTTCGAAGGCGACGCTTTACCGGGCAATCGGCCAGGAAGTTATGGAATGATTGAGAAACAGAATAACAACTCAATAATTCGGATGTTTCATGTCCACAAGAATTACGGCGCCGTCAAGGCGCTCATCGATATTACATTAGACATTTCAAAGAACGAACTTCTCTTTATCAGCGGTCCCAGCGGAGCAGGCAAAACATCTCTATTAAAACTATTGTACTATGGAGAGCCAGTATCCGAAGGTCAGGTGTTGATTGACGGCATGAATCTGTCGAGGATTTCTTATAATCGAATACCGATTCTGCGCCGAAAGTTCGGAATAATATTTCAGGATTACAAGCTAATCGCTACAAAGACCGTGTTCGACAATGTTGCCATTGTTCTTGAAGCAATTGGTAAAAAACGGCGATTTATCGAAAAAAAAGTAAGGAGTGTACTCAGAACCGTTGGCATGGAGCGGAGTATCCATTCCTTACCACAGACCCTTTCCGGTGGAGAACAACAAAGAATCGCCGTAGCCAGAGCTATTGTCGGCGACCCAAAAATTATACTCGCAGATGAACCGACCGGAAATCTGGACGAAGATTCTGCCGATATTATCCTTAACCTTCTCAAGAGATACCATATTCGAGGCGCTACGATTGTTATTGCAACCCACGACAAAGAGCTTATGCGCAAAGCAGGCGGCCGGGTAATTCATCTGAAGCAGGGGCAAATACAATCAACACAGATTCTCTGAATACATGTTCTTATGATTATTTATTTCAAACGGGCCATAAAGGATATTCATGACCACAAATTCTTGAGCGCTGTGACCATCATTACCATCACGATCTCCATACTTATTGCCAGCGCTTTTGCGCTTTTTTTTGTGAATGTCAGCGGTATCGTGAATTCCTGGGAAAGGGGAATCAGGATAATGGCCTATCTTGAACCCAACTCTCCCGAGTTAAAGCTTCTTGATATTAAACGTAAAATTCAGGATATGAAGGGTGTCCAGGATGTTCAGTTCATTTCTAAGAAAGAAGCGCTGGAACGATTAAAAGATCAGATGAGACACCAATCTTCGTTGCTGGATGATTTGAAAGAAAACCCCCTTCCGGACGCTTTTGAAGTCCGGCTTAAAGAATCTTTCCAAAATAAGGATCAAGTCGAAATGCTTGCCGACCAGGTGAAATCGCTTTCATTAGTGGATGATGTCGAGTACGGGCAAGTGTGGCTGGGACGGTTTACGAACATTCTCAATCTATTAAGAGTAACAGGATATGCGATGAGTGTCCTCTTCTTTTTGGCAACTGTTTTGATTGTTGCCAATACCATTCGTCTGGTGCTCTATTCAAGACGCGAAGAAGTTGAAATCATGCGGCTGGTCGGTGCCACCGACAGATTTATCAGGGCTCCTTTCTATATGGAAGGCCTCATTCAGGGGGCTCTGGGAGGGATGATCGGGTTGGCTGCATTATTTGTTCTTTTTATGGCCATTTCATCCAATGTAGAGCAAGGTTTAACTTCGGGTATGTTTACCATCAGGTTTCTTTCGTGGGAGACTTTCTTTGGGATATTGGCTTGCAGCATGTTTGTAGGATGGATAGGGTGTTTTCTTTCTATAAAACAGTTTTTAAAACAATAGCGTGTACTTCAGCCGGGATTATTATCGCACTGCAATCCCCCGATGTTTCCGGCAAACAATCCAATGAAATCGGTATCGTGACCGTCAACGGGCTAAATGTTCGGTCCAAACCCGACGTTCAAAGCCCCTCCCGGGTGTTAATTCAAAAAGGAACAAAAGTCAGAATTCTCGAACATCATGATAAATGGCTTAAGATTCAATATCAAGGTCAGGTCGGTTATATCCGATATTTAAAGCGATATGTGCACATTATAGCTGAAGATCCGGAAGATGAAATTATAGGAACGGGAGATGACAATGGCGACATTACGCAGTATAAGAAAAAAGCAAGAAGTGTCGACCGTGAAATCGAAAAAGGGACGACCGAATTATTGAAAGTAACCCGAAAAGAGACCGCCATAATCAACGGCTTAAACGAAATCGAATTGAGACTCGATAAAGCCGGGAAAAAAGCCTCGTCCATTAAAGCAGAGCTTACCGCTTTTGAAAACGAAATCGCAAAAAATATAAGTGAATCCATAGACTTGCAAAAAGAAATTGAAGCCAGTGAAGGCTATGCATCCAAGCGGCTGGTCGCTCTTTATAAACTGAATTGGTTGGGGAAAATATATGTTTTGGCATCTGCTCAGTCCATGTATGAACTTTTCCAACGAAAAAGGGCTTTGGAACAGGTATTGGTATATGATAAAAATATTTGGCAAAATCTTTTGGACAATAAGGCGAAGCTTCAGCAGATACTGATCGAACTGAAAAAAAAGAAAGCGGAGAAGCTCACTGCTGAGGCGGATTTTAACAAACAGATTGAAATTATGTCTCTTGAGAGAGTAAAGCGATCAGAATTGCTTGATAATATTCGAAAAAATAAATCTCTGAGACTGGCGGCCCTTGAGTCCTTGAAGCAGGCGGCGGCAGACCTGGATCGGACCATAGCATCTTTGAAATCGGGATCTGATTTGATCGAACCTCGAAAGGATATTTCATCAAAAACCTTTTCCGCATTAAAAGGATTGCTAAATATGCCGGTTAAAGGTAAAATAGTATCGTTTTTCGGACCTTATCGAGACAAAAAGTTCAACGTTATAAATTTTCGAAGCGGTATCGAGATAAAAGCCGACAGAGGCGAGCCTATCCGTGCAGTGTGTGATGGTCGAATTCTTTATGCCAGATGGTTCAAGGGGTACGGGAATATGATCATCATTGACCATGGGAATAATTACTACACCATTTACGCCCATGCCCAGGAACTCTTTGCCTCAAAAGGAGATAGGGTAGAAATGGGAGAAGTGGTGGCCACAGTAGGAGACTCAGGGTCAATGAGCGGTCCAAGTTTACATTTCGAAGTGCGTCATCACGGGAAGCCTGAAGACCCGCTGAAATGGATTAAAAAAGGTTAATCCGGATTTTTAAGGGATTGAATGAAGAGCATGATGAAGGATCCGGGTTCAGAGGAGAAACTCCATGAATGTTAAGAAAAAGCGACATATTAAACTCTGGTTGGTTCCACTGATCGCTGTCATCCTTGTGACCGTTGGATCCGGTTTTTACCGCAATCTTTCGGCCAGGGGAGAAGAGACGTATAAAGGTTTAAAATTATTTTCCGATGTGATCGAACTGGTTGAAAAAAATTATGTTGATCCCGTTGATTCAAAAGAATTGATCGAAAAGGCCATTCAAGGGATGGTCCATGCCCTTGACCCTCATTCTTCTTTGCTGTCTCCGGATGACTTCAAAGAACTGCAGATCGACACACAGGGCGAATTTACGGGTATTGGCGTCAGTATTTCCATGCGAGATGGCTTTGTTACGGTGGTATCTCCCATTGAGGGAACACCGGCTTACAAGGCCGGAATAATAGCCGGCGACAAAATCGTAAAGGTTGACGGTAATCCTACCAGGGATTTGCGAGAAGCGGTTAAAATGATCAGAGGCCCCAAAGGAACTGAAGTCGTGGTTACCATTGCCCGGGAAGACAGCATAGAACCGATCGATTTCAAGCTTGTCCGGGATGTTATCCCAGTTGAAAGTGTCAAAGCCGTTGTTTTGAAACCCGGATACGGATACATCTGGATTACCAATTTCAGAGACAATACCACCGATGACCTGGTAACCGCCCTGGAAAACCTCGAAGCTGGAAAAATGCCTATGAAAGGGCTGATTCTCGATCTTCGTGACAATCCGGGCGGGCTTCTTAACCAGGCACTCGAAGTTACAGATCTTTTTGTCGAAGATGGACAGATTCTTTCAATCAAGGGACGGGAGGGGAAAAATGCCCAAATTTTCAAAGCAACGACCAACAATACAAAACGAAAATATCCCATGGTTGTATTAATCAACGGCGGGAGTGCCAGCGCTTCGGAAATCGTAGCCGGTGCACTTCAGGATCAAAAACGTGCGCTGATACTGGGGACGACCTCCTTTGGCAAAGGTTCGGTCCAATCCGTAGAAAAATTGAGGGACGGTTACGGTCTTAAACTGACGATTGCGAGATATTATACTCCCGGCGGCCGCTCAATCCAGGCCAAGGGTATTGAACCGGATATCCTTGTAAAAAGAAGGTTAAATGATAAGGAAGATATGGACGATACCAGTGAGGGTTTTATAAAGGAAAAAGATCTCCAAAACCATCTCGAAGAGGTACCTGAAAAAGATCAAGACAAGAAAACAAAAGGAGACGATAAGGGGAAAAAGCAGAAAAAACTGGAAATGGAAAAGACCAAATTCAGGTATGGAGAGCTTAAGCCTGAACAGCTGCTGACGGATAATCAGGTGGCGCGTGCGCTCGATATTCTCTTGAGCTATGACATATTCAAAAATGTTCAGAAATAAGGTATGGCTGCAAGAAAAAGACCGCGCCCGAAAAAACCGATAAAAAAAGCAGGGAAGCGCGGTGTTCAAAAAGCCTTCCTGTTAAAGGCTGTTGCCGGGCTTGGCGTTCTGATGTTTCTGGTCGTTGTTGCCGGCGTTTTGATGCGCAATCTTATATCTTACAGTTCCCCAACAGCGCCGGCTGTAAAACACAAGGTCACCCGAGCGCCCAAGTTTGAAATCTATCCGAAAAATGATATTCCCCCCAGAAAGGCGATTCCAAAAACCGCTCCCAAGGCGACCATAATATTGCCCAAAATTGCCATTATTATTGATGACATCGGATATGACAAACATATCGCAAAAAAATTCCTCGACCTTGACGCGGTGTTGACATTTTCCATACTCCCTCACAGCACTCATAATAAAAGCATTGCCAGGTCTGCAAATTCCAGAGGGTTCGACGTGATGCTGCATCTTCCCATGGAGCCCGATGAATATCCTTTGGTTGATCCCGGCCCCGGGGTTCTTCTAACTTCGATGTCTCCGGATCAGCTCATCAGCCAGCTCAATGATGACCTGGATTCTGTTCCTTTTGTCAAAGGTGTAAACAATCACATGGGATCAAAGATGACGACGGTTTCCCCTCAGCTCCACCAAATTTTTTCTGTTTTGAAGAACAAAAGGCTTTTTTTTATTGACAGTCGTACGACCGCCGATACGCTCTGCAAGCCCTCGGCAGATTTGTTTCAAATTCCCTTTGCGCAAAAAGATGTGTTTTTAGATCACCTATCGGATCCTGATTTTATTCGCAAACAGATTCACCGTCTTATACAGATTGCCGGTAGTCATGGCGAAGCCGTCGGCATTGCACATCCACATGATGTGACATATGAGATCCTTCGTGAAATGCTCCCGGAATTAAAGAAAAAGGCGGTCCTGGTGGGTGCTTCCAAGATCGTTCATGTCGGCGGCTAAATAAATCACTGCAAAGTTTTTAAGCTCGTTTGGCCCATCAAGGCATGCGCCATTCCCGCGTTGCAGGATCTTCGGTATGCCCCTGATCTTTACTTGACAGTGAAGTGCGCGGACTGTAAGCTTTTATTCTAACATGTGGATCTTAGAATACAGCGGGATGGCCATGAAAAAAAACTTCAATCCTTTTTTAATGACTGTTCTTTCTTTTTTTATTGCATGTTTTGCTGCGATCGGCACGGCAGATGCCGATAATATTCGAAAACCGGTATATGCCGGAAGGTTTTACCCGGACACGCGCAGTGAATTAGAGACTTTCATTAAGCAACTCCTTGGCCGGGTTAAACCGATTCAAATCAATCAACCCTCAAATTCATCCCTCAAAGCACTTATTGTACCCCATGCCGGTTATATCTATTCCGGATGGACAACGGCACATGTCTCATTGGTTCTCCAAAAAAATCAATTCAGGAGGGTGATTGTTATGGGTCAGGATCATCGTATCGGCTTTCAAGGATGTGCGATCAGCGATGTGTCCGCATATGAAACCCCTATGGGGTCGATTTCATTGAATGGGGATGCCGCTCTGCTTCGTCAGAAGAAATATCTGTTCCGGGCAATTCAGGTTTCCGACCAGCTCGAGCACTCCGTGGAAGTGGTTCTTCCTTTTTTTCAGTATTTGCTGAAGAATTTTGATCTTATACCGATTGTGTTCGGTCATGGTCAGGGACTATCCGGAAAGGCTGCGGACGCGCTTGATCCTTTGCTGGATCAAAACACCCTTTTGGTGGCCAGTTCAGATTTGTCACATTACCTGCCTTACCGGGAAGCTGCTGTCAGAGATCGAGAAACCATCGAGATGATATTGAATCTCAAAGCCGATAAATTGATAAATCGTGAGAATGCGGCCTGCGGTATGACATCGATTCTCACTGTAATAAACATGGCCCGTCGACACAACTGGCACCCTCTTCTTCTCCATTATTCTAACAGCGGGGACACAGCAGGGGATCGTTTGAATGTTGTCGGATATGCGGCCATTGCCTTTTATGGAGGTTCGTCTATGAAGATTCGTATGGACTCCCCTCAATCTTTGAACATGCACCAGGGCCAAACACTGGTAAAACTGGCCCGGCAGACCATCGCGGAAAGGCTTGGAAAAAGTTCGAACAGAGTTGATCCTGATTCTATGACGGACGAGGCCTTTCAGGACCACAGGGGTACCTTTGTGACACTGACCATTAATAAGCAATTACGGGGTTGTATCGGCAACCTGGATTCTACGGAATGCATCCTAGACGGAATCAAGCGAAATGCCGTGAATGCCGCTTTCAATGACCCCCGTTTTCCACCTTTAAAAAAAAATGAACTGGATCGGGTGGATATCGAAGTCAGCATCCTTACCGAGCCCAAACCCTTGGAATACCGGGGCGGTAAAGAGTTACTCTCCAAATTGCGTGTTCATACGGATGGGGTTATTCTTCGAAAAGGGTCGGCCAGCGCCACGTTTTTGCCCCAGGTGTGGGAGCAGCTGCCGCAACCTGAAAAGTTTCTTTCCCATCTCTGCCTGAAAGCCGGCCTGCCGTCCGATGAATGGAAAAAGGGACACCTGGATATTCTGACCTATCAGGTTCAATATTTTGAAGAGGAAAAATGAACGTGCAATAACACGGGTGGTCATCGCCACGGGCATTTCATCCGTGGTGACCCAGTTATTGATCATTCGTGAATTTTTAGCCCAATTTCAGGGAAATGAGTTTATTATTGCCCTGATTCTCTTCAATTGGTTGATCTTGGGGGGATTCGGTACGATTCTGGCCCGCTGGGTCACCCGGCACTTCTGGGCGGCTACCGCAAACCGTCTGGGTGGTCTCTCTCTTGTTTTGGCCGGACTGCCTGCCGTGCAAATTCTGGTTATTCGGTCTTTTCGTGATGTTTTCTTCATTCACGGGAGTTCGGTCGGATTCTATCCGACGCTGGCCTATTCTTTCCTGACCATGGCCCCCTATTGCCTGTTAATCGGTTTTGTTCTCCCTTTCAGTCTTTTTGTCATCCGGACAGAAACGCCGGATTATCCCGGTTCGAAGATCTACATTACCGATAACTTGGGGGATGTTTCCGGCGGAGCCCTGTTTTCTTTTGTCCTTGTTTTTTGGGTCAGTCCTTTAAAGGCCATATTCTTGGCAAATTTGCCCTTACTCCTGGCGACCTGTCTGATGTTTCGCAACACTTCCGGGCTTCGTACCGCCACCTATGCGGGCGCGGGATCGGTGTTTGCGATTCTAATTTTCGGGATATTTCTGGAGCCGTCGACTCTAATTCCGCCCAAAGGTTCCCTGGTGTATTACAGCGAGTCCCGGTATGGCCGGATCGAAGTTCAGAAGGATCAGGAACAGTTTACCCTGTTTGTAGGCGGCATCCCGCTGTACGACAGCCAAAATTTGACAATGGCTGAAGAAACCATTCATTATCCGCTGGCGCAATTGCCTCGGGTAGAGAATATTCTTTTGATTTCCGCCGAAGGTGGTATGATGAACGAACTGGAAAAGTACCATCCGGCTTCCATCGATTATGTGGAACTCGATCCAAAAGTGGCCGATGCTCAATTCCGGTTCGGAATGATAAAGAAAATCCCCGGTCTGAATGTCATACATCAAGACGGTCGGGCCTATTTGGCAGATTCGAACAAAGTCTATGATGCGATCATTGTCAACCTGAGCGAGCCGGATACGTTCCAGACCAACAGATTCTTTACCGACAGATTTTTTGAACTGGCCCGTCATCGTCTGTCCCGGCACGGGGTGTTGAGTTTTGCCATGGAAGGGTTCGACAACTACCTGGATGAGCCCCAGCGCCAGAAGCTGTCCTCGCTTTATAACACGGTGACGGACTATTTCGACCATGTGCTTTTACTTCCGGGGCAAAAAATATTTTACCTTTGCAGTTCCCAGCCGCTGCAAACCGATATACCGGCACTTCTGGTTCAAAAAGGTATCCAGACACGTTATATTGAAGGTTACTATTACGGCAATTTGACCCCTGAAAGAATCGAACGCCTGAATGGCCTCATAGACCCGAAAACGCCCAAAAACAGGGATTATTTCCCCCAGTTGATGCGCCTGATGTTTTTGCAATGGTTTGCCAAGTTCTCCACTTCGCCCACGGGTTTTATTGCGGCTTTGGCTTTGGTTTGCATCATTTATTTTTTTTGTATCAGTATCGAAGAATTTGTCCTTTTTTCAACCGGCTGTACGGTTATGGGAAGTGAAGTCCTGGTTATATTTGCATTTCAAATCTTTTTTGGTTATATTTATTTGCAAATCGGCCTGATCGTCACCGTTTTTCTGGCCGGGCTTTTGCCCGGTGCCTGGTTCGGGGGCAGGCTGCGATATCGGAGCAAACAGACCCTGGCGCTCGCCGATGTAATGCTGATCATTCTCATGGGCCTGCTGATTGTGGTGTTGAAACTGGGCGGGCATCGTTTGCCTGCGAGTTTTTTTCTTATTTACGGTTTTATGGTTTCACTGATCTGCGGATTTCAGTTTCCGGTGGCACTCCATTTGCGGGGCGGAGATGCGCCGGCGGTGAGTCAAACCTTTTCCGCCGATTTAATCGGAGCTGCCTTCGGCACATTGATTACCAACGTCATGTTGATTCCCTATTTTGGAATCATCTGGGCGGCAGCCGGGCTGATCGGGCTTAAGCTGTTAAGTTTAGTGGTTATTTTTGTGAAGCATGAAAAAAATTAGCCGACGCCGGTTCATATATTGCGGTGCAGGACTCCTCTGTGGTGCCGTATCCGCCAATGCTTTCTGGCCTTTTTCCGGAAAAGCCGGTATGGCAGCGGGTCCTGCGGATATCCGTGGACATGTATTTAAGGGCGATGCCCCCGAAACATTGTGGAAATGGTCCCGTGAAGGATTCATTTATACAAAGATGGACAACAAATTGGTCATGTGCGGCATCTGCCCGAACAGGTGTCTCCTGTCACCGGGGGACCGCAGCGTTTGCCGTTCCAGGGTCAACATTGACGGTACCCTTTACAGCTTGACTTATGGAAATCCCTGCAGCGTGAATGTGGATCCCATTGAAAAAAAACCGCTCTATCATTTCAAGCCACGATCAAAAGCCTTTTCCGTCGCAGCAGCCGGGTGCAACTTTCGATGTTTGAATTGCCAGAATTGGGAAATATCCCAGGCCAAACCCCACGAGGTGCGGCATTACGAGCTTTTCCCGGCCGATGTGATTCAAACAGCGCAGCGATCCGAATGTCTGTCCATCGCGTACACCTATTCCGAACCCGTCACATTTTTTGAATACATGCTCGACACCGCCCGCCTGGCCAGAGATAACGGCATATCCAATGTATGGATTTCCAACGGTTATATCAATCGTAAACCATTGCTGGAGCTGTGCAGCGTTCTGGATGCGGCCAATGTGAACCTAAAATCTTACAAGGACGAGATCTACCGGAAGTTAAACGGCGGCCGTTTGCAGCCGGTGTTGGATACATTCAAGACATTGCATGAACAGGGAATTCATTTTGAGATGACGAATCTGGTGGTTCCCGAATACGTCGATGATGACGAGATGGTCAAACAGATGTGTCAATGGATATTGACAAACCTGGGACCGGATTATCCGCTTCACTTTTTACGATTTTTTCCAAAATACAAACTCGACCGTTTGCCTTCGACACCGCTTTCCACCCTTGTTCGGTTTCGCAGCCTGGCATTGGCGGAGGGAATCCATTATGTTTATGTGGGCAATGTTGCCTATCCCGAGGGAAATAACACCTATTGTCACAATTGTAAAAAGCTGCTGATTGAGCGAGCCGGTTATTTTATCCCCACCTATAACCTGGAGCAAAATCGGTGTAAATTTTGCCGGACGGTTATACCCGGCCGATGGGCGTGAAAGGGTATGGGATCGGCTCACCAAAGGGTCAGAAATTTCTTGCCGTCTCTCAATTCGCCCCTTAGCTTCTCCATGTGCCGGAGTGCCGCGACTTCTCGTTCAAGATCCGCAGGTTTTAGTTGAAGTCTATGGGCTATGGTCGATGGTTCAGCGCCTCCGGTTTCTTTTAAAATGCGCAATATTTCTTTCTGTATTTCCTTGAGTTCGAAGGTCCCGCCTTGGGTTTTAGCCAGAGACTGGGCGCTGTGAACCGCCCAGGGATCGCACGTTTTGGCAGGTGACAGTGCATCCATATAGCAGTCGTCACATAAGCTCTGTCCAAGGTATTCGTGTTCTTCACCGGGATTTATTTCCTGTGAACACCGATCACATATCATTTTATCACCTCCGATTTTTTTATTTTTTTAAAAAAATCATAGAAAAAAAGACGGTCATGTGTCAATTGCAAAACGAAATCCTTATCGGTTGCAATGCAACACTTTACAAAAATGAAGCGTTGTGCCATAATTTTTGTCCGTTTTGATACCCAACTGCCTGTATTCGGTAATTAAACAATATTATTTAAACAACTCAAATCTCGCATCGCTGAATTACCGGCTTTCTTTTCGCTGGAGGGACCCTGATGGACGGTTTTTACGGCAGATATTTAAAAATCGATCTCACCGCTGAAACATATGATATCGTGTCTTTAAATGACGAGATACTATTAAAATATCTTGGCGGGAAGGGCCTGGCATCCTGCCTTCTTTATGCCTTAAATCCCCCGGGCGTCGATCCATTGTCGCCGGGCAATTGCCTGATTTTTGCCACCGGGCCCATTACCAACAGCAGAATATGGGGCTCAAGCCGTTATGGTGTATTTACAAAGTCACCCCAAACCGGTTTTTATTCGGAATCATATGCCGGCGGGAAAGTCCCTGAAGCCATCGATTCTTCAGGGTTTGACGCCATTGTGGTTACGGGCAGAAGCAAACGTCCCACCGTGGTTCTCGTAAAACCTGATGGTGCCGAATTCTTTGATGCCTCTGACATCTGGGGGATGGACACGTATGAAACCGAAGATACCGTGAATGAAAGATTCAGCGCTGCCGGGTCGGAATCAGAAAAATCGGGCGCTGTTGTTATCGGACCGGCAGGGGAAAACCGTGTTCGATTTGCCTTGATTGAAAACGATTACTGGCGATCAGCCGGAAGAACCGGGGTCGGTGCGGTGATGGGATCAAAACATCTCAAGGCCATTGTATTCAGGGGCGACAAAAGGCGTTCGCTGTTTAACGGGAAAAAGGTGAAGCTGTTCTCAAAAGAGATTGCTCTGGAATCGAAGAACAATCCCGCTGTTCAGGCATACAAGTCGATGGGAACGCCCATGATGGTGAAAACAACCAATCAAGCCAAGGCGTTTCCCACCAGATACTGGTCCGAGAATTTTTTTGATCGATGGGAAAATATCAATGCCGAGTCCTTGCACACCCGGTGTCGTGTTCAACCGAGAGCCTGTGCGAAATGTTTTATTGCATGCGGCAGAATGACCACCGTATTAAACGGCCGCCATGCCGGTCTGACCATCGAAGGTCCGGAATACGAGACCATATTTGCATTTGGCGGTCTTTGCATGGTCGACAGCATCGAGGAGATTGCTTATTTAAACGATATCTGCGACCGGCTCGGTTTGGACACCATATCCGCCGGAAATCTGTGCGGGTTGACCATTGAAGCGGCCATGAATAAAAAGATCGATTTTAAGATCGATTATGGAGATGTGGATGCCATTGCCGGTTTGCTTAAAAAAATTGCATTCCGTCAGGGCATCGGAGACATTCTGGCACAAGGGATCAGACATGCAGCAAAAATCTGGCGCATGGAAGATATGGCCGTGCATGTGAAAGGTCTTGAACCGCCTGGTTATGATCCCAGGGTGCTCAAGGGCAGCGGGCTTGCTTTTGCCGTTTCAGACCGCGGCGCATGCCATTTAAGGGCGACGTTTCACAATCCGGAGTTAAAAGGAATCATCGATCCTGAATCCATCAATGGGAAAGCCAAACTTTTGGTCGATTTTGAAGATCGTCTCACTCTTATGGATACCTTCATTCTGTGCCGGTTTTTCAGAGATATATATCCGTGGGACCGGCTGGGGAAAATCATCGAGATGACCACAGGCCAAAGGGAAAATAAACCGGCAATCCAGAAAAGAGCTTCTGAGATATCCACGCTGATTCGATGTTTTAACATACGAGAAGGACTCAAACCCGAAGATGATCATCTCCCAAAACGCTTTTACAAAGAAATCCTCAAGACAGGTCATGTTGCCAGTGAAGTCGATCTGGCGGCAATGCTCAAAGATTACTACTCTCTCAGAGGCTGGGACAAAAACGGCGTTCCTGAAATGAAACCGGTTGTTTTCTCGAAAAGCTATTCTGGCAGGATTTAAAGAAGGCGAGAGGGAAGCAGTAAGAATTGTTGTAAGATATGCTTAACAAAGCTTGCCGATGAGAAGGCAGAAACATGTTCGACATAAATCCGATCACTCATTAAAGTGAAAACCCTTACTTCTGAATACCCCTTCTTTACCTGTGGTGCCAGCCGTGACGATGGGCGTAAGGGCGATGCCGGTAATGCGGTCGATAATAACCATGGTCGTATGAATCCCCAAAGTACAAAGAAAAATAAGGGACAACTGGCCAACCCCACCATCCGTAGTAATAAGCAGGAGGCGGTGGAGGCGAATAATACTGGACCACCGGAGGCGGAGAGCTACAGACTTCTTCAACGGTTTCCTTTATCATCTGTCCGTTTTCCCAAACCCGTTTCCTTACTTGCCGGCAGTTGGAGTTTGACCCCTCAGGAATGGCTTCAACGGCATGTCCGTTTTTATCATAATAAATGACAGGTTTACCATACTGGGCAGCATCTCTGGCTGCCTGATAATCCTGATCGATTGCATTGCCGACCAGGGCGCCAAAAATGGTTCCTGCGGCCAGCCCAATGAGGGTACCCTGCGTATTGCGCCCAATCGCCTGTCCTATTAGAGCCCCCATACCGGCACCTGTAAAGGCCCCTGCCTGGGTGTTGTAACGGTCAGGAGGATAGTGGGCGCATGATACAAACAAAAAAGATAAAATAAGGGTTAATATGACGATATGATTTTTCATCAGCGAGGTCCTTGTTTTGTATTATCATAGTGATCACTCCCCGGTACAAAATCCTTTTTATCCCGTTTCTTTGTTTCGCACGCTTTCGCTAAGTTAGACGGTTAAGGACCGAAATGGTTTACCGCACACGTTAAATCATTGATGTCCAATCTTTTTTTGCGTGAATGTTGCAAAAGCATATTTCATGGTAATATTAAAGCCATTAAAGACCTGAAGCCGAAAAATGTCTTCGATTTAGCAAGACTGACTTTTAGATTCAATAAATATTGGAGGATAATCGATGGCTTTTGAAACCAAAGAGCAAGTTTTAGAAAAATTACTTGACCAGGAGAAACCCGCGTGTCCCCACTGCGGAAGAACAATGATGATATGGGAGGTCCCTCCATTTAACTTTTCAGACGGGCTCGGATGGGGAACCCCTTACCTGTTTATTTGTTTCAACGATGAATGTTCCCTTTATGCCCAGGGATGGGAGAATATGCAGGAAAATTATGCCCAAAATGCATCTTACCGGTGCATGAATTATCCGGGCACAGACCAGTTTGAATGCATACCCGTGTTCAGCCCGATGGGAGGCACTGGACAAATCGTTGATGAACAGGTGCTGGCCGAACAGGAAATACTAAAACAAAAAACCAAGCTGGGATTTTCAGTTCTTGCAGATGCTTACGTAACCAAAGACTCTGTTACGGTGGTCAGAATGCTTCTCGATCCAAGCGAGCCGCAACGGGTTCGGTTAAAGGCAGCGGAAATGATCGGCGACATTGGGGAGCTTGAAGCCATAGAACCGATTAAGAGTACCAGATTCGGCAATGAGATTATTCAGAAAAAAGTCGACGAATCCGTGAGCAAGATACATGAACGGTATTTTACCCGGGAATGCCCTTTTTGTGCGGAAATCATAAAGAAGAGAGCAAAAATTTGTAAACACTGCGGTCAGGATGTTGCAGGGAAATGACCTGGCCGGTATCAAAATACCGGGCCCCGGGACACAATGATGGTTTAAATTTTATTACCGCGGTGTAGATAAAGATATCGTAAAAACGTGGGAAAATGTTTGAGCCGGAATTTGGTATATGATCGTTCGAAAAATCATAGATGTTTTAACCATAAACGAACGGCTCAACCATTTCACTGTTTGGCACGGTCTGATGTAAGGCTTTCGGTTTTTATCCGTTTTGCATCGATCCAGAGGCCTTCCAGATCATAGAAGGCGCGAACCGGTTCATAAAAAACGTGAATAATCACATGACCGTAATCAAGCAAAACCCAGTGCCCTTCTTTTTTACCCTCAACACTCAGCGGTTTTATATTGTGTTCCTTTAGACTCACCTGAATATGCTCTGCGATAGCCGAAACCTGACGGTGGGAACGGCCGCTGCAAATGATAAAAACATCAGAAAAAGAGGTTAATTTCCGAACGTCAATAACCACCAGGTTCATGGCTTTTTTACCCAAAGCGGCTTTGATATAGAGATCAAGGGTTGGATCCGGGTATATGACGGGTGCATTTGTCATAAATAAAGTCCTTTGGCTGTTATATAGTCTTCGATGGTTTTCGGTACCAGGTGTTTAACCGGACTTCCGTTTTTGATATGTTTCCGAATCATTGTTGATGAAATATCCACAGGGGTGACATTGAAAATGAAGATCGGCTGCTTTTTTTCGTGAATGTAAGATGATTGCGCAGGGGAAAATGTATATCCTTTTGAAATCATGGATTTAACATAATTTTCAAGTGATTTTAAGCCTGGCTTCGTGCTTTTTTCCCCTTTAATGGTTCTTGACATGACGATAAAGGAAATCAAATGAAAAAGATCCTCAAAGGATTTCCAGGTATGGACCTCTAAAAAGGCATCCAGCCCGACGATGAGATAAAATTTCTCATTTCCCGGTGAATTGAAAGTAAAATGACGAACCGTATCAATGGTATAGGAAGGACCTGAACGCTTAAGCTCAACATCGGAGACCACATAATCCGGATCGTTTGAAAACGCGAGTCGAATCATCTCAAGACGGTCTTCGGCGTCCACCACGCCACCCGGTTTCTTATGGGGTGGCAGCGCTGAAGGGATAATAAATATTCTGTCCAGGCCAAAACCTGTTTTGACTTCCCGAATGACCTGGACATGTCCTAAGTGGATCGGATTGAACGTACCTCCAAAAAGACCTATACGCTTCAAAAATTCCCCGCATATTCAGATGTAACGTTTGTTAAGAAAAGCCGATCATCCATGGGAACGGTTTCATGAATATTGCCTAAGTTCTTATCTGCCCATCACCGAACACGGCAAACTTGGTGGTGGTCAGTTCCTCCACCCCCATGGGTCCGAAAGCATGCAGCTTTGAAGTACTGATGCCGATTTCGGCACCGAGCCCAAGCTCACCGCCGTCGTTGAACCGGGTGGAAGCATTGATCAGAACCACTGAAGAGTCGACTTCACGGACAAAGCGTTTGGCCCTTTTGTAATCCCGTGTCACAATGGCTTCCGTATGTTTTGAGCCGTATGTTGCAATGTGAGAGATGGCCTGGTCCATATCTCCGACCACCCTGACGGCAAGAATAAGATCGAGATATTCCGCAGGCCAGTCCGCTTCCTGGGCATTTTGTGCATCCGGTACGATTTGACATGTTTCGGGGCAACCCCTGATTTCGACTCCTGCCTCGAAGAGACGCTTTGCCATTTTCGGCAAAAATTCCTGAGCAATGGATCGGTGCAACAGCATCGTTTCCATGGCATTGCAAACCCCCGGGCGCTGCACCTTGGCATTGAAACAGATTTCTTCGGCCATGTTAAGGTCCGCGCTTTCGTCCACATACACATGGCATACACCTTTGTAGTGTTTCAATACCGGAATTTTTGAATGCGCAACGACAAAACGGATCAACCCCTCTCCTCCGCGGGGGATTATTAAATCGATAAATTCTTCCTGACTTAAAAGAATGTTGACGGCTTTCCGATCTCTGACAGGAACGATCTGGACGGCTTTTTCAGGAAGGCCGTACTCACCGAGAACCTGGCCGATGATGCCGGCCAGGGCCTGATTCGAATGAAGGGCTTCGGATCCGCCTCGAAGTATGACGGCATTACCGGCCTTCAGGCAAAGTCCCGCGGCATCGATGGTCACGTTGGGGCGGGATTCGTAAATAATACCGATGACACCCAGCGGTATTCGCATTCGCGTTACTTCCAAACCATTGGGCCTCAGCCAGGCCTTGCTGGTGGCGCCTACCGGGTCATTGAGCCCGGCAACCTCCCGTAAACCTTTGGCCATGGAATTAATGGTTCCGTCCGACACGGTGAGACGATCGATCATGGCATCGGAAAGCCCCGCCTTCCTCGCACGGGCAAGATCCTTTTGGTTGGCTTTTTTAATGTACGATGCTTCTTCTTCAATTTTATCCGCCATGCCGAGTAGAACGGCATTTTTTCGATTTGAAGCGCATCTGGCCATCTCCATGGCGGCAGACCGCGCTGCTTTGGCCATTTCTACAATAGTTGTTTCGATGGACATTACATTACCCCTTTGAAAATACAATGAGAGACCTATGCAAAACGCCCCTTTTTGCCCGATTTCTGCTTTCAAAGGTCTCAATGAATCAACTCTGACTCAATGAAAGCAGTCAATATAGAGACGGCAATTGCCGGATGTTACACGTTACATTCCGCAGTGACGACCAGGTTGTCCCGATGAATCACATGGTCATAGGGTTTGTGTCCCAGGCATTTTTTAATCTGGCCTGATTTAAGCCCCATAATTTTTCGGATATCATCAGCGCTGTAATTAACAAGGCCGGTTCCCAGAGTTTCATTGTCGTCGACTTTCCTGAATTCCACTGGAGCACCGACACCGAATTCGCCTTCGACGCCGACGATACCACTCGGTAAAAGACTTTTCCCCCTGTTAACGATTGCGGCGGCGGCGCCGTCATCAATTCTGATAACACCTTTGGGTTTTAAGGTAAACGCGATCCAACATTTACGGCTTTTAAGTTTTTTTGTTTTTGGCGTAAAAAACGTTCCAATGTCTTTACCGGAAAAAAGCTTTGTCAAGGTGTCCGATTTGCCTCCGTTGGCTATAATCATGGGGATCCCCGCGGCAGTGACCTTTTTTGCCGCATTTATTTTACTGAGCATGCCGCCGGTACCAAGGGCACCCGGGATATCACCGGCAGCCTGTTTTATATCTTCTCTTATGGTTGATACCAAAGGAATAAATTCAGCGTCAGGGTTTGTGCGGGGGTCCTTGTTGTAAAGGCCGTCTATATCTGTCAGATTAACCAGAATATCCGCATCCATCAAAAGCGTAATCATGGCTGCCAGGTTATCATTATCTCCAAACTGAATCTCTTCTACCATCACCGTGTCGTTTTCATTGATGATGGGAACAACCTCCCAAGACAAAAGCATGCGAAGCGTGTTTCGAGCATTTAAGTATCTTATGCGGTTGTTGAGATCGTCACCGGTCAGTAGAATCTGAGCGACTTTTTTGTGATATCTGCCAAAAGCCCTTTCATACTCCATGATCAGTCCGGCTTGTCCAACAGCAGCAACGGCCTGACGCTTTGGAATTTCATCGGGCCTTTTATCAAGGCCGACCTTTCTGATTCCGGAAGCCATGGCTCCGGAAGAGACCAGAATAATCTCAAGTCCGCCGTCAATTAAACGGCAGATTTGTCGACTGATGGATCGAATGGTCTTTAAATTCAGACCGTGATCCTCTGTTAATACATTGCTGCCAACTTTTACAACCACTCGTTTGGCGCTATTTAAAACGGTTGTTCTGTTTGTATTCATCATCGCTATCCAACAGCTGAACAATTCGGGATGTTAATTCCTCAATGCCTTGGCCGGTTAACGCGGAAATGAGTGTTATTTTCTTGTCCTTTAGTACAGATTGAAAAATCTCAGCCGCATTATGAACCCCAGGCAGGTCTATTTTGTTGAGTACAACAAGTTGAGGCTTTTTTGCCAGCTTTTGATCATATATGGCAAGCTCTTCGTTGATGGTATGATATTCGTTAAGCGGATCATCAGGATCAATGGACGAAACGTCGATAAGGTGAACCAGGATTCGGGTGCGCTCAATATGCCGGAGAAATTTGGTACCAAGTCCGGTTCCTTGATGGGCCCCCTTGATCAGTCCAGGAATATCGGCGACAACAAATGGCTCCGACCAATCGGTTTGAACCACACCCAGGTTGGGGGTCAGTGTGGTAAAGGGATAATCACCGATTTTGGGACGCGCTGAGGAGATAGCGCTAATGAGCGTGGATTTCCCGGCATTTGGAAGACCGATAATACCGACATCTGCCAGAAGTTTAAGCTCGAGTCTTAGGGTTCTGGTTTCACCGGGTTCACCGGGTTGAGCAAAGCGGGGTGTCCGGTGGGTGGACGTTTTGAATTTCGTGTTACCCTGACCGCCCCTGCCGCCTTTTAAAATTACCAATGTTTCGCCGGTTTTGACAAGATCTTTGATAAGATCCCCGGTACATCCATCGATGACCAGCGTTCCTGGAGGAAGTTCTATGATGAGGTCACGACCGTTTCTACCGGCCTTTTGTTTCCCCTGGCCGTGTTCACCGTTTTCGGCCTTGAAATGCTTTTTATATCTGAATTGATAAAGGGTGCGCTTGCTTGAAGTCGTCTTTAAAATAATGTCGCCGCCCTTGCCACCGTCGCCGCCGTCCGGCCCTCCGCGTGGAACATACTTTTCACGCCTGAAGCTTACACAACCTCCGCCGCCGTTACCGGACTGCACGGTAATCATCGCTTCATCAATGAATTTCACTCTGCATAAACACTTGCTTTTTTGCGGGAACGCCCCAGTCTTTCGTACGCAACGACACCGTCAATTTTGGCAAACAGCGTATAATCTTTGCCCATGCCCACATTGGTACCGGGATGTATTCTTGTTCCCAATTGGCGAACAAGTATATTGCCGGCTTTTACGGTTTGACCGCTATATCGTTTTACACCGCGACGTTGCCCGTGGCTGTCGCGCCCATTTCTGGAACTGCCGGCTGCTTTTTTGTGTGCCATTACCTTAACTCCTTAACAAAAGAAGCGATTTTTTTACGCTTCGATTTGATCAATTTTGATTGCCGTATACTCTTGTCGATGTCCTTGTTTCCTGCGATATCTTTTACGACGCTTATATTTGAAAACGATGATTTTTTTATTTTTACCCTGTTCTACGATATGCCCTTTTATCGTCACATTATCGAGCGCGGGTTGACCGATGCTGGCATTCTCGCCATCTGAAAACATCAGTACCTTGTCAAAAGAAACCGGATTGCCGACACTTCCAGGAATTTTTTCGACCCGAATGATATCGCCCTCATGAATTTTATATTGTTTTCCACCGGTTTTAACGATAGCGTACATTTTTTTAATTCCTCCTGGACCGCTTGAGTTTGGCTATGATTTAAGAAATTTACAATATTAGATAAACTGTGGAATTTGTCAAGATAATTTTTATTATTCATCCGTGATCATGATCATAAGACGAAAGATAATTTTCACTGGAAAAACAACAAATATTTTGTTGACAATCCGGATAATTTGACATATGAACAGCTGATCATATGTTTGGGGGTGGAAGTTGAATCTGTGTCAGGAAAAAGTATTGCATAAAAAACAAGTGGAACGCGCTATAGATAATATTCCCGACTCGGACACATTAGAGAGTATGACCGATATTTTTAAGGCGCTGAGCGACCCGAGCCGGCTTAAAATCGTTACCGCATTGGCAACCTGCGAGCTGTGTGTTTGTGACCTGGCTTTTGTTTCCGGATCTTCTGAATCTGCAGTTTCGCATCAGTTGCGGATACTCAGAAACTTGAAAATCGTACGATATCGAAGAGCGGGCAAAATCGTATTTTATCGTCTTGACGATGACCATGTAAAATCGCTCATCAGCCAGAGCCTGCAGCATGTTAAAGAATAAAAGTGCGCTCTTGGCCGTCAAAATTTCGGACTCATCAACATGTTAAGCCAAAAAGGTTTTATTAAATGATAGATATAATTTTTTCAATTTTAAATGCTTCATGGCATTTTTTTTATGAATCTGCCGTTTACATGCTGTTTGGTTTTTTCATGGCCGGTATTCTTTATGTTTTTATCAAACCTGAAACCATCGGCCGCTACCTTGGGAAAGGAAGGGTACGCCCGGTGTTGCTGGCTGCGCTTGCGGGAATTCCGATTCCACTGTGTTCATGCGGTGTGTTACCGGCTGCTGTGGGTCTGAAGCGACAGGGTGCCAACAATGGCGCAACCATGTCATTTCTGATTTCAACACCTGAATCGGGCGTTGATTCCATACCGTTGACGTTTGTGCTGATGGACCCGATTATTGCGGTGATTCGACCCGTGGCGGCATTGATTACCGCCATTGTCACCGGATTATCCGAAAACGCATTCTCGGCGTCAGACAGTTCCTCAAAGGATATGCCCCAGACGTTTTGTTCAGGTTCTGATCGTTGTGGCTGCAACACCACGCCGGAAACCCAGGCGGATCCAAAAGGAAAACCATTTAAGGAAAAAATCCTTTTCGGTTTGAAATATGCTTTCGTTGATCTTCTCGGCGATATTGGCAAATGGTTTCTCCTGGGTATAGTGCTTGCCGGAATCATAACCTACTTGATTCCGGATTCGCTCTTTGAATCTTATATGACCAACAACTTTCTGGCCATGCTCGTCATGCTCATGGCGGGTATTCCCATGTATGTCTGTGCCACCGCTTCCACACCCATTGCTGCAGCACTGGTATTGAAAGGTTTAAATCCCGGCGCAGCACTGGTCTTTTTATTGGCCGGTCCGGCCACCAACATCGCTACGATCAGCATGATTTCCGGCATTTTTGGGAAAAAGTCCCTCTTGATATATTTGGGTTCAATCGCTATATGTTCCATTGTCTTGGGGCTTTTTACGGATCTGATTTACTACGGTATGGGTATTTCGGCGACAGCAACGGTCGGACAGGCTACGGATATCATTCCATATTTTATTCAGATCAGTGGCGCTTTGGTACTGGCTTCTCTGATGATTTTCGCCCTCTTTAGGGGTATGACCGCAACCGTCGGTTCTTCCTCCTCATTTGGCAAGGTTTGCAGATAAATGGCTGAAGTACTATAATTCGCCTGAAGTTCAAAAAGGAAATCCGCTTTGGAAAAATTTATTGAGCATATGGTTTTGCAATGGACCCGGAAGGCCGGCTCACGTTCCCGGCACAGGCTGATCGGAGAAGAGCCCTTATCGATTCGAATTGAAGGAAAACCGTATTCCGTAGTCATGCGGACGCCGGGCGAGGAATTGGCACATGCTGCAGGTTTTTGTCTGGCGGAAGGAATTGTGGATACACCGGACGATATCCACACGATATCCTGCTGTGACGATGGTGATGCTAATGTGGTCACCGTCACCTTGAACAAACCCAGACGTGATGAGATCGTCAATATTCTGGAAAGACGCGGATTTATCAGCCAGACCAGTTGCGGTATTTGCGGAAAAGAGATCGTCGATGATCTGTATCAAATGATCACACCTGTAAGAGACAAAACCCGGATGGATGCCGGTTTGGCTCTTGAATGCCTTGAAAATCTTTCCCAACACCAGCCCTTGCGGGACAAAACCCGCGCATCTCATGCCGCTGCACTGTATTCTTCCGAATTTAAACTGTTATCCGTGGCTGAAGATGTGGGCCGACACAATGCCCTCGATAAAGCCGTTGGAAAACTTTTTCTGGATCGAAGACTGGAAGAGGCATTTTTATTGACGCTGTCGTCACGTATCAGTTACGAACTGGTACAGAAAGCCGCACGGGCACGGGTGCCTGTGATCCTGGCTTTTTCGCGTCCGACGTCACTGGCCGTGGAACTGGCGTCAAAACTAAACATGACTCTGGCATGTCTGGCCGAGCATTCGGGGTTATATATTTTCTGCGGGGAACACCGGTTGACCTGATGAAGATTCCTCCTGAAACAAATACAATACGGCAAAAGCAGGATTGCTGAAAATGATATGAGTTCATTATGAAAAGGAATGGCATGACATGGATATGAAACGGGAGCTTATCGAAATCATCTGTAAAAAATCCTTCAAATACACCCGAGAGCCGAGCTTTAAACTGGTTTCAGGCAAAATGAGCCGTTTTTATGTGAATTGCAAACCGACCACAATGAGCCCGAGAGGCATGTTTCTGGTGGGCCATCTGGTATTCGACGTTATAAAGGATTTGAAGGCGGACGGAATCGGCGGGCTTACCTTCGGTGCCGATCCAATGGCCATGGCCACGGCATTTGTTTCGGAATTAAAGAGGAGTCCCGTCAATGCGTTTTCAATCCGCAAAACCCAGAAAGATCATGGCATTATCCGATGGATCGAAGGAGATATGAAACCGGGACAGCGCGTGGTCATTATTGATGATGTTGTCACCACCGGCGGGTCCACCATCAAGGCCGTCGAGCGGGCAGTTTCGGAAGGACTGCGCGTGATCAAAACGGTGATCCTGGTTGACCGCCAGGAGGGGGGAGTGGAGAATATCCGTAACCATGTGGAAGATGTTTCGGCCATCATTGCCAGAGATGAGCTGATGGCGCAGTATCAAAAAACGGCTTCATAGTGATATCCTTCTCTACGGGAAAACAACCGGATCTCCTCTCAATATTTATAAAAAAACATCCCGATTCATTCAACCAATAGGGAGGAGAGCCACAAAAAAAAGATCCGCCCGGCGCTGATATTTTTATATCGCGGCGCCGGGCGGTGTTTGGATCAATAACCGGATTTCAAAAGGCCGGCGGCCGACGCCTAAAAATGATACACCATCCGGACGTTGAAGCGTTCTCCTTCCGGACGGTTCTCGACGCTTGATTCAAAATAAACATTAAAGAAAAAGTGAAGGTCCTTGGAGTAATGAAACACTGCTCCCGGACCGATGCCCAGTACTTTTTCCTGGCTGTCGGAAACGTCATTCCCGTTCATTTGCGTATCCGTGATTTGATCGAGGTAATACCCGTTTATTCCCAGGCGCAGACGCTGAGGCAGAATTTCGTATGCCGTGGCAAAATTCAAGTGAATCGCCTGTCCGGCCTGGGTATCATTGGCACCCGGGCCATACAACCGGTTCGGGTCGTTGTTTTCAGCGTTCCAAAGATAGTGAATCCGTGTGGTGATAGTCCATTTGGGTGTAATAAACAACGTGCCCGCCCAGTAGGGGTTGAAGGAAAAGAAATTGCTGCCGGGATTCAATTCTTTATTCTCATCGTATTCCCCGGTGGGAAAAATCAACTGAAACTCAATCCGGTGCATGAATCGAGGACCGTTGGGACCCATGATCGGATCCCATTGCAAAAAGGGTCCCACCAGAATATCCCCCAGACCGGATCCGTTATCTTGAGGGCCTTGATCTCCCAGGTTGTGGCTGAGATCCAGCGCGACGTAAGGGATGATCACATCCAGCCCCCATTTCCCGCCAAAGAGCAGTGCCTGATCGGACTGATAAATGAACTGGGACAAACTAATCCATGCACTGAGATCTTCGTCCGCCGTTGGAGGGAGACTCCGGTTACCGTTCTGGTCCTTGAATTCATCAGACGTATAGTATTGAACGTATTCGGTGAAGTAAAAGCCCGGTCCGGACGGCGGCCCGCCATCCAGAAAACTGGTAAACCCAAGATTCACGGCCGGCAAATCATAGGCCTGGACCGGCAAACCCATTGCCAGGGTCATCATTAATGCACATGCAGTCACCAATGTTTTAGCGAATTTCATCTGTCCTTCCTCCTTTTTTTTCGTCAGTTCAACCATTTCTTGTATTCAGTAACTAAAGGTTGGATCATCATCGACTCTTTAACAGACTGGGTTTGGGAAAATTCTCGAATACTTTTTCTGCGGCGGCAATCTCTTCATCGGATAGGGCAAAATTGGTTAATTCGTTTGAAAGATATTTGTCGTAACCGACAAGGTCGATGAGTCCGTGACCGCTAAAATTAAACAGAATAACTTTTTCTTTTCCCTCTTCTTTGGCTTTTTTGGCCTCTTCCATAACCGCAGAAATGACATGGTTCGTTTCCGGTGCAGGGATGATGCCTTCGGTTTTGGCAAAAGTAACACCGGCGGAATAGGCATCCAACTGGGTTACCGATTTGGGAGTGATGATTTCTTCGGTCACCAACTGACTTACCATGGGAGCCATACCGTGATACCGGAGACCTCCGGCATGCACCGGCGGCGGGACAAAGGCATGCCCGAGGCTGTGCATGGGTAGCAGCGGGGTGTATCTGGCCGTGTCCCCGTGATCGTAAACAAAGGGGGCTCTGGTTAATGTGGGGCAGGCTGCCGGTTCAACGGGATAGATGTCAATTTCCTTTCCGTTGAGCTTGTCATAGACAAAGGGAAACGATAGGCCCGCAAAATTGCTCCCGCCACCGGCGCATCCTAAAATGATATCGGGATATTCACCGATTTTTTCCAATTGTTTTTTTGCTTCGAGCCCGATGATGGTCTGGTGCAGGAGAACGTGATTGAGAACACTTCCAAGTGAATAACGAGTCTGGCCGCTGGTGTCGCTTACCGCCGCTTCGATGGCTTCACTGATGGCAATTCCCAAACTTCCCGGTGTATCCGGATGGGCGGCAAGGATGTCCCGGCCGGCTTTGGTTTCCGAACTGGGACTGGCAATACACCTGGCACCCCAGGTTTCCATCATTGATTTTCGGTAGGGCTTTTGTTCGAAGCTGACCCGTACCATAAAAACCTTTAATTCGATGCCGAACTGAGCGCACGCGAATGCCAGCGCACTGCCCCATTGTCCTGCACCCGTCTCTGTGGTCATTTTTTTGATGCCGAAAACCTTGTTGTAATATGCCTGGGGTACGGCAGTGTTGGGCTTATGGCTGCCGGGAGGACTGACGCTTTCGTTTTTGTAGTAGATTTTGGCCGGTGTATCCAAATACTTTTCAAGTGAAAGCGCCCTGACCAGCGGGGAAGGACGCCAGATGGTCAACACGTTCAGAACCTCTTCAGGGATATCGATCCATCTTTCGCTGCTGACTTCCTGCTCAATCAGATTCATGGGGAAAACCGGCGCCAAAGCCTCGGGGCTCACCGGATTTCCGTCCGGACCCAACGGTGGATTCAACTTGATGTCCGCCAGCAGGTTGTACCATTGCCGCGGGATCTCCGCTTCCGTCAAAAATACCTTTCTGTTTTCCATGCAAACCTCCTTTTAAAAGAAAATAAAAAAAGCCGGGGTTGCTTGAAGCAGCCCCAGCTTTAAACCAAAAGCGCCGTGAGCCACTTCTGTGAAACCCTCGAAGCCCGCTCACAGCCCTTGATGTGTTATTTATGCAAGATCAGGTGATGAGCAAACTTCATGTCATTTGCCACCACCAGTACCAGTTTGTAATTTCCATGATACCCTCAACAAAGTTTATCGATACGATCAATATACAAAGATAGTCTGCTTGTCAACGATCAATTATAGTTTTCTGAGGTCCGGTTAATACGGGATATTAAATATAGGGCCGGGGACCAATTTCAAACAGAGGAAAAAAACATTATCCGGGGAGCGATCAAACCAATAAAAACACCCCGATCCCTGAATCATATAGGCTTAAGGGCGGCAATAATGCGGGGAACCATCCGTTCGGTGTGGGGTATTTAGGGTACAGTATAGGTTGCGCAGGCGTTTTCAGACTCCCATGCGGTTACCCGTGTAACCATAATATCGGCGCTGTTGATCCTGGATTGAAGGGACATGGCAATATAGTGGGCAATGTTCTCCGAAGACGGCGGATAGCTGTCTTTAAACATATCGAGATCATTTAAAAATTTGTGATCCAGCCCCGCCATGATAACCGAGACATGCTGTTTCAATTCTCCGAAGTCAATCAATACTCCGGCCTTATTGAGATTTTTCCCGGCCACACAGATTTCGATTTTCCAGTTATGGCCGTGAAGGTTTTCACATTTTTCGGCAACCATTTTGAGCTGATGAGCGGCCGCAAAATGGGCAATGACTTTTAGTTCATACATTGTATATCATTCTCCATCAGTTTGATGCTTTGTCCAGGCCGCTTTTAAGGATGTTTTTTAATTTGTTCGGGAGCTTGCTTGACTCGATTTTTGCAAAGTCCCTGAGCAGTGTTTCCTGTTTCTTATTCAGATGGGTGGGTGTTTTTATTAAAACCTGAATGATTTCATCTCCCCGTTTGCCGCCTCTGAGAGATGGGATCCCCTCGCCGTGAAAACGGAAAATATCACCGGGTTGGGTGCCTTTTGGAATTTTGAGTTCTTTTTTGCCGTTCAAGGTGGGTACCGCAATGGTATCTCCAAGAGCAGCCTGTACAAAAGAAATGTTTACCTGGCCGATAATGTTTGTATTGTCACGTTCGAAGAAATCATGGGGCTCAACGTGGATAAAAACATAAAGATCCCCACGCGGGCCTCCATAAGTTCCGGCCTCGCCTTCTCCGGTCAGCCTGAGCCTGGATCCGGAATCGACGCCGGCGGGAATTTTTACAGTCACCTTTTTACTGACGCTGATCTGTCCGGCACCCTTGCATTTCGTGCAGGGATGCGGAATTGTCTGGCCATTACCGTTACATTGATAACATGTAGTCCTTACAGTAAAAAATCCCTGACTTCTGGAAACCTGACCTGTACCGTTGCACTGCCGACATGTATCAGGATGGGTGCCCGGTTCGCACCTCGTTCCTTCGCAGGAAGTGCAGGTCTCCATTTTTTCTATATTAATCTCTGTTTCTATTCCAAAAGCGGCATCCATGAAGCCGAGCGTCAGATCATATCGAAGGTCAGCACCTCTTTGGGTTCTGCTTCTCGAACGCCTTCCGCTGGAGAATCCAAAAAAGTCTTCAAAAATTCCGCCGAAGCTTGAAAAAATGTCTTCAAAACCGCTGAATCCTGAAAATCCTGTCCCTTCAAGCCCCTTATGGCCGAATTGGTCATAAATATTGCGCTTTTGGGGATCCCGAAGGACCTCATAGGCCTCGGAAGCCTCTTTGAAACTTTCTTCAGCTTCCCTATTGCCGGGATTTCGATCCGGGTGATATTTCAGGGCCAGCTTTCGGTAGCTGGCTTTTAGCTCGCTTTCATCTGCATTACGGTTTACGCCTAAAATCTCGTAATAATCTCTTTTGGTTGTCATTTAGTTACCTGATAATTGACCGGACCTTTTTTTGAAGGGTATCAAAATATAAGTATGAATTTGTTTTTAATTTAATACAGAAACAAAGGTTGTCAATGAAGATAGTAGATTTTAAATGACGGCGTGAGAAGCGCTTCATCTTCCGGTAGAGCAGAATTTAAAATGTCCTGAATGGATAAACAAAAGCAAAAGTGGGTTACATAAAGGCAATGCATTTTACCCTAAAAATGATCGGCGAAGAATCGTATCTTTTTGCCATCGTTGATCGTCCCGGTGTGGAAATTCAATGTTGTAGTGAAGCCCGCGGCTCTCTTTTCGGTGTCCTGCGCATTTGATAATCAGTTCTGCTACCATCGCGATATTACGAAGTTCAATAAGATCCGCCGAGACTTTGAAGTCCCAGTAATAGTCCCGTATCTCTTGTTGAATGATTTCAATACGTCTTTTTGCCCTTTCCAGGCGTTTGTTCGATCGGACGATCCCGACATAATTCCACATGAATCGCCGGATTTCATCCCAGTTCTGAGAAACCATGATGCCCTCATCACTATCTGTGGTTCCGACTTCATCCCAAGGTGGCGGGTCCGGCGTAAAGCCAAAGTCGAGTGTTTGGATATCCTTGACAGCACTCTGAGCGGCTGTGTGGGCGTAAACGAGGGCTTCAATCAGAGAATTGCTTGCAAGCCTGTTGGCCCCGTGCAGTCCGGTACAGGCTGTTTCTCCAATGGCGTACAGCCGATGTAAGTCCGTTTTACCGAACATATCGGTTGCTATGCCGCCACACATGTAATGGGCTGCAGGGACAACCGGAAGCGGTTCCTTGGTCATGTCAAAACCAAAGGTGAAGCACTTTTGATATAAATTGGGAAAGCGATCTTTTATGAAGTCGGAATTTTTGTGGGATATATCAAGGAATACAGAATCTGCTCCACTTTTTTTAAGTTCTGCATCGATGGCCCGGGCAACAACGTCTCTGCACGCAAGGTCCTTTTTGGGGTCATATTTTTCCATAAAAGGAAGACCTGAAGCATCAACCAATATTGCGCCTTCACCCCTTAGCGCTTCTGAAATCAGGAAATTTTTAGCATCAGGGTGATACAGACAGGTGGGGTGGAATTGGACGAATTCAAGGTTGGCAACTGTAGCCCCGGCCCGATATGCCATGGCAATGCCGTCACCTGTGGCGATATCCGGGTTGCTGGTGTAAAGGTAAACCTTTCCGGCGCCGCCGGTGGCGAGAAGTGTGATTTTTGCACAGAAAGTTTTTACTTCGTTTGTCTGCCGGTCCAAAACATATGCTCCGCAGCAATAATCTTCATGGGTCGTTGTGATCATGCCTCTTTTTAAACGGGTTGAAATGGTGATAAGGTCAATGGCGATGTGGTTTTCAAACAGACGAATTCGATGGTTATCTTTAACATGATCAACCAGGACACTCTCGACTTCCCTTCCGGTCATGTCATGGGCGTGAACAATGCGTTTTTGGGAGTGGCCGCCTTCACGCCCCAAGTCTAAATCAGGTTCAAAATCAGACGATCCAGCGGGGGATAGACTTTTTTCTTTGAGATTGAAATGTACTCCCAGATCGATCAACTCACGGATTCTGTCGGGTCCGTTTTTAACCACCATCTCGACGACGTCCCGGTTACAGAGACCGTCTCCGGAATCCAGCGTATCTTGAATGTGGAGATCGAATGAATCCAGCTTGCCAAAGACAGAGGCGATTCCACCCTGTGCCTGTGAGGTATTGCTGTCCATGATCCCTTTTTTGGTAACCAAGGCTACATCACCGAACTCGGCCACCTTAAGCGCAAATGTAAGGCCGGCAATACCACTCCCGATGATCAAAAAGTCTGTTTTAATTTGTGTCATAAAAGCACTTTTGACGGTTTTTTTAAAAAGTATTTAAATGAAAAGTGACCTCGTATAATCCCTCGAAAAATCGATTAAGCCTGACCGATTCAACTGTGGCTACATTCGATTGTCAAGATCATTTACCCGCGGCAAATGGCCCAGCCGGACGTAAATCAGGAAGGACTTTTAAAAGAATTTAAAATATGATATCATTAAAAAAAATCATAAGCAACCGTGATTAAGGGATTCGGAGAAAGTCAGTATTTGAAATCAGAAATTTAACACGGCTAAAACATAATTGGTGTAATTTTATGATAGCTTACGACCTTCAATGCGTAAACGGCCATTCATTTGAAGGATGGTTTGAAGACAGAAAGGCATATAACGCACAGAAAAAAAAGGCGCTTATTGCTTGTCCGGTTTGTAATAGTACTTCTATTGCCAGGATTCCTTCGATGTTTGCCATAAAATCTTCTGCGCCGTTAAAAGAACTTTCCGATCAACAGGCAGATATAGAAAATATAGGCAAAAAGATCGTAGATTTTGTTGAAAAAAATTTTGATGATGTCGGGAGTGAATTTACCAAAGAAGCCTTGAAGATGCATTACGGGGTCACAGAAGCGAGAAATATCAGAGGTGTGAGTACCAAAGAAGAAGAACAAACATTAAAAGAAGAGGGCGTTCAGTTTTTTAAAATTCCCATGCCGATCGTGACGGATACCGATGCCTAAGTTCTCTAATTCATAAATACGATGACGATTTTTATCTGGACACCGGAAAATAAGCTGAAGCCCAAAAGTTTGAAGTTTGAAGTGATCTAAAGTGCCTAAAGTTATTGAGTCGCTTCGCTCCGGTGATTTTATATAATTGACAGAATTCCTTAACTTTAGCTCACTTTAAACTTTAGCTCACTTCTAACTTCATCATAAATACGTAGCCGTGTTTACGAATACATGTACTAAGATTCTTTCATGGAAGATCCGGATGAACCTGTGTACCCCATGCGCTAAGGTTCCCTGAAATGAACGCGATGACTTTCCGGTGTATTTCCTGCCCATTACCATCCA
>JAWOIY010000102.1:0-6727 GCA_046484425.1 Desulfobacterales bacterium | reverse complement strand
TTTTTATCAGCTCGAAAATCTCCTCCCGGGAGGCCCCGGCCATCGCCCGGGCATCAGGATACCTGGCGAACAGCGCAGGCGTGATAAGGTTAACCCTGACGTCAGTGCACTGTGCAGACAAAATTACCGCAACAAGGAGCTGGAAGGGATCGCTGTAGCGTAGCTCCGTCAGAACTCGTAGATAACGGCTTGTAATGAAAAAACCGGATTTAGCTTCTGAGAATGGTTTTGGTTTTAAGGCTATATGATCGCATTCAAGCTAATCCGGAATGGTTTTTTCATAACGAGCCGTAATCCACTCAAACAGCTTCCAGTAAAAATTTAAGCACACCTGAAGCTTCCTAAAAACAGACTTGTTTCCAAAATCTAAACAGTTACAAAGATTCGGGTTATCCGTAGCATTTTGACAGTTACAGAAGACAAACGTTTTATGCAGATGGCACTCGAGCTCGCCAAAAAAGGGGAGGGCTTTACCTCGCCCAACCCAATGGTGGGTGCCGTTATCGTGAATGACGGAAAGGTTGTCGGAAAGGGATATCACAAAGCCGCAGGAGAATCCCATGCCGAAGTCAATGCCATTGACGATGCAGGGACTTTGACGAAAGACGCGGCACTTTATGTCTCGCTTGAGCCGTGCAATCATACGGGGCGAACGCCCCCCTGCACCGAGAAAATCGTCGCCGCCGGTATCGGGCGGGTTGTCGCCGCCATGAAGGATCCGAATCCCAGAGTTAAAGGAGGCGGCTTAGATTATTTGAAAACCCTTGGTATCAGTACCACGGTGGGGGTCTGTGAAAAACAGGCAAAAAGACTCAATGAAGTGTTTATTAAATATGTCAGAACAAAGCGCCCTTTTACGATCGTTAAGTGCGCAGCCACACTGGACGGTCGCATAGCAACAAAAACGGGCGATTCCAGATGGGTTACCGGCGAAGAATCAAGGCAGTTTGTTCACTATCTCCGGCACACTGTTGATGCCGTTATGGTCGGCATGGACACGGTAGAAAAAGATGACCCCAGTTTAACCACGAGACTGACAAACCGACCCGGAAATTTCAGAAGTCTGGATCCTACAAGAATTATTCTCGACACTCACCTTCGAATTTCTGAAAAAGCTAAGCTCTTGCGGCTTCATTCGGATTCTGATACGATACTTGTCACAGGGCCTTCGGTTTCAGAGGATAAAAAAGTCAGAATAGAAAAGTGTGGCGCCAGGATCATTGAATCGCCTGTGATTGATGGCCTGATCGATCTCGATCGGCTTATGGATCGATTGGGAGCTATGGAAATAACCAGCCTCCTTATCGAAGGCGGCGGTCGGGTTATCGCGTCTGCCCTATCTGCCGGAATCGTTGATAAAATACTATTTTTTTATGCGCCTAAGATCCTGGGAGGAGATGATGGCGTTCCCATCTGTAAAGGACCCGGCGCGGATTTAATGAAAAATTGTATTTCTGTTAAGAATATTCGTGTCAGGCGATTCGGTTCCGATGTCATGATAGAAGGGTATATCCGAAATAAATTAACCAATTGACAATTTTATAAATCATGTTTACAGGCATCATAGAGGGTCTCGGAACGATTCGCGAAATACGGCAGGAAGGTCAGGGGAAACGCATGGCCGTGGAAGCGGGTTTCCGTCTTGAACATACAAAGATCGGAGACAGCATTTCGGTCAGCGGCGCCTGTTTGACGGTAGTTATGATTGACGATAAACGTTTTAAAGTTGACGTTTCGCCTGAAACGCTTGCCAGGACAACCTTTAAAAACGCCAAGATCGGTGATCGAGTGAACCTTGAAAGGGCGCTTCGCCTGTCTGACCGCCTTGACGGTCACCTCGTTTCGGGTCATATCGACGGGATTGGCATGGTCACGCTTAAACAAGATACCGGAAACGCTATTATTGTCAACTTTGAGGTGCCGGAATCCCTTTCACACTATATGATTAAAAAGGGATCCGTTGCCGTGGACGGAATAAGCCTGACCATCAACAACTGCAGCCCCCGTGGTTTTGATGTCAGCATAATTCCTCATACTGCCAAATTGACGACCATAGGCTTTAAAAAGGTTGGAGATGTTGTCAACATTGAGACGGATATGATAGGAAAATACGTTGAACGTTTTATCGGCGGTAAACACCATGATGAAAGGGGAAAAAAAGCCGGTGATTCTTTAGACATGGAGTTTCTTGTCAAAACCGGTTTTGTTTAACGCATACATTGGGTATAATTTATCTAGATTTTGTGGTATTATTTTTTTTGGTGCCACTCGGTTCGACCAAGACACAAAGACATCCGTTCCTTTGTGGCAACAAGATATTTTCGGTTTATCCGGGTTAGGAGATAATAGTCATAAATGCCGCTAATAACCATCGAAGAAGCAATTAAAGAAATTAAAGCCGGACGTATGGTCATACTCGTGGATGATGAAGGTCGTGAAAATGAGGGCGACCTTACCATGGCTGCCGAAGCCGTCACACCTGAGGCTATCAATTTTATGGCCAAATACGGGAGAGGACTTATTTGCCTGTCCATGACCGGAGAAAAGATCGATTCCCTAAATCTCCCGCTGATGGTTGAACACAATACGTCGACATTTCAAACCGGTTTTACGGTTTCCATCGAAGCGCGATGCGGAGTAACAACAGGAATTTCCGCTGCTGACCGTGCCACGACGATCCTTACGGCCGTTTCGGATAATGCCAGGCCAAACGATCTTGTGAGACCCGGCCATGTATTCCCTTTGCGCGGCAAGAATGGCGGCGTGATGGTGCGTGCCGGCCAGACAGAGGGATCCATAGATTTGGCACGTCTTGCCGGTCTAAAACCTGCCGGTGTGATATGTGAAATCATGGATGACGACGGTTCCATGGCCAGGATGCCGGCACTTGAAAAATTCAGTGAAGAGCATGGTATCGGTATATGCACCATCGCCGACCTTATAGAATACCGCATGCTCACCGAATCATTTGTGAGAAGGATGGCGGAAACAGTAATCCCGACTTCAATTGCAGGGGAATTCAGGGCGATTGTGTATGAGAATGATGTTGACGATCTGCTTCACATCGCCATGGTTAAGGGGAAAATCGATCCTGAAAAACCGGTTCTCGTCAGAGTTCACTCAGAGTGTCTCACAGGAGATATATTCGGCTCCCTTCGCTGTGATTGCGGTGAGCAGTTGCAGACAGCCATGGAAATGATCGATAAGGAAGGCGTCGGAGTGCTGCTGTATATTCGGCAGGAAGGACGCGGCATCGGCCTTGTTAACAAAATCAGAGCATATGCCCTCCAGGACCAGGGTCTCGACACTGTCGAGGCGAATGAAAGGCTGGGATTCCAGCCTGATTTAAGAAATTACGGCATTGGTGCGCAAATTCTGGTGGATCTCGGCGTGAGAAAAATGAGACTCCTCACCAATAATCCAAAAAAAATGGTTGGGCTTGATGGATACGGCCTCAGTATTGTTGAGCAAATAGAGATCGAAACAGAACCCAATGAATACAACCGTCGGTATTTGAGGTGCAAACAACTAAAAATGGGGCACCTGTTGAACATAGATGCCGTTACGTAATAATTTTCGGAATCCTAAAGGTGATCTCTTTTGATCCCTGTGTCTTTAAAGGTTCAGGAAATAACGAGGGGAGGAAATTAAATGCCAAAAGTGATTGAAGCAAAGCTTCTTGCCGAGGGTAAAAAATTTGCGATAGTTGTCAGCCGTTTCAATGATTTTATCACCGGAAGGCTTCTCGAAGGTGCTTTGGATGGGCTGTTAAGATCCGGAGCCAAGGATAAAGATATCGACATCGTAAAGGTTCCGGGTGCCTTTGAAATACCGCTGATGGCAAAGAAGATGGCCGCAACGAATCGATACCATGCTGTTATATGTCTGGGAGCCGTCATCAGAGGCGCAACCCCGCATTTTGATTATGTCAGCGCCGAAGTCTCTAAGGGCATTGCCATGGTTGGCCTTGATGCCGGGATCCCGGTTATATTCGGCATTGTAACCACAGACACCATCGAGCAGGCCATTGAGCGCGCCGGAACAAAAGCCGGTAATAAAGGATGGAATGCGGCAATATCGGCCATTGAAATGGCAAATTTGATTGAGGTTGTCGATCAGGGATAACCATGGGAAACCGTCGCAAGTCTCGAGAACTTGCCATGCAGGCGCTCTTTTATATGGATATGAACCGTAACGATTCGAATGAGTCGCTGGAACGCTTCTGCGTGCATTTTTCAGCTTCCAAAAAAGCCCGCCCCTTTTTCCTCAGACTGGTAAAAGGCGTTATCCAGGCAAAAGCCGAAATTGATTCAATCATAGAGAATTTCTCCGATAACTGGAAAATAAGCCGAATGTCCTGCGTGGACAAAAATATTATGAGAATTGCCGTGTATGAACTGCTTTACTGCCAGGACATTCCGCCGAAAGTGTCTATCAACGAGGCGATTGATATCGGGAAAAAATTCGGAACAGAAGAATCAGGTGCCTTTATCAATGGAATCCTTGACAGTGTGCGAATGGCTCTTGAGAAAAATAAAATTACAGAAAAGACTGACATTCAAATAAACGAAACCGGTTAAACGATGCGCGAAGACATGGATCGGCTTGAGCGAAGATGCCCCAGACTGGGAGGTCCTGTTTCATTCGGCTATTGCCGAACGAGCGGGGATGATCATTCGGCCTGCTGGAAGATCCTTGACTGCTGGTGGGAATCCTTTGATGTTGTGGGGTATTTGCAAGATTCCCTTTCCGCGGAGCAGTTTAATCAACTTGTTCATGCGAAGCCGAAACCGAAAATCGTCAGCCTTGTCGAGCTTGTCGAACAGGCAAAAAAGAGGGTTTCGTAAATGCAGCTTTTGACCGTAAAAGGAGGATGTTTTGATTATTAAAGAATTGGTCGTCGGTCCGCTGATGGCAAACTGTTTTATCTGTGGATGTTCGAAAACCAAAGAAGCCGTTGTCATTGATCCGGGAGGAGATGCAGACAGGATCCTCCTTTCCCTTGCCGATGATTCACTGAACGTAAAATATATCATTAACACCCATGGGCATTTCGACCATGTCAGTGCCAACGGGAAGATGAAAGATGCCACCGGAGCCGACATTCTCATTCATCCCATGGATGCGCCCATGCTTGGAAGCCTTTCTTCAAATGCTGCATTTTTCGGCATTTCAGTGGAAAACTCTCCGCCCTGTGACCGAACCATAGAAGAAGGCGATACCGTGTCTTTTGGTGATATTACCTTGAACGTGATTCATACGCCGGGGCACACCCCGGGCGGAATCTCTCTTTACACGGACGGGGTTGTATTTGTGGGGGACACCCTTTTTGCCGGTTCCATTGGTCGCACCGATTTTCCCGGCGGAGATTTTAACACCCTGATATCGAGCATTCAGACAAAACTTTTTAAAATGGGTGATGATATAAAGGTCCTTTCCGGGCATGGACCGGAAACAAGCATCGGCAGGGAAAAGCGTTATAATCCTTTCGTGGGCCGGTTTTAGGGATACAGGATCAGTTCAGAAAGAACGTTTCACCATGTTCGATTTCAACCAGCCGGTCGCTCAACCCTTCCTTTTCCAGTTCTCTTTTTAAATCCGCAGGCGGAAAGTGTACCGGTTCATCTCCCAGACGAAACGTTCCTCTCCGACCAGGATTCAATTGGGGGCATATCGGTCTAATTATTTCAGGGGGGGCGGGAGGTTTTTAGATTTGAAGATCAGCTAAAATGCTCCCAGCTGACAAGCCTTTATTTTGGTACCCATAGCCTCACAAGCACCGCTAACGGTCATTTTGCTGACGCTTAATCGGGATGCAATGTTCCATGCGTGCTCACAAGAAAGCCTTCCTTGAAAAAGTGCATCGGTAATGGCGTCTTTTAAGTTTTCTTTTATATCGTTCAAGGGTTCAACAATCTTTTTCCGGGGTAGATACCCAAACAACCCCAGTTGGCATTTCGTCAACTTGAAATTCATCAGGTCGGCCGTTCTGCCTACGGCATCCGGTGAGACCTGAAGGATTTTCGCAATTTCAAATGCCACGGCACAGGGTAATTCGCCGTTTTTCGTAAGTTTCAAAATTTCATTTTTAATTGACTTGTCCGGCTTTGCATCCGGTCCGTGTTTTTGTGCAAATTTTTTGCCACTGTGAACATTCATCACACGCTCCTTTAAATTTGTTTTATGATCTTAAGTATTATCGCGAAAGCACGAAAAGATCAAAACACAAAAAAAGAAAAATCGTAAGAGTTTAGCCTTTTGAAATTGAATCGCTCCAAGTGTGCTTAAATTTTTTCTGAAAGAACTCGTAGATAACGGCTCGTTATGAAAAAACCATTCCGGATTGGCTTGAATGCGACCCTATGGCCTTAAAATCAAAACCATTTTCAGAAGCTAAAACCAGTTTTTTCATTACGATCCGTTATCTACGAGTTCTTTCAGAAAAAATTTAAGCACACCTGAAGCGATTCATTTTCAAAAGGCTAAACCCTTACAAAATTTTAAGTTGAGGATGTTAAGGTCGATGAGAAGCCTCACGGCTTTACCGTGGTGAAAAACTGCCCCTCTTTTTGTTTTACAATGCCTCGAGCCAGAAAACTTTCCAGAATCTGCTGATATTTTGTCTCATAATCTTTGTTGAAATAAAGATCTACGGTCTCTTTGAACCACCAGGTTTCCATGAGGTGATCAAAAAATGTATCTGCTTGAACTGAAAGGTGCATCATCA
>JAWOIY010000231.1:0-4330 GCA_046484425.1 Desulfobacterales bacterium | reverse complement strand
CAATCCGGTCCAGCGCCCCTCTTGGTAGGCTTGAGTAAAATCGATTCGTGCGGATTTTTGAAACAGCTCAAAGGTTCGGATATACTGAACCGCCCAGGTATGCATTTCCATTTCAACATTCTCGGCACGGATAACGGGATCGACGAATATGTCCGCCTCGGTGTAAGCATAACCTCCACCGGCAAAGTTTGCTCCTGTCGGAAGGTGGCTCCATCGCCGGGGCTCCAGCTCCTGCGCGAGGCATAGGGACGGCAGTCCCAAAATCAAGAAAACATAGAGACAATGCACAAAAATATTCTTTAAAAGGATCAAATAGTTAGAAGTCTGCAAATTGGCTTTTCCGGGTTTTTCGGCAGTCTCTGCCATGACCTGAAATCCATTAGATTGTTAGATATTTAGTAAATGTTTATCCATAGTTCCGCGGCAGATCATACAAAGATTATAGTTTTTTGACTCTAATGGCAACAGGATTTTAAGTGAAGGTTTATCGAGGCGGGATTATGGATAAAACACTAACTTTAGATAGAGGCACACGGTCATCCACTATAGATTTCTACATGGAAAATTATTCAATTATTAAAAGGTATCCACCGACTGGTAATGGTGTTCAGCTTACCCTCTCGTTTGCAAGTATCGATGAAACGGTTTGCTGAATTTAACAGCTCAATATCGTTTTTTCTAATTCCCCACGCCAAGTATTCTTCAGTCAAATGAGAATTAGAGGTTACTAGACCTTTCGAATCGTATTCTGATGCCAACATGAGAACCATCGGTCCATCATGGATTAATATGTCGATATTATTATCAAGTAAAGCGTCAACGGCCTTTTTGGAAGTATCAAAAGACGATATTTTCTTAGCAGTCCCAAAGTTGTCGAGAACATATGTTTCTCCCGTGGTGCCTTTAACAACTCCGATTTTCAATATGATAGACATCCCCTTAATTGCATAATAATCTATAGGAATACGGCCTTGGTTTCTTTTATGAAGCAAAACCATTTGCCCTGTTTTGTAATACGGTTCACTAAAAGAAATTCTGATCTGCCTCATTTTGGTAACGGACATACCGGACATAATGATATCCGTGCGATTATCCAACAATGCAGAAATCTGATCTTCCCATTCAACCTCAATAAAACGAACTGATTTCCCAAGGTATTGTGCGAATTCACGGGCAAGCTCTGCTTCAAGGCCGACAACTTTTTCTCCCTGTTTATAAATTAGGGGGGGTGAGTCGGTTGAAACGCCAACCCTCAAAATATTTTCATCAGGTTTGACATCAACAATGTTTTTTGGACTGGTTGTTCCACAAGCGGTAATCAGGCCATAAGTTATCAAAAGATAGAGTAAAATCGAAAATCTATGAATTAACCTACTTTTAAACATACGGTTATCCTCCATTTTTCGGTAAATTGCGGATTGATATGTCTTCTATTTCCAAATTTCCAGTAAATTGTCTTGCTGATTTTCGATTTTATCTTACTTCTTTCAGAAGGCGTTGCCAAGATATTTTCTCAAATTTCCGAATAGTATTTTTTTACGGTATTTCGGAATCCAGATCAGATGGTACTTGCAATCCCAGGCGGTATGACTTAAGCTATCAAAATTATTCATCGAATGCCTCTTTGCTTGTAAACTTTGAACAGTTCACTTGTTTGTGAGGCTTTCGAATATTTCCGCAAATATAAAACTCTAACGTCTCGGAAATTCTACAATTGGTTGAAATTAAAAATCTTTTAATGGTTCCTGGTTTATGCCACTTCTATGGAATGATGGAATACTGGAATACTGGAGTATTGGGGATAAGCGCGGAAATAAACCATTTTAATCGTAAAAAAAAACTCCTTCCAACCCATCATTCCAGTATTCCATTTATCCATTATTCGTAAGAGTTTAGCCTTTGGAAATTGAATCGCTCCAAGTGTGCTTAAATTTTTTCTGAAAGAACTCGTAGATAACGGCTCGTAATGAAAAAACTGGTTTTAGCTTCTGAAAATGGTTTTGATTTTAAGGCCATATGATCGCATTCAAGCCAATCTGGAATGGTTTTTTCATAACAAGCCGTAATCCACTCAAACAGCTTCCAGTAAAAATTTAAGCACACCTGAAGCTTCCCAAAAACGGATTTGTTTCAAAAATCTAAACAGGTACCATTATTCCAATTGTGAGCGAAGCGAACTAACTTGAAAAAGGAGATAGCCATGAAGGTTGACACGAACTGGCAGTCCAGAGCGGTGAGCGTGGAGGAAGCCGTTTCTCGCGTCAAGAGCGGAATGAAAGTTTTTATTCACGGTGCCGCGGCAACCCCCACGCCCCTGGTTCTGGCTCTCTGTAAGCGGCATGAGTTGGAAAACGTCACCCTTTATCATTTGCACGTCTCAGGAGACATTCCATTTGCCGAACCCGCCCACCTAAGACGCTTCTTTTCCGTTTCGCTGTTTACAGGTGCTGCTCTGAGGAAGCCAATCGAGGAGGGGCGCGCGGACTTCATGCCGATCTTTTTGTCCGACATTCCCAGGTTGTTCACTACTGGAACCATCCGGTTGGACGCTGCAATTGTGCAGTTGTCGCCGCCGGACCGTCACGGGTTCTGCACCCTTGGGACATCGGTGGATGCAGCAAGGGCGGCCGTGGATTCAGCCCCAATTGTCATTGCAGAGATCAACGAACAGATGCCCCGAACCCATGGAAACACGGCTGTTGATTTTGGAAAGATTAATGCCTTTGTGTCCATGAATCGCCCGCTTTTTGAGCATCAAAGAACACCTGAAACCGATGTGGAAGCCCGTATCGGTGAAAACATAGCCGACCTTATTGAAGACGGATCCACCCTCCAGATGGGCATCGGCAACATACCCGACGCAGCGCTCGGCCGTCTTTTCGGTAAAAGCGATCTCGGGATCCACACGGAAATGTTTTCCGATCGCGTGGTTGAGCTGGTCGAGGCGGGTGTTGTCACCAATCGCCTTAAGAAGGTTCACCCCAACCGGATCACCACCAGTTTTGTCAACGGCTCGAAGCCCCTGTACGACTTTGTAAATGACAACTCCAGGGTGGAGTTCCACCCCTGTGACCGCACCAATGATACGGCGCTTATACGTCAAAATGACAAGGTGGTTGCCATCAACTCGGCCTTAGAGATCGACTTGACGGGACAGGTGTGTGCGGATTCTCTTGGCTACAGGATCTTTTCGGGTATCGGTGGGCAGATGGATTTCATGCGTGGTGCGGCCCTGTCTAAGGGAGGCAAGCCGATTATTGCAATTCAGTCTACTGCCGCCAAAGGGACGGTGTCAAGGCTTGTCCCAGAGCTCAAGCCTGGCGCTGGTGTGGTGACCACAAGGGGACATGTCCACTATGTGGTGACTGAGTATGGGACAGTGAACCTCCATGGTAAGACCCTTCGAGAACGCGGTGAGGCGCTCATCTCCATCGCCCACCCCGATTTTCGATCCGAACTCTCAAGGGCACTAACCAATATCAGGCATTTTGTTATGAAATGGAAAGCGTAAGCAAATGGTAGGGAACAAAAAAAATATCGAAAATCTTTTGAGTTGAAGGCCTGATCCCCGAAACGGATACCGGTATCTCTGTTGGTTTAGAGCTAAATGCCGTCTTGACAACATGATCGGCATCTGTTACTTGTTCCCAATAGAGGGTTTCAGCAGTATGACTGCTGTTTGATATCCGGAACTAATATGTATGGGCATTCATCAATTTATCCACACAATTTTAAATTTTCCCTTATTCCGCTCTTGAAAAGGGAATTCCTATCAATTCAATCCATCAGTTAGACATTTTGAGTGCCTTTATCCCTTTGGGTTGTACAGGGGGTTGTCGTCGGCCCAAGGCCGCTTTTTGGAATGGAACACGGAATCGAATACATAGCGGCATGGAAAAAAGCGGCTTCGAGGGCCGCTTGAGGGGAAGGTCCCCTCCATGCCTGCGGACTTTTGGACAGTGTATCGGTTTTTATCTAAAGGAGGATGGAACATGAAAAGTAGAACGAAAAACAAGCGGTATGGTCAGATGATTGTCGTGGCGGTTGTACTTTTGCTTTCAACCCTGGCATTTGCGGCTGAAGAGGAATTGGGCTGGTCCCAATTCGATATGGACCAGACGTTGCTTGCCGGTATGACGCCCGACTATCATGGTATCGACACGGCAGACAGAGTCACCGTTACGAAAAAGGAACCTGCCTGGAGTGTCGGGGCAGGCGTGGGCATTGTACCGGATTACGAGGGTTCGGAAGACTACGAAGGCGTTCCTCTGCTGTTTGTCCGGGCGGCTTGGAATTCGGGGCGTTATGTCCAGTTCCTGGCCAACACATT
>JAWOIY010000170.1:0-12172 GCA_046484425.1 Desulfobacterales bacterium | reverse complement strand
GATTCCCTGCATCGCCACCAAAGACAAGCAACAGCCATGATCTCAATGGATTATGGCTTTTTCATTTTTGCAAGGTTCGAGTAGATACGGATTTAGCCAAAAATTTAGGTGCGAAACTTGAGTGATGAAGTTGAAGGTTTTACCTTTGGTGGAAGGTTAAAGCAGGCTGGATACAGATACCAGTTCAATAGAAGGCCACCTTTCATTGAGGTTGTGCTTGAAATCATGAAGGGCTGTCAACGTGGAAAGATAAGGGTGCCCGATTCCGATGGCCGCCCCATGTTTCAGGGCATATTGCTTTAAATATCTGAGCTTGCGACGAACAGCCCGTACATCAGGGGGGGAGTCCAAAAAAACGTTTCTCGGTGCGGTTCTCATGTTCAGCCGTCTGGCCATTTTGTAAGCTTGTGAATTAATGCTCGTCAAACTGTCCACAAAAAAAAGATCTCTTTGTTTTATAATCTTCAACGCCTCCGCGACCTTGTCGGGGAAAGATGTAAATTTGGAACCCATGTGGTTATTCACGCCCGTTGCCCGTGGGATTTGTGAAAGGTTCCTTTCAACGATTTCTTCAATCTCTCTGTCTCTGTATGAAATATAGAGTGCCCCTGGTCCGGGGTCAATCTCCCGACCGTAGGGTTCCATGGGCTGGTGGAGCATGACTTCGTGTCCTTGTCCGTATATTTCTTCTGCAAGAACGTCTGAATATTGTAATTGGGGGAGTACCGAAAATGTCATTGGCATCTTTAAGGCCAGAAATTCCCGTGCTCGGGAGATGCTGCAGCCGATATCATCAATGATAAAGGCGATTCTTGGAGAAGAGGCGAACAAAGGTGGTTCTTGTTCATGGGTTTGGGGAGTAGGAAAGATATGCCTTTCCCCTGCAGCTGCATTTGAAAAAAAATTCAGACCCAACAGGGCACCGGAAAGGTATGTTAAGCCTTTTACAAGGAAAAGCCTTCGGCCGCATTGATGTTTTCTCTGTTCTGGGTACTTTCCCTTCATCTTATGGGGTTACATACAATCTATTGATATAAAGGTCAAGAAAAAACACAATATATTGTGAATTAAAGAAAGAGAAAAATTGAGAAGTGGAATTGTGGCAACAATTTGAAATAACTTGACACTCAAAATAATTATCAGTATTGAGTTACTGTTGTATAACATGAAATCACTGTTGATCGCATTGGATGGTTACACGAGACGTATATGTGTTTAATAATGAGATGCTAACGTTGATTTCAACTGCAAGCCATCTGAAAAATCGGGATGTGTTTTTTAAGATGGATAGCACGTCAAAACATCAAAGTATTTTTGATAGCATACGGTAAAAGAGACCCCGCCCGTAGCCGCCAGTTTTTAAAAGCTGGGCCCCTCTGATATATATCAGGGGGGTTTTTCTGTTTTTTATCGTTTTCCAGCTTGAAAATATTGTGGGTTGTACTATAATTTTAAATTGTTGGTTAAAAAGACTATTACATATAGGTGTTAAAAACGAAGAATTAAACCATGATTCAAGGCTTTGAAAAAATCGTCGAAGAACGGATATTAAGGGCTCAAAAAGAAGGCAAATTCGAAAATCTGCCCGGTTCCGGCAAACCTCTGGTATTTAACAATGATTATTATATTCCCGAAGATTTGCGCCTGGCCTATAAAATTCTTAAAAATGCAGATTGTGTTCCTCCGGAAATCGAGTTGAAAAAACAGATTAGACGGACGGAAGATCTGCTGGCCGGTATGCAAGAAACGTCTGAAAAATACCGTTTATTGAAAAAATTGAACTTTTTAATCATGAAGTTGAATACCCTGCGAAATACATCGATTATGTTCGAGGTCCCCCAGCGCTATATGGAAAGCTTGGTGGGACGTTTCGGAAAATCTGAAACCCAAACCGAGCGTTCCAAATAGTGACGGGGCTGTAAGAAAATAATAATATTAAAAAAACATCAATGCTGCCATATGATTAGAGAAGTTTGATGCGGGATAGAATCAGCATTCAATAGGTTCAGTTTATGACGTTCAAGAATAAAGAAAAAGAGAGCCAACATTTTAAAAGTGTCCTGATGGCCTATTTTATACTTGTTCTCCATGTTATTTTGGTTGCAGGTTTGGTCCTGATGGTCATTTTTTTCCGCGGTATTATAAATTACATGGTATGGATTTTTCTCGGCGGATTAATCGCCATTCTTGCTTCAGGTTATCATTTTTACAAACGAATGAAGAGGGAGGGAAAGACCCTTCGGGAGATACTGAACAGTCATCGGTACAGCGGAAGAAGCGTTGAGATCAGTGTCCTTGGAGGACTTGCATCATTAAAAATCGGCGGAGCACATAATACCCCCCCGGCCCTGGATACCCACTCATCGGGCCATCGTCGGCAACTCGAAGACCCGGAATCCATTCGATATAAAGAGTTTTCTGAACTTGTAAGACTGCTTGAGAATGACCTAATTACCTTTGAAGAATATAACAAATTTAAAGAACAGATTTTCAAGTCATAAACGCACGGTGTATTAACACATCCATCTCAGCATTTTTCAATGTGAAAGGAAACCCCATGGAAAAACTTACCATTGCCCTCCTGGCCGGAGGTATATCCTCCGAGCGTGAAGTTTCTATCTCGAGTGGAAACCAGGTCTATGAAGCTCTGGACCACAATAAATACGAAATCATTCGGTACGATCCGAAAACCGACCTTCCACGGCTGGTCATGGACGCACCCGAAATTGATGCTGCGTTGATCATTCTCCATGGACCCTTTGGAGAGGACGGCACCGTTCAGGGATTGCTCGACCTTCTTGGAATTCCATATCAGGGGTCCGGGGTTCTCGGGAGTGCTCTCGGAATGAACAAGTTGGCTTCAAAACATCTTTACGAAAAAGCCGGCCTGTTGGTTCCACCTTACGCTGTAGTAGAACAAAATGATGCTTTAGATGCAGATGGGTGTGCCAAGAGACTGGGCTTGCCCCTGGTTGTCAAGCCGGTTGGCAGTGGATCGAGTGTTGGAATATCTATCGTAAAATCAAAAAATTCGTTAAAAGAAGCGGTCGATAAAGCACTTGAACAGGATTCTATGGTGTTGATAGAAGCGTATATCGACGGTATCGAGCTCACCGGCGGCGTTATTGGCAATAGTCCGGTTGAGGCCTTGCCCATTATTGAGATTGTTCCCAGTGAATCCTACGATTTCTTTGATTACCAAGCCAAATATACGGCCGGTGCTACAAGCGAGATTTGTCCGGCCCGAATTAATGACGCAATGACTAAAAAGGCACAGGAAATCGCCAAAACAGCGCATAAGGCACTGTTTTGTAAAGGATACAGTCGGACCGATATGATTCTTAAAAATCAGGATATTTATGTCCTTGAAACCAACACAATCCCCGGTATGACATCAACCAGTCTATTGCCGCTTGCTGCCGGAAAAGCGGGTATCCCTTTCAGCCAACTTCTGGACAGGCTGATTGAACTCAGTATCGAAGGGAAAATGATCAACAGGTGATTCAATGATCATCAGGAGCAGCCAGAAACTCAAGGAACGTTATCAGAACCTTTGTTCCGGAGACATCTTTTTAGGCATACTGACCTATAAACATATCAAACAATCTATCCTCATCGATCTGATGGAGCGCGGCGTGACCTGCTTTCCATCTCCGATTTCACAGGTTCTGAATCATTCCAAGGCCACGCAAGCTGTTGTTCTAAATAATTGGATGCTGCCCCATACCTTTGTTATTGCACGACGAACGGATCTCATTGAAGCGATGAACATTTATAACAGGCTTAAAATCGCCCCTGTGGTTACCAAAGAAGATCATCTGCACTGCGGTTATGGCGTGAGAAAATGGGATACCATTGAAACCCTTTACAATTTTATGGCCCTGTCCGAAACGCCATATCCGTTTGTCATTCAGCCATTTTTGAATAATTTTGTTGATGTACGGGTAATTATTGCAGGAGATTATACAGAAGCTTATGTCCGGCATAATCCAGATAATTTCAGGATGAATATCTCCATGGGTGGTAAAAATTATCCCTACGAGATGAACGCGGAGTTGTTGAATTTTTGCAGAACGGCAATGGAACGTGGAAAATTTCCGTATGCGCATCTGGATATACAGATTGCGGATGATGGGACATATTATCTATCGGAAATCGCTCTGAACGGCGGGACAAAAGGCTCAATGATTCGCCGAGACGAACTGGACCGGAAAAAACAAGATGTGTTGGAGCGCCTCGCCAACATATAAGGAGGTATTTTTGAAAGCGGAGAAAAAGGCGTTTGAACAAGCGGATCGGCTGCCTGAGGTTGGCATTGTCATGGGAAGCGATTCGGATCTTAATGTGATGGAACAAACCGCTTCGGTTTTAAAGCAATTCGGGATACCTTATGAAATGACGGTGGCGTCTGCACACCGGAGCCCTAAAAAAGCGGCCAAGTATGCCGCGTCCGCCCACAAGCGGGGCATCAAAGTGATTGTTGCCGGGGCCGGCCATGCCGCCCATCTCGCAGGGAATATCGCCGCATACACGTCGCTACCGGTTATCGGCGTTCCAATAGATTCATCTTGCCTTCAGGGGCTCGATGCGCTCCTTTCTACGGTTCAAATGCCTCCGGGGGTTCCTGTCGCCACGGTATCCATCGGGAAACCGGGTGGGAAGAATGCAGGTGTTTTGGCAGCACAGATACTTGCCCTTTCAGATCCCAACCTTTCCAAAAAGCTGGACACCTATAAAAAGGAGCTCGCAAAACAAGTTGATCAAAAAGCCAAAAAGCTTGAGGATCATTCAGACTGACCCTTTAAATCCCCGCCAGGATCAAATCGTTGCGGCTTCCCGGATCATTAAAGACGGCGGGGTCATCGTGTTCCCCACCCAGCATCTTTATGGGCTGGGCGCGGATGCCATGAACGCCAAAGCTGCGGACAGGGTATTTGAAATCAAACAGCGGCCTTATCATAAACCTCTGCTTGTCCTTATCTCCGATAAAAAAGAACTGACAAGACTGGTTCAACATATCTCTTCTGCGGCCGAACGCATTATGGCGTGTTTGTGGCCGGGTGCGATCACCCTTGTTTTTAAGGCCAAAGACACACTGCCTGCAAACCTTACGGCAGGCACGGGCAAAATTGGTATCCGAATGCCCCAACACCCTGTTGCTTTGGCACTTTCAAAGGCTTCGGGAGGTCCTCTTACCGCCACAAGTGCCAATATCAGCGGCGGTTTGGGATGTTCGACGATTTCGGATCTCGACCCCAGGATTGCAGATAACGTCGATTTGATTCTTGATGCCGGGACGCTCAAAGGCGGTACCGGTTCAACCGTCGTGGATGTGACCGCCGATTTTCCGATAATTTTAAGAGAAGGTGCAATCCCGACCAAAGATATTATGGGTGTTCTCGAAAAACAGAAGTACCGCTTGTTACTATCTAAACCAGGCAGCTCATGTTCCAAATAGACGACATCACCGACCAGGTATTGGCAAACTGCAATGTCTCGGATGCTCAGTACGCCGGACTGTATTCCATCTGCGGACTGGCGTTGCGGCTGCGTGACCTGTTCAAATGGGAAAACGGATTGGATCCTTGGATTGAAAAGGATCCCGCCGAAGTCATAAAATGGATCGGCAACAAAGAAGAAACGTGGGAAAAACTGATCGAAAAAGATTTCAGGGATATCGCCGTTTTCGGGCGTCAATTCGATCCGTTTGATGTCAAAGGAATTAACGCGATTTTAGAGCCCCGTGGATACATCTACGGAGGGGGATATGCCCGGAGCCTTAAACCCTCGTTTTTCCTTGCTGAAATTGAAGACAAGAAAACAATTAACGGAGTCACTGTATTTATTCTCGGTCGAGAGCTTGCCCGTGATCTATTGACCGTCCCTGCAATGTCTCAAGATAATTGCATCTATGTTCGACAGGAATCCTCCAGATTTTTTCTCTGGGATAAAATATTCTATGTTAATAAATCAGGACGATATGCCCTCAGATTCGGTTTGGAAAATTACGGGCTGAAAGAAGCGTCACCCGAGGAATTACATCGCAATCTGTCAAGAATTGCAGCGGATGAAACCGATAAATACATCTATCACGAATTGGGCGAAATACAGGAGACGGTTTTCGACCGTGAAATATGGCGAGAAATTATTGCAACATTTCCGCACACACCCATTGAGCTTTTTGTACGAACCATCAAAGATCTGCTGGCGGACACAAACGAATATGGGACGCTTCGCCATATCATCCGAGAGCGAAAAACATCGTCTCTTGCATTTTATGTTGCTTTTCTCGAAAGCTTCAGCAAAAAATTCTTTCCTCAACTCATCGAGGCTTTTGACGAATTTGCACGAACACGGAACTGGAGATTGATAGAACTGGCGGTGGATTCGGGCTACAATGCCGCCAAATCCTGTGCGGAAGCGCTTATCAATATTTACCGGACCGGGAAGCGGGAAGATGACATGAAATGGGTGGAAAATGAAATCGAAACAAAATTTTTATCCTGCTTTTTATCATAGCTGAGTTTAAGGATGAAAACGCAGTGATTCCGGCAGAAGAAAAAAAGAAAATCGCAGAGTGGGGTCGAAACCTCAAAGACGACATCCGTATCACGCTTATTTTGACCGAAGACGAACGCAGCCAAACATTTAAAGATTTCTGCGATGAATTGGCGGACATCGTCCCCAAGATCAGGGTTGAAAAAGAAAAAGATGAAGATACAAAACCACCGGTCATCCGTTTCGTCAATGTTGGATACCAGGCGATTCCAACGGGCAAGGAACTCGAACCTTTTCTGAGCGCATTGGTCAACGGTAACAACCACATCCAAAATGTACCCTTATCGGTTCAAAAAAAACTGTATCAAATCCGCTTTTATGGGATTGTTTTTGGACGGCCGAAGATTCGGTTAAAGGGGACATCCTTTATCTTATGGGCAAATCCGGGGACAAGGGGATCATTCCGAAACTTGAAACCGTTTTGAACGGACCATACGGTATTGATGTAAAAGAAGCGGCCGAAGAGGCACTGGAAACCCTTAAATAAAGCGATGGAACGTCTCTATTCACCGGCTGCTGAGATCCATGGGCATTTTAGTATAGAACACTCAAGATGATCTCAACCGTGAGCGCAAAAGTTCAGGAATTTGATCCGTTCAAGTGCTTGATTCTTTCAGATCCGCAAGTTCATTCAGGCTGAATTCGACGGACACCTTCAGTTTGTTCTTTGACTGGAGCCGGATCCGTTTATCTTTTTTAAGTTTTTGTGATGTCTGCTTGAATCGGTAAACATCATTTTTCAACGCCATGCTGCGCCGGAGCCTGGCCCTTCTTTTCATGTCCCCATATTTTCCATATCTGCCGCCCATGGATGTATCCTTTGATGCGGGATTTATATTCTGCTTTTAAGCATTGATTTCCCTGGTCTTAAAAAACGCGATTCCGGGCCATTCTTTCATGCAATAGTCGAGCTGAAAATCACTGGTTGTGAGATAGGCCCTTGATCCTTCGGCATCTCTTACCATGTTGAGCCTGTTTTTTTTCTCAAAGTCCGCCATCCTCTTCGGATCGTCGCATTCGATCCACCGCGCCACATGATAATCAACAGGCTCGTAAACAGCATCAACACCATATTCGGACCTTAAGCGTTCCATTGTGATGTCAAACTGAAGCATCCCCACAGCTCCTAATATGTAACCGTTTCCGGCAACCGGTCTGAAAACCTGAACAACCCCCTCTTCTGCGAGCTGGCCCAGTCCTTTATGAAGATGTTTTGCCTTCATGGGGTTCTTGAGAATAACCTTTTTGAAAATTTCGGGGGCAAAATTGGGAATTCCGCAGAATTTTAATGGCTCTTTTTCCGTAAATGTGTCACCGATCTTTATGGTTCCATGGTTATGAATGCCGATGATATCGCCTGGATAAGCTTCCGAAACGTTTTCACGCTCATTGGCCATGAAAATGGTGGCATTTGAAAATGTAACATCTTTTCCGATTCTGTGGTGAACGGCCTTCATTCCTCTGGTAAATTTGCCAGAGCAGATCCGGATAAATGCGATTCTGTCCCTGTGTGCCGGATTCATATTGGCCTGAATTTTGAATGCAAAACCCGAGAATGGTTCCTCGTAGGGAGAAACTTTTCGTGTAACCGCCGCCCTGGGACCCGGAGACGGCGCAATCTCCACAAAGGCGTCCAGCATCTCCTTTACCCCGAAATTGTTGATGGCGCTCCCAAAAAAAACAGGGGTCTGGTTGCCTTTAAGGTAATGGTCAAGTTCAAAGGGCTCTGCGACGCCTTCGATGAATTCAATATCCTTTCTTAACTCATCGGCCTGGGTTCCGATAACCTCATCGAGTTTAGGGTCGGAAAGGTCGTAAATCACCAGGCCTTTCCTGCGGCGCGATTCCCGGCCGGGCATAAAAAGGTGAAGCTCTTTTTTATAAAGATTGAAAACCCCCTTGAATCTTTTTCCCATGCCGATGGGCCAGGAAAGGGGGGTGCATTCGACCTGAAGCTTGCTCTCAATATCGTCAAGAATATCAATCGGTGCCATGCCCTCACGGTCCAGCTTGTTGATAAAGGTAATGATGGGCGTGTTGCGCATGCGGCAGACTTCCATTAGCTTTTCGGTCTGGGGTTCGACGCCTTTGGCGTTGTCGATGACCATCAAAGCGCTGTCGACGGCCGTCAAGACCCTGTAGGTGTCCTCGGAAAAGTCCTGGTGTCCGGGCGTGTCCAGAAGATTTATCTCGAAATCCCTGTAATTGAATTTCATCACCGATGTGGTGACGGATATGCCCCGTTCCTTTTCGATGGCCATCCAGTCGCTGGTTGCATATCTTTCTGCCTTGCGGGCCTTTACGGTGCCAGCCTGCTGAATGGCACCACCATAGAGAAGGAGCTTTTCTGTCAATGTGGTCTTGCCTGCATCCGGATGGCTGATGATGCCAAATGTCCGGCGTTTGTCGATTTCTGTTTTGTTATTGCTCATTATAAAAGGTTTTAAACTCCCTTTTTATTTTTTTCCATAAATTTCCTCCTTTCAGAATACTGCCCTGAAGTTGGAATTTTTGAATGCCGTCAATTTCTATTTTTTACCGGCTGCGTCAAACGGCGCTTCTTTACGGAAAGCGTTTTTTTATACAGCCTGATAGATTGTGGGGTAACCTCCACCATCTCGTCGTCTTTTATAAAATTTATGGCCTTTTCGAGGGTCATGGGCTGCACCGGCGAGCATACCGTGCTTTCATCTTTTCCGGCCGCGCGGATGTTTGTGAGCTTCTTCTCCTTGCTTGGGTTTGCATTGATATCAACGGGCTTGTTGTGCTCGCCGATGATCATTCCCGCATAAACCGGTTCACCGGGGACAATGAAAAGGCGGCCCCTGGGCTCAAGGTGGTAGAGGGCGTATGCCACGGAGTTTCCCTGTCGGTCTGACACAATCGAGCCGGTAAACCGGGTGGGAAATTCACCGCGAAACGCCTCGTATCCTGCAAAAAGGGTGTTCATAATTCCGGTCCCCTTTGTGTCCGTTAGGAATTCATCCCGGTAACCGATTAAAGCGCGGGAGGGAATGGAAAATTCAGCCCTTACCCTTCCCCTGCCGTTATCGACAAGGTTTGTCAGCCGTCCCTTTCTTATGGAAAGCTTTTCGGTCACAACCCCGAAAAAATCCGCATCACAATCCACAAACAGTTTCTCAATGGGCTCGAGCATGGTTCCGTTTGAATGTTTGTAAATCACTTTTGGACGGCCAATGGAAAGTTCGAACCCTTCGCGCCGCATGGTTTCGATGAGAATGGCCATCTGAAACTCTCCCCTGCCTTTTAAGATAAACCTTTCCCTGTCCTCGGTCTGTTCCAACCTGACGGCAACGTTTTTAAGAGTCTCCTTGATCAGCCGTTCCCGTATTTTTCCGGACTGAACGATTTTACCTTCCTTCCCGCTCAAGGGGGATGTGTTTATGGTAAACTCCATGGAGATGGTCGGCTCGTCTACGATTATTCTCTTTAACGGTTTTGGATACTCCCTGGTGCAGATCGTGTCACCGATTTTGACATCCTCGATCCCGGAGAGAACGACAATGTCGCCGGTTTCCGCCACATCAACCTCTTTCAGAATCATTCCGTCATATACCTGAAGCCTGGATATTTTTAGCGGAAGATGGTCTCCTTTGTCATTGATACAGACCATGGTGTCATGGAACTCGGCTTTTCCGTTAAAAATTTTTCCGATGGCAAGCCGTCCAAGATAATCTGAATATCCGAGATCGGACACCAGCATCTGAAACGGTTCTTCGGGGTCATATTCAGGGGCCGGTATCTCATTGAGGATGGTTTCAAAAAGAAGATGAAGGTCATCCTTTTTTTCGGCCAGGGTCTTTTTTGCGATGCCTTCGCGTCCGATGGCATACAGATATGGGAAATCGAGCTGTTCGCCGTCTGCATCGAGGTCGATGAACAAATCATATATCTCATCGAGAATCTGCTCAGGACGTGCATCCTTTCTGTCGATCTTGTTGATCACCACAACAACCTTGAGGCCTTTCTCAAAGGTTTTCTTCAACACGAAACGGGTCTGGGGCAGCGGCCCTTCAGACGCATCCACGAGCAAAATCGCACCGTCCGCCATAGACAGGGCGCGCTCGACCTCTCCGCCGAAATCGGCATGCCCGGGGGTGTCGATAATGTTTATCTTGACCCCGTTCCATTTCACGGAACAGTTTTTTGCAGCAATGGTGATTCCTCTTTCCCTTTCAAGGTCCATGCTGTCCATGATTCGCTCATCAACCTCAAGGCCCGGCCTGAAGAGCCCGCTCTGCCTGAACATGGCATCAACAAGGGTTGTCTTTCCGTGGTCAACATGCGCGATAATCGCGATGTTTCTTATTTTTTCATTTCTGATCGCTTGTTTCATGGGTTCAACTTTCATGTTTGTCGTATAAAAAGCCAAACAACTAAAATAAGCATTGAAATCTTCATTACAAGGCGCTGATCGCTCGGACAGAAAAATATTTTTTGCCTTTTGCACTAACGGGGTGATCGTTCCAGCTTTGGAAGCAAAATTGAAGGATATGAGACGTGTGTAAAGAGTTTGTGTCAATAATGCAAGATTTGTCAGAAGCGTTCCCTGAAACTATAATTCCGGGAACAACTGACAGATATCTTATTCCCGATTTTGTAACAACCGAATCACTTTCAGAACCTGCTTCAGCTTTTTCACGTTTCGACAAAACCTGAGATCATCTTCCTTTGCGATTTTTTTTACCAGTCCCTTAAGCCTCATTTCTCCGTTGTTCAGTTTCATTGCTTCTTCTCGGACCCGTTCCTGGAGCGCTTTTATCTGGCCGACCCCTGGTCCCGGGTCCCTGGGATCTGTAACCTTCTTTTTAAATCCCAAAGACTCGAAATATTCCACCAGTTCCTCGAGCTCAGGGATGGACATGTCCGCCGAAGATCTCACACCCCAGTATGCAATGACATCCCGATATTCGTCATCTCTTAAGGGGATCTCTTTTTTGGCAATATGCACCAGGGCCAGCAGTTTGTGCCGCTGCTCCTGAAGTTTATCCGCCTTATCTTTGGTGGATTTATCCGCCGTTCTGTATTTATTCCTGTCAACGGTGGCCATGGCTTTTCCCCCTTCTTTCTATAAATTAATACACTTTCCAACAAATGAAACCCTCGGTGCTTCGAAGCTATGGAAAGCAAGGTCCAAAATCGGGGCTGACCTATCCCGTTGATTTTAACTATATTCAGGGTTCGGGGAGTTTTTCTCCTAAATTCTTAAATATAGCGGAATGGATGATCTTTTTTTAAATCGGATGCTGTCTGAGTGGCTTAGGGATCGTTAGAAAAAACAGGCGCAAACCGAAATCGTATCTTTCGGCACTGTTCAGGACCCCTTCGGATACAGTTGGAGCCTTGCCACTCATACGAAGGACCTGACACCGCAGGAACACCAAAAGAGTGCCGAAGCCGCGTTTGCAGAAATGGCGAAGGAATAGAGTGAAAGAAGTAAGTCATTGTCCAAACAATACATACAAACCGCGTCAAACCGGATTGCCACAAGCTGCCCTGGTCCACTAGGAGCTTGTGGCAATCCCGTTTGACGCGGTTTGTATGTATTGTTTTGAGAATGACTTACTTCTTTCACTCTATTCCTTCGCCATCT
>JAWOIY010000226.1:0-4084 GCA_046484425.1 Desulfobacterales bacterium | reverse complement strand
CACCACTTTCTTATGCTTCACGAATCAAGCAGCCTTATTTCCAGCAAGTAAGGCCTGTTGTTAATTATTTAATCTCAAAACAATTTTTAAATGTTTGCCGGGCGAACGCCTATTTTTACATATCAAACAGTCGTGACCGTTGGCAGGCTTCCAGAAAAGGCTTTTTGAGAAAGTTGGCTTACGCATGAGGCTTCAATTTAGCGTGTCGTGCGAGGGTTGACAAGAATTCATCGGGCGTTTTGCCCTCTTCTTTCCATTCGTCCAAAACCTGCGCAATCCAATATTTGCCGTCGTTTTCACCACAACATTTGGCTTTGTAGCGCTCTTCAATGCCGTAGACGTCCAGCCAGGTATTGATTTCTTCTCTTATCTCCTCAGGTCCTGTGGTGAGGGTGACATCGTCCGGCCTTATGCTTGTCCAATCCGGAGAATTAAGAGCGATTTCCAACTCAATGGCGTACGGACTGGTTTGATAGGGGTAAAACGATTTTCGTCGGCCGCCGGTTTGGGTCAGTAATGGGTCTTTGGCATCGTAGAGCGGATCCTGGCTGAGTTTGTAAGTGCTATTGCATTCGTGACAGGCAGGCGCAAGGTTCTTAAAATTAATGGAATTGAACGGGTATTTTCCTTTGGGCAGATAGTGGTCATAGGCATCCCGCTTGCTATGATAGTTTCCCTTGACATCGTTGATACCGCAGAAGGGACACTTACCCTGCCTATTGACTTCGGTGAACCTGGTATGGTGGTCGTCAATTTCACCGATGACTGACCTCAGAGCCTTCAAGTTTAACAGGTCTTTTGAATACAGCCCCTTGAAAAATGAGGCCAATGCTTTTGTGAGTGTCGGATGAAATACTTCCAGATCGTTGTATCTGGCGATAGCGACAATCGGGTTGTTTCGGCATAAGCCGTCAATGTCATTATTTCCTTTGAACCACGCTTGGAGTTGATCTATCTGCGCTGATGAAAGTGCTGCAAACAGGCCGTAAATTTTTTCCACATGTCCATAGAAAAAATCGGCCCCTTTGGCATCGGAATAGTAAAATGCCTCCATGACCGCTTTCAAGTCGGGCTTGGCATTGAACAGGTCAAATTCAAAGGGGTGGCCGCCAGGTGCTTTGCACCACACCTCAAAAAAGATAAATTCGATGAACGCCTGCATTTTCTCCATAGAGTGGGGCACATAGGAATGGGGGAACAGCATTAACCAACGCTCCTTTCCATACTGTCTATGATGGTTTTAATGAGCAGAATTTTCTCCACAGAGTCGCCCAACTGCTGATTGATCTCGTCAATCAATGCGTGTTTGTCCGCATCGGAAAACGAGGCTCTACTGGCTTCAAAGCGCTGCTTCAGCGCTGTTAATTTTTGTTCGGCAAATCCGCCGATGGTTTCCCTCTTGCCAAAGGTCTTCATGGTGATTTTATTGATGGAAGCGCCCAGGGTATTGTAGTCGGGCCGGTTCACCCGCACGATGCCGTTTGTTTTGTCAAACACCAGCACCTGCTCCGGCGTGCTGTCGGAGATTAAAAAAGGCGTATGGGTGGTGATCAGCAACTCCCGCTGCACGTTTGAGCCGGCGTGTTTGAAACAATCGCGCAGGCGGGAGATAAATCTGGATCGCCAGTCCGGGTTGAAATGGGTTTCCGGTTCATCCAGCAAAAACAGGCTGTTGGTGTCTTTGTACAACAGGCAAAGGCCCAGGCTGTGTAGAAACTGATGTTCACCGTCAGAAAGCGCTTTGGCATAAAGGATATCACTGACATCTTTCTTTTTCAGTACCAGATCCTTAAAGCGCATTACTCGTTCGTCTGAAGGTAATGTGGGAACGGTTTCGTTCACGTAAAGGCTGTTAGACAGATAAAGATCGGTTTTTAATGGTTCGCTGACCGAGTAGAGGTTTAGAATCAGCAGGATTTGCAGGTACTGAAACAGATCGATGGCCGATGCAAAATTGTTTTTAAAGGCTTCCCGAGTCGCGTCGGTTACCAGATAATCAAGATAGAGTATATCGTTTTCAGTATCGTGGTAAAAACATGTGGCGCAACGCTGTAAGCGGTCGATGATTGGTTCGAATTTGTGCAATATCGGGAGGTGGAAAATTTTACTACCATCAATGTCTTCATCGGTAATGAGGAACCCTTCGGGGAATTCGTTTGCTTGTGAGGCGGAAATTTCAATGGATTTTTTCAGAATGATGCGAAATTGCGCAAGCCCCTCGATGCCCACCTCTTCCGTGAACGGCTGCAGTGTTTCGGGTTCCTCAAAGAGCAGGTTGCTGAGCAAAATGGCCTGGTTGAAAGCGCTGTCCAGAAAGGTTTGGCGCGACTCGGGCTTGCCGCCATAGGACAGGTCGTTTTTCAGGCTGTCGAGATATTCATCAAACTGAATAAACCGCATTTTTTAAAAAGACAGGCTGAGAATTTCGTTCTCTCCGGATGAGTACCCCAATACAAATTCCGGTAATAGTTCCCGGGCATCCACACGGGAGAGCGGCTTTTCTTCACTAAATTCCGGGTGGTTTAACCAAAAGATCCGGGCACTGCTGTCCGGCGTTTTGGTGATTTTGATATGGGCGTGAGTGGCCTTATCTTCCCCCTGCATTCGGTTCGGCACAGGAGCCAGATATTCCAGTTCATAGGCTTTGGGGCGTTGCTCTTCAACGCCTTGCCATTTGACAAAGGCATCGCTGAAACCATCGCTAAACCCCGACGGAATCAAGACATCTGGGCGATAGGTGAGGTATTGGCATTCCAACTGATAGAAAATTGCAGCCAGTACTTCCAGTACGTTGGATTTTCCGGAGCCGTTGGGGCCGGCCAGAACATAGGGTGCAAAGTCTTCGGCGCTGCCTCTATCCCAGTCCCTGAGAAAATGCATTTCAAATCCGGCCTGCAGGCAGCGAAACGGTTCGCCTATTTTCAGCCGCAGCAGTTTCATCTCTTGATACTCAATCCCATGTGATTATTCTCTGCATAAAAGAGTTGGCGGATATTTCCGCTTTTTATCAGTTCAAATAACCACTCCTTCGCCTTATCGTAATCAGCAACTCCCAGCGGGGGGCCCTCATCATCCATGTGGTCCGCTACTTTCCGCTCTACCTCAGTCCAAAAGACTTCCATAGAAAACGTGTGCCCTTTGCGCTCGGCGATAAAGGCATCAAACAACTGTCGAAGTAATTTTTCCCGCGCAGCTGGGTCGGACATGGCGTAGCTATCCGGTGCAGGGAATTGATCGACGGACTCTGGGGTTGCGATTGAAACTGTCTCTTCAGGTACTGTCTCTAAAGGTATCCGACTTAAATCCAACTTGCCTTTGAAGGCTTTCTGACTTAAGACGCCATAGAGGTTTTCCAATTCGTTGAGGCAATTCTGGTAAAGGGTTTTGAGAGATTCTACTTTATCAGTGATGATAGCAAATTGGTTTTGAACACCGATTTTCACGTTACGAATTCATACTAAACAAATTTATGATATAAAACAAGGACATTATTGGATAATAGCATGTTAATTTAAATGGTTATTGCTATTTTGGCCAACAGATTCCAAGCGTTAGTCTTATATAATATGACGCTTATAAATAGATAAATTAAGAGTTAAAATAATCATAATGTAAAATTGATGCATGGTATTAATTCGACAAAATTAAATTATAATCTGTAAATACAATAGATAATGGTTGATTCCTGTCGATAAATCAAGAAACGGCCTGTGAAAAATAATGCAATTTAACAATTTGTAGTTGACATGTTAGACGTCATATACTATATAAAGGGTATGCAGGATGAAAAATACTTCCTATACCCAAAGCATGAATGGCAAAAGCGCTATGAAGCATTGAGGGCATCCTTCGTGGATCGACTGCCGGCCAAAGTTATCGCGGAGCGTTTCGGGTACTCCCAAAGCTATGTCAACCTGCTGCGACACCAGTTTGTTCACCAAAAAATCGACTTTTCCGAGCCCGTTCCGGAAGGGAAGAACAAACGGCGAAAAGTGGACGCCTTGACGCGATCCAAAATCCGCAATTATCGCGAACACCGTCTATCAGCAGGTGAAATCGTTCAGTTGCTTTCCGAAGATGGGAT
>JAWOIY010000190.1:0-6016 GCA_046484425.1 Desulfobacterales bacterium | reverse complement strand
GAATCCGAATTCAGGTTCAATGTCCTGAATGGCCTGGGGATATTGGTTGGCCATAACATCCATCATTTTCGCCTGCCTGGCTAAAAAACCTTCAAGATCCTCGCCCTCCGAACAGAAAAGGGTGTTGAACACGGCGGCAATGGCGTTTTCCATCTCCATTTTTCCCGAATGTGTCATTGCCTTCATGCTGCCGCTGACACCTTTACCGATCAAATCAAGATTAAAAGCCAACAGTTTCATGTAGGACAGGACACTTTCAAACGGTGAGGTGGTCCAGAGCTTTTGTTTTTCCACAGTGTTGAAATAACTTGTGGCGAGGAGATAAGGAATCATGAAGTCATTTGAATATTTAGAAAAAGCACTCAGGTAATTTTGTGAGGCATCGATAAGATGAGACCATACAGAAACGTTTTTTTTAAGTATATCATGTAAGCCGGTGTCTTTCGTTCCGTTGTTCAACGTCATCATTTCAGTTTAAATCCCCCTGTGTTCCGATAAACATATTATAGGCTCACAGCCCATGTCAGCATTTTGGTTGCGTTTAAGCTGTGAGCCACAAACAGTGTTGGTCCTTATTTCACGATATCAGAAAATATTTGATCCGCTGTTTTTTTAAAATCGTCACAACCTTTTTTATAAAGTTTCATCCATTCATTCACGGCCTTTTTTCCTTCTTCAGGCAGCCATGTGGCTTGATCCAAAAAAGAATTTGTCACTTTCTCATTCTGTTCCCGTAAAATTTCCATGGCGTTGTAGCCCTGGTCAAATGCATTTTTATTAAATTGAACCATTTGTTTTATCACATTAAATTGTTCCATCTGCTTGATTCCTTTCATTACTTTTTGGCTTTTTTTTCTTTGTCGAATGCGGTGAAAAAATCTTCTACTCGTTTATAGTTTTCATCCACGCCTTTCTTAAAGTCCTCACGCCCTTTTTTAAAGGCATTAACCCAACCATTTATCGCATTTTTTCCTTCTGCGGGCATCCAAGTTGCCTGATCGAGAAGCATATTCGCCATTCTTTCGGTCTGCTCCTGAACCATAACCATGGCAGTGTAGGTGTTGTCAAACATCGTTTTTTGAAAATCGATCATTTGTTTTGCAATCTTTGCCGAATCCATGTTAATAATCCTCCCTGTTTAAATTGTTTTTACGACATAAATTTTGCCGTCTTTAATTTGAATTATAATATAGAAATCAGCGTTGTCAAGATGTTTTATTGCATTGCAACATTTTTTCTTGTATCTCTTTTTATCAGAGATATTTTTTTAACCAGCTTTAATTATTATATTAAAAAATATTGCCATAATATCTTTATTGCATGAATATTAATAATTATTGTTTATTATGTTGCAATACAAAATAGCATTATAGTATAATTTCTTTATTGGGGGAGAAATATATGGCGAATAAAGTAAAATTAAAAAAATATGCCAACAGACGACTTTACGACATGGAAAAGAGCGCATATGTGACGCTCAATCAGGTAGCGGATCTCATTAGACAGGGTCGCCGGGTGGAAGTCACCGATGCAAAAAACAAAGAAGACGTCACTGCCTTTATTCTCACCCAGATTATTCTGGAAGAAGCCAAAAACAAAAATTTTCTTTTGCCCATACCTGTTCTTCATCTCATTATTCAGTACGGCGATAATATTCTTGAGGAATTTTTTGAGAAATATCTGCAGCAGATGATTACAACATACGTTGCACATAAAAATGCAATGGATGAACAATTTAAAAAATGGCTCGAAATGGGTCTTGATTATTCAAAAATGGCACAAAAATCCATGGCCGATTTCACTCCTTTTAAATCCTTTTTCGATCAATTCTCTGCAATGGCCGGCAAAGAGGACAAATCCAAGGAATGAGGGGATACACCGCCGGAACGTTGAACCGTGAACCGTTAAACCTATGTATTATATTATAGTTCTATTAAGTACTCGACAGCTTTAAGCAGAAGACAAAACCTATAGGGTATCCATGTCAGGCATAAAAATATTGGCAACGCTCATGCAGGAGCTGGAAGATCAATTGTCTGTCTGCATGCGGTGCGGTATGTGCCAGGCGGTATGTCCGCTTTTTGCGGAAACCGGTCGGGAGGCAGATGTGGCCCGTGGAAAGCTAGCACTCCTTGACGGGCTTTTGCATGAAATGTTCAAAGACCCGAAAGGCGTGTACGAACGCCTCAGCAGATGCCTGCTGTGCGGGTCATGTGCCGCCAATTGCCCCAGCGGTGTAAGTGTTATGGAAATCTTCATAAAAGCCCGCGCGATTCTCACCGGTTTCATGGGACTTACACCGGCCAAGAAGCTGATATTGAGAGGGATGCTGGCTCGACCTGAACTCTTTGATCGACTGGCGGAATGGGGGGCGAAATTTCAAAAGATTTTCACTAAACCGGCAAATGAACTGATCGGCACGTCTTGTGCCCGGCTTGTTTCACCGCTGTTTGGAAACCGGCATTTCATTCCTTTGGCCAAGACACCGTTTCACCGTCTAATGCCGTCTTTAAATACGGATAAAGGCCGTTCCGGTATTAAAGTGGCTTTTTTTGTCGGATGTCTTATCGATAAATTTTTCCCCAAGGTCGCTCAGGACGTCATTGATGTTTTAACCTATCATGGTGTCGGCATTTTTATGCCCAAAGGTCAAAGCTGTTGCGGAATCCCGGCCATATCTTCAGGAGACCTGACAACCTTTCACCAGCTTGTCCGCCATAATCTGGAAATATTCGATGCCGAAAAAGTCGATTACCTGGTGACATCCTGCGCCACGTGTACGTCGACGATCAAGAAAATATGGCCGATTATGGCGGACAGAGATTCCGGATTTGTTCAAAGTCGAGTCACGGAGGTGGAACGAAAAACCCTCGATATCCATCAGTTTCTGGTTTCGAAAGTGGGACTCGAAATGTTCGGACCTGATGAGCGAACCCAGGTGGTCGATATCACCTATCATGATCCGTGCCACCTCAAAAAATCCTTGGGTGTGGCTGCCGAACCCCGATCTCTCATCAGAGCCAATCCGGGCTACCGGCTAAAAGAGATGTCTGAATCCGACCGGTGCTGCGGGCTGGGCGGGAGCTTTAATCTTGAGTATTATGATCTTTCATCCAAAATCGGCAGGATAAAAATAGACCATATCACCGCCTCATCTTGTTCGGTAGTGGCCACTGGGTGCCCGGCATGCATGTTGCAGCTTTCGGACATACTGTCCAGATCCGGGAAAAATATCCGGGTCAGACATCCCATTCAAATCTATGCAGAGCTACTGAAAAAATAAATTCTTCTCCCGATTCGTTGGGAGAATGATCCATATTCTTTTATTTTTTAGCGGCAATTAGACGTAATTAACTACAGCCACTAGGCCGTCTAATCTATGTTCTGCTAACATGAATAATTTATTGCCACACATCATTGTATATGTTTTAATTGACAAATGAAGGAGGTGCGCCATGACGACAACACGAGACAGAGTAATTGAGGAAGCCCTATCCCTTCCGGCAGACGTCCGTCTGAACCTGGTTGAGAAGCTCCTCACGAGCCTCAATTTGCCAATCGATGAAGAAATTGATCGCCTGTGGGCAGAAGAAGCGGAGCGTCGTGTATCCCAAATTGAGGCCGGCGAGGTGAAGATGGTTCCTGGTGAGGAAGTTTTCTCTAAAATCCGAGCAAAATATCAAAAATGAGATTTTATTTCCATGAACATGCGGAAACGGAGTTTAACAGAATTGTTGAGTACTACGAAGACTGCCGGCGTGGCCTTGGTATAGAGTTTGCTCAAGAAGTTAATGCGGCAATCGCTCGCATTATCCAGCACCCTGAGGCATGGTCGCCAATTTCCAAAAAAACTCGTCGCTGCTTGGTCAATCGGTTTCCCTTTGGTGTTATATATCAATTCAAGTCTGATTACATCCTCATCATCGCAGTTTCCGATCTTCGACGTCGACCGGACTATTGGCTATACAGAGTGTGAGAAGAACCTTGCTGGCATAATTTTTTTCTGCGACAATTTATTATTGTCTTGTCTTCAAACACAAAATAATTTATGTTGATTTTCAAATTTGTAAAGGACTTGTAGAGCAAAAACTCTACAATTTACCCTTTTTTACCCAATTTTATCTGTAAAGGTGTATCGGTAAAAAAAAATCGCAAATTCTCAGAACCTTTACATAATCCTGCAAACGCCGGAGTGGTGAAACTGGTAGACGCACGGGACTCAAAATCCCGCGGGGGCAACCCCATGACGGTTCGATCCCGTCCTCCGGCACCAGGGAATGAAAGGGTTTAGGAGCATATAGCCTTCCGAGCCCTTTTTTAGTAGTGCTTTGGGAAGTGATATTGCGGGAAATGCCTATCAAACTTAGCTTTGCCATGATATCAAATAACAGCTTTTTCTTTCAAATCGTGGATTGTGCCCGAAATTGTGCCCGCTTGGGAATTTAGGTATATTGCCTGCTTTTGAGCGGCAAGTTGAAGATCCGCATCATTGACGATATTATAACGCTCAAATACAGACCTTGTTTTGTGGCCTGAAATCATCATTGCCACGCGTTCGGGAATACCGGCCCTGACCATATTCCTTACCGCCGTCCTGCGAAAATCATGGAAAATCCGCTTACCGATTTTGGCATTTTTGCAGGATTTGTTCCATGAACCCCTGAAATCGCTTATAAGGCCTGTGCCGTCCATGTTAGGAAACACATAAGGGGTTAGCTTTCGGCTTTTTTTCCGGGTTTCCCATTGCTTGTGGAAAATCTCTTGAAGTTCATCATCCAGGTAGACCGTCCGGCCCCCATCGTTTTTTTGTCTCATATGATTCAAGCCACACTATTCCTTGGGATCGGTCAACTTGATTCCATGTCAACCCGGTTACCTCTGAAAGCCTCCAACCGGTCTTGTAAGCAAACGTGATAAAGCCCCGGAGATAGTCCGGCAATTCAGCCCTCAAAGCCACAAATTCGGCATGTTCAAAGAATCCCTTGCGCACGTTATTTTCTTTCAACATGGGAATATAAGGCACACGGTCAACCTTTGGTGGAGTCTGCCTTGCTCCGATATTCATCATTCTTTTTAATGCCGAAAGCTCCCGGTTAATTGTGGCATTGGCAGCGCCTTCCTCTAATCGGCTTTCGACATAAGCCTGAATGTTAGGCGTTGTGATTTGGGGTACGGGATACGCCTCAAAATGCTTTTTAAGATGATTAACGCACCTTTCAGCCTTATCAAGAGACTTTTTTTGATTAACCCGGTAATCCCTGAGAAAATCCTCTGCCAGATTGTCAAAAATGATCTTATCAAAATAAATCCCCGGAAGTTTCCCCTGCGATATTTCGCCTTCACGTTTTTTCAATAAGCGTTTTGCCTCAGCCTCTTTGTTGCTTTTTGTGGATTCCCTGTAAGGCTTACCGTTACGATAATACTTAATCCAGTAAACATTGCCTCTTTTATAAATCATTCCCATAAGCCCCTCGCTTTCTCCCTGAGTTTATCCACGGGCAGGGGCCAGGGACGCCCTTTTCAGCCGTACGCGCCTATCCCATGGGGTTATTAAATAAAAAGCGCCTGAAGGCTTTCCCCGGTCCAAGATAATAAACCGCCCATAACCTCGCGGCCATGGGTACCTTCAAGCGCTCTGTTTGATAATTGATTTTTCATGTTATCTTGGTTTTGGGGTTTTAACAATTCACTATTTAATGTATTGCATACCATCATGCAATACAAATGTCAAGGTTTTTGATTGACAAGAAAAGGGGATTTAACTATCCATTTCTTATGAAAAAAATTCCATACAACACACGAGTTGATGAAGATCTGATTAAAAAGTTTAAAGTTCTTGCTATCATGGAAAACAAACGTCAAAATGATCTCTTCGAAGAAGCCATCCGGGATCTGCTCGAAAAATACGAAAAGAAAGACCAAAAATAAACCGTAACCAAAAGGTTGCCATGGACTGAATATCAAGACCCCATTTCTCATAGATGTGGGGTTTGTTGTTTGAAATGATAACGATTAG
>JAWOIY010000002.1:0-131466 GCA_046484425.1 Desulfobacterales bacterium | reverse complement strand
CGATTCCCGCCTTGGGCAACGGCAGGCGGCACGGACCCATGGCGCAGTTCTTACAGCACGTGCCCTGCATCCCGATGTTACACGGTTTCATGGTTTCCGCCCGGTCAAAAACCGTCTCAACTCCCAGTTTCTGAGCCCGAGCAATCATCTCCTGCGTCGCAGGATCAATCGAGGCCGCGATCGGATCCGCCTTCTTTTTCTCCTTCGCAACCTTTTCTTTCGTCTCTTCTGACATCAGAGGTTCCTCCTCGTAAGTTTTTTTTGCGATGATTTCTTAAAATTATGGTTTTTGAATTGCGCTTATCCAACATTCTGTCAGCTGTTTCTTTTGTATTTCTAAGCGCTTCTTTTGTGTATTCTGTTTAACCGTTGCAGCATTTTATCCAGTTTCGATTTCTGCTGGGCCGCCGGGGTCATGGAGACTTCGCCGGCTACGGCTTTGTGCTTGGCCGCAAACGTTTCCCGTTCTTTTGCACGCTTTTCCCGAATCGCTTCCTCTTCAGCCTCTTTCTTTGCCCTTGCTTCGGCTTCAGCTTTGGCTTTGGCCTCTGCTTCGGCTTTAGCTTTGGCTTCCGCCTCAGCCTTTGCTTTGGCCTCTGCTTCGGCTTTGGCTTTGGCGTCCGCTTCGGCTTTGGCTTTGGCGTTGGCGTCCGCCTCAGCCTTTGCTTTGGCGTCCGCTTCGGTTTTGGCTTTGGCCTCGGCCTCAGCATCAACCTTTTCCTCGGCTATCTCTTCTGCTTTTTTCTTTGGCGCTGCCTTTTTGGCAGGTTTTTTCGCAGGTGCCACTTTCTTTTCAGCCTCAGGTGCCGCTTTCTTAGCAGGCGCCGCTTTCTTGGCAGGTGCCGCTTTCTTCGGCGCTTCCCCTTCAATGGTCAGATCCGGCTCCGGTGCCAAAGAAGCATAATCGATATCCACGTCGTCAAGTTGCTTGCTTATGGGTGCGACATCCATGGCACTGCCGCCGGCCAGCCCCAGATCGATAAATGTTTGGGCAAGCCGTATGGCTTCAGGATGCCGCATGATCAGAACATTGGCGCCTGCCAGCAGATAAATGACGGCCGTCACGGCTTCCATGAGAATTCCGCGTCTTTCCGGATCGCCCAACGTCGGCGCTTCATCCACGGTTTGCTTGGCCTCCTTGCACTTCCAGATCTCGTTGGCCAGATTATTGATGATCGGAAGCTGCAGTTTATCATCGCCCTGAGTCAGGGCCGCCATGCTAAGACGCTCCATCACGGAATAGGAATACTCCAATCCGTAACCCAGACCGCCGGTGGTGGGATCGACAATCAAACGATCCAACGGCATCCCCAAATTTTCAAGAAGGATGTTGACTTGCTTGGCAAGGTTAATATCGATGGGCGATGATGCAATCAGGGTATGGCCATATCCCATGGCACTGGCGCCGATCCCCTTGTGATTCTTATCCTCAACCGGTCCCAAAATCAGATTTGCACCATGAGTCTCTTCTGAAATCTTCTTTAAAACCGTTTCGTCTTTCTCGATGTTGCTGGTACCCCAGACAATCAGTGGCACGTCGATGGCATCGAGGACCTTCTTGACTGTGGCGGCTGCATCTTCAGGACTGGCGTTCGGACCGTTCGGATCGGTACTCTTGAGTTGTAAGACGATCATCTTGGCCCCGAATTCATCAACACATTTTTTTGCCCAGGCAGCCGGATCTGAAAGAACATCCTTAAAATGGCTCCCTGCTGCTTCCGGCCATTCCTCCGGCTCCATGTCCCATACTTCCATTGCAATAACCGGCTTATTCGGCATATCTCCTTCAAAATTGTAAAAAGGATAGCATGCCTCACCCCCCACGGTAACGGCCTTGTCACCCTTGCCGAGGGTAATTTTTCTTATCGTGCCGGTATAAGATTCTTTGTATATTTTCAAACCCAATGTTACCTCCTTTACATGGCAATAAGTTTAGTGTTTGAGGTGTATTCCTTTGTAACCCATTCGATCGATCCCAAAGAGGCAAAAAAATGAACCGCCTCTGGACTTAATTAAGATTCACCCCCCTTTCATAAAATAAATTTGGTTATTAAATTATCTACATCGGTAGATTAATAGCCGGAAATTTCAAAAAATACGTCCGAAATTTTTCGTTCGTTAAAAAAACTTTTTTTCTAATCATTAAAAGGAATTGCAGTATGCTCAAGAAACGAAGATGACCTTTAAAACCTGCCGAATATGACCTTTTATATTGGGATGAATTATTTGTCAATAGATGAGTCAAAATTAACGAAATTATAGCCAAAATGACGGTCTTTTAAATCGTTGAAAAAAAACGGCCGCTGCGCGAATGCCACCGGCCGTTGATGGGTTTGGCATTCCATGCCTAAGTACATGTATTCGTAAATACGGTTCGTATTTATGACGAAGTTAGAAATGAGCTAAAGTTTAAAGTGAGCTAAAGTTAAGGAATTCTGTCAATTATATAAAATCACCGGAGCGAAGCGACTCAATAACTTTAGGCACTTTAGATCACTTCAAACTTCAAACTTTTGGGCTTCAGCTTATTTTCCGGTGTCCAGATAAAAATCGTCATCGTATTTATGAATTATAACACTAAGGGAAGGGGGTTGCGGAAAGCAGTCCGTAAAGTTTATCCGTTTTATTGGTTGACGTTATGATTTAAGTTCATCAAACATACAGGTCAATTCCACCACTTCTCCATCATAAACGGTTTTGGTTTTATAGGGCAGGCTTTTGAACAGCCTTATCATTCCCTGATTTCTGGGCAACGTGTACGCCATCAGGCCGGAGATCCCGTTCTCCCTGGCGGCCTCTGACAGTTTTTTCATGATAATCTTGCCCAACCCTTTTCCCTGCCATTCTTTACTCACTGAAAAAGCAACTTCAGCAACGTTCTTTGCGGGGTCAAGCAGGTATTCCCCTACGGCGATGACTTTTCCAAAGCCGAATTCGCCCACCACCGCCAGAAGCGTTAAATTTTTCACGTAGTCTATCTGGAACATGCTCTCCACATCGTCACGGACAAAACGGGTTCTCGCCTGAAAAAATCTGGAATATATGTCATCTTTATCTAACGTATAAAAATGTTCCTGTATCCTTCTCCCATCCACCGGTTTGGCGGGCCTTATGGTAATCAAATCACCGTCAATTTCCCTTGTTTCTTCAAGGTTTATCGGGTAGATTCCCTGAACGGATTCCGATAATGTCCGCTCGGCACCGAGCAGGCCTATTTTTCTGGCCTCGAAAAAAAGCTCTTCACGAAAATCGGGATGGGCAATGCTGATCATCGCCATGGCTCGCTCCTGAAAACTCTTCCCAAACAGGTTTACGGCGCCATATTCTGTGACCACATACTGAACATCGCCCCTTGGCACGACGATAGCGGTGTCATTCAGCATCGGGACAATCCGGCTTCGTTTGCCGTCCACGCTGGTTGACGTGAGCATGAGAATTGATCTGCCGCCTTTGGACAGGGATGCCCCTCTAATAAAGTCGAGCATACCGGTAATGCCGGCAAAATGATTGTAGGAAAGCGCATCCGCCGCGACCTGACCCGTAAGATCCATGGCCATGGGTACATTCATGGAAACCATTTTGTTATGTCGTGAAATAATTCCCGGGTCGTTTACGTAATCCGAAGGATGAAATTCAATGGCCGGATTATCATCAAGGAATTCATAAAGATTTTTCGATCCGATGGCACAACTCGCGACCAATTTTCCTTCGTTGAATCCTTTTTTCCGGTTTGTAATCACTCCCATTGAAACAAGTCGCATGATATCCGTGGTCACATACTGCGTGTGGACACCGAGGTCATTCTTATCGGAAAGCGCAAGCAGGGTGGCTTGGGGTGTTGTGCCGGGGCTGATCTGAACGGTTGAACCATCTTCGACAAGTCTTGCAATAAGACTGCCGATATGATTGGCGGCTTCGAGTTCGGGAAGTTCGCTAATGGTCAAAAGTTCTTCTTCATGTTCAACAATAGCATTTACGTCGTTGACATGAATAAAGCTGCGGCCAAGTACCCGGGGCATTTTTGAGTTCACCTGGGCAATGACAAGGCCGGCTGAAAGCGCCGCAGCCAGGGTGATATCAACGGAAATCCCCAGGCTCATCCATCCAAAATCATCCGGCGGAGATACTTGAATGAGTGCCACGTGAATCGGAAGCTGCCGGCTTTCAAAAAGGCGGGGCACCGCTGAGAGATTCATCGGGGTAATAAAACGTATGTTTTTTGCAAGACTTTTTGTTTTTGCCGATCCCAGATAAAATGACCGAATATTAAAGCTCTGATCTTTGGTCTCGTCTGCGATCAGTGTCAAAGGCGTACTTTCCAGACTCAGCAGACGGACAATTTCGATATCCGTAAACGTCCCCGCTGCTTCAGCAAGTTTTTTGACCAGATGTTGGGGTTCTCCGCACGATGAACCGATAAAAACCCGCTGGCCTGCCTTAATCCGTCCGATCGCTTCTTGTGCAGAACACTTCTTTTCGACGTAATTGTCGGCCCAATAGGTTGATATGGCCATGGTTCACCTCCCGAATTTTTTGTCAATGATTACCTGTAACCTGTCATCGGATCACTTTCATCGAAATTCACTTGAAAAAAGCCTGTCCACGCGGCACCAGACAATAGGCGTTCATTTGTCCTGCTTAAAAATGTGCATAATTTTAATTATTTAATTCATTTATAAATTATTTTCAAGAAAAAGATGATGCGTTCCTGCGGTACACGATGAAAAGTCATAAGAAGGGAATAATACTTTAAGTACGAAAAATCGTATGTCAGGCAAGGATTATTTTAAACTTCTTGTCCTGTTGTGTATTTATCGATAAAAGTGTCCAAATAGGTCATTTGATCATCATTCATTTCACCGAACCGAACACTCATTTGCCGCATTTCAAATGTACTGAAAGGGACATAATTTTCGAGATGGATATCTGAAATTCTTTTGCACGGTATGCCTTTTAAGAAAAAACCATCACCGCTTAAAAATATGTCAACCTGGACGGGTTCATGCAGTTGTTCCCCGTGGTTAATATACTTAAAAGCCAGCCCGCCTCTACTGATGTTTTCAATTTGACCCAGTTTCGATGAACCATTTTTCAGCAGGGCATATACACCCTGCTGAACGCGAAACCGTTCATGCAACCGCCGTTCAATTAATTTCCGGCTGTTTATCATCTTACCTCCATTATTTAAAAATGGTAAGTATTCCATTCCCTTAAAACAATAGCTTTGGGGCTCTTTTGCCGATATTAAACTTTGATTCGACTATAAAGAAACACATATTGTGTGTCAAGGAAAAAATAACACAATATATAGAAGCTGAAGCAAAAAATAAGCGGGAATTGACATCATCTCATCTAAACGAAAATATCCGATGGATACTGTCGATTATTTTAGCTTTACTTATGGATTGAAAAAATATTCAAAGTATTGCATATAACATACGTAAATGCGAATGGTTTCAGAAGTATCTTTTTAATGGACAAATCTTGGGTACGGTATTTGATAAGGAATAAAATAGATGGCTGGATGTCTATTTTGCGGTTCGACACACAATATCGGATTTATATCAACCCGTTTTGCAGGGACGGACGGCGTCTCACTGGAAACGACAAAATGGGCGAATGTGTTTAAAAACAACGGATTCTCCTGTTTCTACCTCGCCGGTGAACTTGATCGGCCGCCGGAATGCTCTTATTTGGTCGAAGAAGCAAATTTTACACACCCCGATATCAAAGATATTTACAACCAATGTTTTGGTGTCCATAAACGAGACCGTCAAACAACGCGAAAGATTTATGACTTCAAGGAAACATTAAAAGACGAAATTTATAGATTCATCGAAAAATTCGACATTGATCTTCTGGTTCCGGAAAATTCACTCACCATCCCATTGAATATTCCGCTTGGACTTGCCATCACGGAAGTCATATCCGAAACCGAAATTCCAACCATTGCCCACCACCACGATTTTTTCTGGGAACGACAGCAGTTTCTGACAAACGCTGTCTGGGAATATTTGAACATGGCTTTTCCGCCGCACCTGTCTTCCATACAGCACGTGACCATCAACTCTTCCGGAGACAATCAACTGAGTCTCAGAACCGGAATTTCAGCAACCATTGTTCCCAATGTCATGGACTTTGAAAATCCGCCACCACCCATCGATGATTATTCGTCAGATGTTCGAGATGCGCTCGGCATCGAAGATGATGAACTTTTAATCCTCCAGCCGACCCGGGTGGTTAAGCGCAAGGGAATTGAGCATGCCATAGAACTTCTTCACAGGCTGGGTAAAAAGGCCAGGCTGGTTATTTCACACGCTTCGGGCGACGAAGGCTATGACTATGAACAGAGAGTCAAGGAATATTCAAGACTTTTAAAGGTGAACACGACCTTCGTGTCGGAAATTATTAATGAAAAAAGAGGGCTTACCAAAACAGGAAAAAAGGTCTACACCTTGAATGACATTTACCCGCACGCCGATTTGGTAACATATCCATCTACTTTTGAAGGGTTCGGTAATGCGTTTTTAGAGGCCGTTTACTTTAAAAAGCCCATTGTCGTAAACAAATATTCAATATACACTTTTGACATTAAACCCAAAGGGTTTCACACCATAGAAATCGACGGTTATGTTACAGAAGAATCTGTTCAAATGACCAGGGATGTCCTTGAAAACCCTGAGCTGCGGAAGAATATGGTCGAAAAAAACTATGAGATTGCGACGCGCTGTTTTTCCTATTCTGTTTTAAGGCAGAAACTTAAAAACCTTATTTATGATGGTATTGCTTGCAATCCTCAAAAAATACGATGATAGTTTTCCAGGGCCATTTGGTTCAATTTATATTAAATAGACTGATAACCATTTAAAAATCATACATAATTTTCAACCATGGATCATACACCCAATCGGCTGGCATACGGACTCAAAGGGGGCATCAAAAAAGGATGGCAAGGATTCGTCTGGATGCTTAAAATTATCGTGCCGATATCTTTTTGTACCGCGCTTCTTGAGTATAGCGGCTGGACCAGCAAAATTGATTTTTTTTTAGAACCCGTCATGAGCCTTCTGAGTCTTCCACCCATGGCGGCCCTCCCGCTGATTGTTGGAATGCTAACCGGAATTTACGGCGCCATTGCCGCCATGGTCGTCCTTCCCTTAACGGGCAATGAAATGACCCTGATCGCCATTTTTCTACTCATCTCCCACAATCTTATCCAGGAAGGGATTATTCAAGGCCAATCCGGATTGAATCCCATAAAAGCGACCCTTTTCCGGTTGACGGCATCTTTTGTTACGGTATTGATTGTCGCCAGATTTCTCGGAGCCGAAGCAGGGCTGCTTGTGGCAAAGAGAGCATCAATTGTAACGCAACCACCTTTTTTAATTGCAATGAAAAGTTGGTTTACGGCCATATTGTATCTCAGTTTAAAGATAGTTGTGATTATCATGTTCATCATGATTCTTCTTGAAATCATGAAAGCATTTCATATAATTCACCATATCGTCAATATTTTGAACCCCGTTTTAAAGACCATGGGGCTCAATCAAAGGGTAGGTATATTATGGCTCACAGCCGTTGTTTTTGGCCTTGCCTACGGTGGAGCCGTTATTGTTGAAGAAGCAAAAGAAAGCCATCTCCAAAAAGAAGAACTTGAAAAGCTTCATCTTTCCATCGGAATTAATCATTCCATGATTGAGGATCCGGCGCTGTTTTTATCACTGGGACTTAGTGCCTTCTGGCTTTGGATCCCCCGGTTTATCCTGGCGATCATTGCCGTGCGTCTTCTTGACATATATTATAAACTTAAAATGATGTATAAGACATCCGGTTCTGTATCTGTTCATAAAAAATAACGGCCCTTACCGAATAACAGGTTCATTATATTAATTAACCGATCAGCGTCCCTTATAGAAGACTATTTTGGAGTTGACGATTGTTCAGGATGAATTTGGCCTGATAATCTGGAGTTAAATTTCCAATGACGGAGATATATCCCATTGGTGGTGGAAAAGGTGGTGTCGGAAAAAGTTTTATAACCGTCAGCCTCGGGGCATTAATTGCCAAATGGGGTAAAAAAGTCGTGCTGATCGATCTGGATCTGGGTGCATCAAACCTTCATACCTTACTGGGAATGAAAAGCCCGGAAACCGGTATAAACAGTTTCTTAAATAAAACCGTGAAGGACCTTCAACGCACTGCCGTTCCCACCATGATCCCAAATCTGTTTCTTATTAGTTCTTCCCATTGCTCCATGGAAATTGCAAATTTGTTTTATGCCCATAAATTAAAAATAATAGATGCCATTAAAAAACTTCCTTTTGATTACATTTTTTTGGATCTGGGTCCCGGGACGAACTTTAATACACTGGATTTTTTTTTAACTTCGGAGCAAGGAATATTAATATGTACGCCCGAACCCACATCAATCGAAAATTCCTTTCGTTTCATTAAGACGGTCTATTTTAGAAAATTGAAACAGATTGCAAAAAGGAGCACTTTTAGTTCGCTATTCAAAAGCACTTCTTTGGATTTAAATAAACCCGAAACGATGCCGCACGATATTATCGAAATTGTTTTGAAACATGACCCTGATAAAGAAGCACATTTCAGAGACCAGCTCGGTGAATTTAGATTTAAATTAATTTTTAACCAGTTTCGAAAAAATATAGATGCAACATTGGGCAATCAATTTCAAAACGTGTGTAACAGACATTTTTATTCGAGCTTTGAGTTTCTTGGAAATGTCAGCTATGACAGTCGGATTCATGATGCTGTTTTCTCAAAAACCCTTTTTGTTCATAAATATGCCCACACACAACCTTGTGCCGATTTAAAAAAGATTGTTGAAAAGATGACAAACAATAAGCACCAACGTGTTTCTCAAAAGAAATATTATGAGAAAATTTGAGGGATTAAATTATTATGAAATTTTAAAAATTCCGGTGAACTCATCTTATTTTGAAATAAAGCGGGCTTATAAAAACGCACTGTCATTATATGATGAAGATTCCCTGGTGACGTACGCTTTGCTCTCAAAGGCGGAAAGAAATGAGATTATAAATGAACTTGAAAATGCCTACTGGACGCTGATTGATGAGAAGAAACGGACCGCATACGATAGAATGCTTGTTGATTCGGGACAAATTGAAGTTGCATCGACATTCAGGGAAATCCAAAACAAATCCGCTCCCATATCCCCCACACCTGTTATTTTGAATGAGAACCAGTTGTATTCAAGAGTTAGAGAAAAAATTGCGACGGAAGAGATTAAAAAACTATCCGATGAAATTTTCTCCGGAGAACGTCTTTCAGGCAATGATTTAAAAAAACTTAGAGAAGCGGCAGGTGTCAACATCCAAGAGTTGAACTACATTACCAAAATAAGTGGTTCTGTGCTGAATGCCATTGAAGAAGATCGGATTGAAGCCCTACCGCCGGACCTCTATTTAAGAAATTTCTTAAAAACCTATGCACGAATCCTGCAGATAAATCCTCAGAAAGTTGTAGACGGTTATTTTAAGACCATCTTACTCGCCCAAAAAAAAGATACGTCAGACCCACATTGACGGTCTGTTGGGTGAGAAACTAAATGAACTACTCCGCGGCAAGCCGCGGAGTAGTTCATTTACTTCGACATATTGGGTTTTGTCTTTTCAAAACAAGTTCTGTCAAAAATTTGGCGCTTCATTGCACTTTCATTTCAACATGCTTCTCACCACCTTCAAAAGTCTTATCCATCATCTCGATATCACATTGAATTGATACCTTTTTTTTAAATTCAATCAAACTTATCTCAAGCCAATCAAGTATGGCATATCTATTGCATTGGTAGTTCATGATTCAAAGCAAGATATAAATTTTTATAATAAAATTACCCAAAAAGGACAATAAAATCCGAAAATGTTTTTTTAATAGCCTGGTCCAAAGTAATCACAAATTTTGTGATTCGGTATTTGAAATTTGGTTCGAGTTTCGAATTTCGGTGTCGGCCGACCCAGTACTTTTTATTTCAGATGCAATATAAAATTCTGATATAAAATCAAGTGACTAAATACAGAACACATCCATGCTGGAAGAAGTTATAAATAATGTTAAGGTAAATCGATACATCACTCCTTTTGAAGAAGGAAAGGCAATTTTCCTTGAAGGAGATGATTCACAGGATTTATTTATCTTGGTATCCGGGCAGTTGAATGTCTTCAAAGGACAGAAGAAAATAGCAGAAATCACCGAAAAGGGATCTTTGTTTGGTGAAATGTCTTTCCTGCTTGAAGCAAAAAGAACGGCCACAATAAAAGCGGGAAAAGATGTAAAGGCCATCCGTATTCCCCAGGAAGAAATTGCCGCCTTTCTTCATGAATTTCCTGAGATTACCGGAAAAATAACAAATCTTCTTGCCAAACGTCTTGATGAAACCAGTCGAGTTCTTTATGGACTCAAAGAGTTTTGCGACCACCTTCCCGATGCTGTCATGGCAACGGATAAAGAAGGAAAAATCATCACATGGAATGCTGCTGCTGAAGAAGTATACGGCAGGTCCTGGCATCAGATGTGCAATAAATCAGTGGAAGAAATATACGAAAAACCGGAAGTTTATAAAAAATTAATTGAAGAGGTAAAGAAAAAACATTCTGTAAGAGAAAAGATCCTCAGGGTAATTCATCCCAAACATGGCGCCAGGCTTATATCGACCAGTTCAACGCTTCTGCATGACGATCATAATCAATTTCAGGGCATCCTCTCTATTGGCCGCGATATCACATCAATTAAGGCATTAGAAAAAAAATACCGGCGAACCCGGTACTGGCTCTTACCCTCTTTAATTTTGGTTTTTCTCTTGGCCGGGGGTATTTTTTTGGGCCGGTCTTATTATTCAAATAGACCCCTGGTTATTGATTTTAACCATCAAAAATTGAAGAGCCGCTTAAGCAAAGATTATCATTTATTAAAATCAATGCTGATAAATCCTTTTTCATCCGGCGATCGGTCGGAAACAAACCAATTGATGAAGGATTTTCTCAAGATACAGATTGTGGACGGAGGACCTTATACCGGACTCGTGTTACTCGATAAGAACAAGCGGGTATTTGATGCATATTCATGTAACGCCATAGCTGATTCCTCTTCAATGATGGAGACAAGTTATTCGGGGATTGAGTTTCAAGGTGATGAAAACGCCAAACACCGTGTCCTGAGCCTCTATCGAGCAGACAAAGATCATCCTATGGGCCGGAAAGGCATTGAGATCGCCTTTGAAATCCATAAAAACGAGCGTCGAATCGGCTGGTTGATTTTTCAAATGGATCTTCATCGATTAAAGACAAACTATGGCATCGATGCGTCGGATTTAAAGCAATTCTTTTTTTAAGGGTCCCTTTTTCAGCTTTATGGAAAGCAGAAAATAAACATTTACAAGGACAACATCTTGTATGGATGGTTTTAAAGATATTCAGTCGTGCAAATATGAGATTTCAGAGAGTCAAAATGGAGAGATTACAATTTATCTGCAGGGTAAAATGGATTCCGCCAATGCTTCTCAAATGATCGAATTGTTTGGCTCGCTGATAAAAGATCGATCACCTGATTCCCTGACCGTGGATCTTAAAAAGGTTACTTACCTGGATGATTTCGGGGCACTTGTTCTTGTTGAATTACGAGATATGATAACTGCTTTGAAAGGCCGCTTTAATTTGAAAAATGCCAGAGAGGAAGTGCTCTTTACCCTCGGTTCGGAAACCTTGGCCGAACCCCAGTCACTGATCAAGGTTCGGCCTCCGAATATGTTTATCAGGCTTGGTGATGCAATTCTCAAGCATGCAACAGATGTCAAGTACCTTATATCGTTTGTAGGGTCTGTCTGTTTGGCGTTTACCTATTCCTTTTTGCACCCCAAATCCTTTCGGATGGACGACACCTTTCTTTACATGCAAAAAACAGGGATTGATGCGCTGCCGATTGTAGGTATGATCAGTTTTTTGATGGGCCTTATTATGGCCTTTATGTCCTCTGTCCAACTCCAGATGTTTGGCGCAAATATTTATGTAGCCTCATTGGTGAGTCTGGCCATGACGCGTGAATTTGGCCCAATTATGACGGCGATTATTGTGGCCGGCCGGTCCGGATCATCCTTTGCCTCAGAAATCGGAACGATGCAAATTTCCGAAGAAGTTGACGCTCTCTTTACCATGGGATTCGATCCGACACGGTATCTGGCCGTCCCGAAGATCTTGGCATCTGTTCTTGTGGTTCCCATTCTGACGCTGTTTTCCGACGTTTTTGCCATAGCGGGAGGGCTTACGGTAGGTGTCTTCATGCTGGATCTGACAGCAAATGCATATATTTTACAAACACTTAAAACGTTAAGCCTTTTTGACGTCTTCTTGGGAATCTTTAAAAGCAGTATCTTTGCATTCCTTATTTCCTGGGTCGGTTGTCTCAGAGGATTCCGTGTTAGAGGTGGAGCGGTGTCCGTTGGTCAGGCAACAACTTCCGCGGTTGTTAGCGGTATTTTTTTGATCATCCTTTTTGATTCAATTTTCGCGGTAATGCTAAGTTACCTGGGATGAACCGGCGCCTCTAACGGAAGAGTATAAAATCGGTTCGAGAAAAGCGGAGATGACCATTTGAAAAAACATGAAATAATCCAGGTTAGTAATCTTATTGTCGATTATGGAGAGGATATTGTCCTTGATACTATATCATTCGATGTTCGGGAGGGAGAAATATTTATTGTTTTAGGGGAAAGCGGGTGCGGAAAAAGTACCTTGCTGAAACACCTGATCGGACTTAAGAAGCCTCTATCCGGCCAGATACACATTGACGGGGATGACATTACAAACTGTGACGAAGCCACCTTTAAAAATATACTGAGAAAAATTGGAGTCCTGTATCAGAGCACGGCCCTTTTCGGCTCGATGACTATTGCCGAAAATGTGTCTCTACCCATCAAGGAATATACCCACCTGACCCAAAAATCGGTGGATACGCTGGTCAAAATGAAGCTGAATATGGTGCATCTGAATGGATATGAAAACCATTTACCCTCTGAAATCAGTGGAGGAATGAGAAAGCGGGCAGGTTTGGCAAGAGCAATGGCCTTGAATCCAAAAATTTTATTTTTCGATGAGCCTTCTGCCGGACTCGATCCAGTGACATCTGTCGAACTCGACAAGCTTATTATACATCTAAACAAGAGTCTCGGAACGACGATGGTCATCGTGACCCACGAACTCCAGAGTATATTCAATGTGGCCCACAGGGTGATCATGCTGGATAAGCAAACCAAAGGAATAATTGCGGAAGGTAACCCCAAGTACTTGAAAGATCATAGCGATAATCCATTGGTTAGGAATTTTTTCAACCGCAAATCAGAGCATTAATAAAGGAGTCTGATCGTTTTAAAACAGCTTGTTTTCTAAGGATACCATAATGGCCTCAAAAAAAACAAAATTTGCCCTTGGATTATTTATGACCTGTGGAATTGGCATGGTTTTTATCGCCGTCATATGGCTGGGCATGTCTCGATATTTTAAAGAAGGGCAGTATTACGCAACGTATTTTAATGAGTCTGTTCAGGGTTTGGATGTCGATTCTCCGGTGAAATACCGGGGTGTATCCGTTGGCCGGGTAGAACGTATCGCCCTTGCCCCTGACGCCAATTTGATACAAGTCGTGTTAAAAATCGAGTCCGGTCAAAATATTGATGACAATATGGTGGCCCAGTTGAAATCTGTTGGAATCACCGGAAGTATGTTTGTGGAACTGGATCGAAAGAAAAATGGTGAAACGGACATTTCTCCACCGTTAAGCTTTCCTTCGGAATATCCCATCCTCGCTTCAAAACCATCCAATATAAACAGAATGCTGAACGGAATCGAAGTTGCGCTCAACCAGATGCGAGGAATGGATCTGGAAGGAATTTCCGAGAAACTTCAATTAACGCTTGACAGCATCAATCAGGTGGTTGTCGATGCAAATGTAAAAGGTATTTCTGAAAAAGTGGAACGATCCATTGATCATGCCGGGCATATTTTGGATGATAAGAGATGGGACAGAATTATAGCGTCTGTCGAGGAAGCCGGCCAATCTCTCAATAATATTATGCAAAAAGCCAGCAGCAGCTTAAATCGTGCTGAAAATACCATTTATCGCCTGGAAGGGATTGCCGTTGAAAAGGAACAGGCCATCAAAACCGCCATTGAAGATTTCAGGCAAGCCATGGGAAATGCCAACATTCTGTTAAAGAAAGGAAATTCCTTGACTGACAAAACGGATGATTCATTATTGCTTCTAAGGAATAATTTTTTAATTATTTCACAAAACCTGGAAAAGGCCAGCGAAAACCTGAACAGATTAATCGAGATTGTTGCTGATCATCCGTCCCAATTCATGTTTGGAGAACCGCCGTCACCAAGAGAGGTGGATCAGGCTGTCGACGAAAGGTAAACATTTTTTATGAAATGGTTTTATAAAATCTCCCTGTTATTTCTCGGCCTTCCCATACTCTTTGGCGCCTGCATTGATTTGAAACAACCGGTCAATAAAATCGAGTACTTAACGCTGGAATATCCGACTCCCCAAATCCACGATTTAAAACCGTTGTCCCATGTCATCCAAATGGACCGTTTTATGGTGGCACCGACATATAACACCAGTCAAATCATTTACAGGGACCGATCGTTTAAAAGAAATGCCTATGTATACCATCGATGGCAGAGCAACCCGGGGGCTCTCATAACAGCACTGATAAACCGCGACATCAAAGATTCAAATCTTTTTAAGGCGGTGCTAAATCCGGGAAGCCGATTTTCATCTTCATTTATGATTGAAGGTACGGTAGATGAATTCTTCGAATGGGATACGATAGAAAATTGGAAATCGATTCTGTCTCTCAGTATTATTTTAATAGAAAAAAACCAAATAGATATCAGCAATAAGGTTTTATTTCAAAAGACCTATCGAAAATCGGAAATATGCGATCAAAAAAAACCGGAAGCAGTGGCCGAGGCAATGAGTCGAGCACTCTCAAAAATTTCCAAAGAAATGATTAAGGATATTTATGATTGTCTGCAAGCGTACCCGCAGCATGAAGGGAATGACAATTCATAATAACCACACCTCCCTTTACCGAAATTTCAAATATCAAATCCCAATAACCAAAATTCGGATATCCAAACAATGTCGTCTTGGATGGTTTTGGTCATTGAATATTTGAATTTGAGACCTGCCCGCTCGTGCCTTGCAATGGCAGGCGGGTTTATTTGTAATTTGGTGCTTGGAATTTGTATTTTTTGTCATAATACTCCAAAGCAGAGCCCTCTATCGCTAACTCCCGCGATGCGGGGGTTTTATTATGCGGAATAAAATGCCGCCAAAACATCCTTCGGGGATATTCCGTTAAGGCATTCGATTTCTTCACATTCCACCTTTCCTGTTTCAAAACAGGGGCTGCATTCAACGGTAGGGCGAACAATCTTTACGGATCGACCCATCGGTTTCCATATTTCAGGATCGGAAGGACCGAAAACAGCCACTGTTGGAAGGCCTATAAATGCTGCAAGATGGCTGACACCGGAATCGTTTCCGATAAAGCCGCCACCGGTTTTGAGCAGACCGGCCAGTTTCGTTAACGTATCGATTGTGTGAACTTTTGCATTGGGTATTTTCTGCCGACGCAAAATTTTGGATAAATCATATTCTGCGGGACCGAGTATAAACTCCGCTCGTTTGCCGTTTGCCTCGATTGACGAGGCAATTTCGATAAAATTGGAAACCGGCCAGCATTTTTTCCGGCTTCCTGATCCGGGATGAATGAAAATTTTAACCGGCTCATATTGCGGATCTCTCCGATCCGTGTGAAGGATCGAAGACAGGATGGAATCGGTATCCTCATTCTGCGGTTCAAAGAGCTTATATTTGATAAAATTCGATAAAATGTGTTGAGTGATATGGATTTTTTGATCCTTAGACGGCCGAGGTTGAATGCGATGAACTTCATTCCCCGTAATTGAAAACAGCGTCTTTTCAAGCGAATGGGAACGGGAAATGAGAATGATTTTACGGAAGGCACACAGAATATCTTTTATCGACTGATCAACATGGCTCGAATAGAGGGTCGAAAATGTCGCCGACTCCAAAGGAAAATAATGGTCTGCAACTTCAAGCTCCGCAGCGAGCTGTCCGATGTTGCTCTGACAGACAATTGAAATATGGTCGTAACCATTCTTGAGCCTTAAAAGTGCGGGAAAGGTGGAAACAATGTCACCCAATGCACCATGGTGGATAACAAGAACGCGGCTTTTTGTCATAAATTAACGTAATATTGTAAAATTGGGCCCTGCGACCAACAAGTTGTTTGAAATCGTGGATTGTATCTTCTCCATCATGCTTCCGAATACAAAGTTTTTAATGATACCGTGCCCATATGCACCGAGAATTACGAGTGCATCGTGCGGGACATCATAAAGGTTTTCTTCAAATTCCCTGTTTTCAAAAAAATGCCATTGATCGACATAAAGGTCCATTTCTTTTTCAAGATTCTCATCATTTACAACCTGTTTGTAGTCTTCTTTGGAGGACTTCCCTGTCTGCGTAAAAATATCGAGCTTTATCCCGCAAAACCTGCTGACATTAAATCCCAATCTGAGGGCTTTAACCGCATTGGCGGAACCTCCAAAAAAGACCGCGATACGCTTCCACTCTTTATAAACAGGACTTGTGATTAGAACCGGAAAACGGGCTGCGTTTACAATCCGCCTCACTCTGGGACCGATATACCCAAGCCCGATCTTTGAAGACATGTCGCTGATGGCTCGCGGGCAGCACATGTAATCAAAATTGGCATGGATGTCCGGCAAGGTCGATGCCGTATAATGTTTTGGATCCAGAAATCTGGGTTGCAACCCTGCTTGTTCCAAAATTTCGGCGGCATGTTTTTCTGCGGTATCCGGGGAGGTGAGATAGGAAGCATCAAGATCGACCTGGACTACATCATTATCAAAATACATCAAAAATTTTGTGGTCTTTGGAATGTATAACACCGGAGATGCCCCGATCTTCTTGCAAAAATAGATCGATTGAAAAAGCGTTTCTCTTCCTAAAGGATTATTTCTAAAAATATGAAGTAGTCGGCTTTCCATTTGGATCTCCCTTTAGAAATTTTTTGTAACTGTTTAGCTTTTTGAAACAAATCTGTGTCCAGGAGGCTTCAGGTGTGCCTAAATTTTTACTGGAAGCTGTTTGAGTGGATTACGGCTCGTTATGAAAAAACCTTTCCTGATTGGCTTGAATGCGAACATACGGCCTTAAAACCAAAACCATTTTCAGAAGGTAAAACCGGTTATTTCATTATGAGCCGTCATCTACGAGTTCTTTCAGAAAAAATTTAGGCACACCTGAAGCGATTCATTTTCAAAAGACTAAACGCTTACAATTTTTTTACTTTTTTAGCGCACTTCATCGTCACTCTTGATGGCTGGTCTGAACCATAAGTTCCTTCCGATATTGATCCAAAATTGTCGCCTTGGAAATCAGACCGAGGAATTTGTTGTTTAAAACGACCGGCATTGAAAACAGGCTTTTCATATCCATTGTTCGAAGAACATCCAACAAATCGTCATCCGGATGAACCGTTTCAATCTGGTTATCCATGATCTGTCCTAAAAAAACGACATCATACATTACCGGATTAAACAGGTGCGGCCGAATATCATCCAAATGAATAACTCCCAGAAAATCACCGGTCTTTTCATCCGCCACCGGAAAATAGTTGCGGTGGGATTTTTTGATAATGGCAATAAAATCTCTCAGAAGCATATTCTGATTAACAGTAATGCAGTCCCTTTCGATAAGCTCCGGAACGGTCAAATCGGACAGAACCCGGGCGTCAGTGCCGGGTCTTAACAGATGTCCATGCTCCACAAGATCCTTCAGGTAATAGGATGCAGGCTCAAAATAACGACAAAGCGTTGTTGTAACAGCAGACACCATGATTAAGGGTAAAATGACCTCCCACCCACCGGTTATCTCGATAATCAAAAAAATTCCGGTCAACGGCGCCTGGAGCATGCCGCTAATCAGCCCCGCCATTCCCAACAACGCAAAGTATCCTTCGTTGACCCACGATATGGAGGGCATGAACAACGCCAGAAGATGATGGTAGGTCACTCCGACAAGGCTCCCGATAACCAAGCATGGTGCGAATATCCCGCCAGACCCGCCCCATCCCAAGGTCAACGCAGTGGCTGCAATCTTTGCAAATGATGCCAGTGCAACAACAGTGAGTACTTGACCGTATTCCCCCTCGATCAGAATTTTGACCGAATGGTAGCCTTCTCCCAGCACCACCGGAAGAAAAAGGCCGATGACACCCACCGCGCACCCGCCAATGGCGGCTCGAATCCAAGCCGGAGCTGAAACCTTGTGCGATACGGTATGCATGGATCTGAGCATACGTGTCAGAAGAATAACCGCCGCCGCCGAAAGAACAGCCAATCCAAGACAGGCAAAGATATTCAAAAGGTCGATCTTGAACAGGTGGTGGCGGAAAGGAATCTGATTTCCCTGAAGAATACGACTTATTTCTGTCCCGGCAACTGAGGCAATGGCAATGGGGACAATATTGACCGATTTCCATTCACCCACGATCACTTCAATGGCAAATACCATCCCGGCAATCGGTGCGTTGAAGATGGAGGAAATTGCACCGGCGGCACCGCAACCCACCAATGTTACCCGCTGCCGATCGTTTAAAGAAAAATATTTGGCAATATTTGATCCGATGGCCGCCCCGCTGATAACAACAGGGGCTTCAGGACCGGCCGATCCGCCGGAGCCGATGGTCAGGCAACTCGATATCAACCTGGAAAAGCTTGAACGGAACCTCAAAAGACCGCCGTAACGGGATACGCTGTAAATCACTTCCGGCACCCCATGTCCGGCACCTTCTTTGACGATTTTTTCGAGAAACAGGGAAGAAAGGGCAGCGCCGATGGCAGGAAGTACAAAAACCCACCAGTAATGACGGAAATGATGAAGCCACTCGGACATCAACAACAGGCCCCTGTTGAGCGCCACAGAAGCCAAGCCGGAAAAGTTGCCCACAATAGCGGCCATCAGTATGAGCAGAAGCCGATCATCAAACCGGAAAAATGGCCAGTTCCCGGGGTAGCGCCACGATTTTAGAATGCGCATTTTGCCAACACCTAATACCCCTCTCCTTTTATGAGCCGGTTTTCGAAATCAGCGATGTTTAAAAAAAACGCTGCTGAGTCAGGGGAAGTTTTTAAAAACTCCACGAATGCATCGTCACGTATGCAAAAAGAAAGCCTTGAAAGAAGATGGAGATGTGTTTTTGTCGATGGACTCAGGAGAATAAACATGACAAATACCGGTTTTCCGTCCACCGCATTGAAATCTATCGGTTTCTCCAGAAAACATGTGGAAATCAAGGCGTTCGATAGTGTATCCTGCAAAGGATCGGGTGGATGGGGAATGGCGACCCCTTTACCGATACCTGTTGATGTCAGATATTCTCTATCAAGCAATCGACGATAAAGTTCCTCTTTGAAGCTGACGGGTAAAAAATATATGTTCTCCACGGCGTCTTTCAACACTGCTTCAACATTGTCCCCTTTAATATTGTACAACAGACCGCCGCGTTTCATTGCAGGCAAAAGATTCTCTGATGTCTTTTCCTTAAACTTTTTTTCAAATTTGTCCGGCAGTGAAAATGGGAGCTTATACATGGCCGCCCATTTTTCCAGAGTTGATTCATTAAACAGATAGCCGGTGTCCGTTTTTTGTATGGGTATCCTGCCCTGGCGAATCCATCGTTCAACAGTGCTTATCGAAAGTCGAAGACACCGGGCAACTTCGTTTATAGTGAGTTTCATATGAGCCAATAATTAGAAAACAAGTCTTTTATAATAGATTAAACTTTATTTTATAACCTGAATGTCATTATAGATCAAGGAGTTTTATTGTGGGTTTCAGGTTGCCGGGATTCCAATTACGTCGCCGATGAATCGATTTTGGTAATTTCCCGTTTCGGAAGGATGCGCCAGGTTACCAGTGGTGAGAGGACATACAGCAACATGTAAATCAGCGCAGCGTATCCCAGATAGGGAGTAAATATGAGGATGACCAGCAACAGCATATTCAGGCGACCAAACCAGGAATGCCTGTCGATAAAGCGGCCGAGATGCAGGTAACGCAAGGGATAAAGGTTCATCATAATTCCTGAAAAAATCATCAGCCCGAAACAGAAAATACCCCAATAACGAACCAATTCTGGGGCTTCCCGAACAGCATGGTTGAACATGATCAAGGGTGCGGCCACCAGCAATGCAGCAGCCGGGGTCGGCATCCCTTTAAAAAACCCGGGAATAGGCGTACGGTCAAAGGTAAAGTAAATTAGCCGGGCAATCCCCATAAGAGTATACAGCACAGCCGCCAGCCCTAAGGGAAGTCGCCGGATTACAGGATCTGAAACACCCCCAAGCAACAAATAAAATATCCAGGCCGGAACAATGCAGAAGCTGACGGCATCGGCGATGTCATCCAGAATGCTTCCAACGCCGATCTGTTTGGGCCGGTCTTGTTCGGGCAGGGATTCTGTCAGGCCCAGTTTTCTGGCCAGAGCCCCGTCAAGTTTATCAAAAATGGCGGCACCGATCAGAAAAAGATACGCCTCACGAATACGTCCCTGATATGCAAAAAAAACAGCCAGCAACCCCATCATGGCATTCATGATGGTTAAGGTGTTGGGGAAAAAGGACAAAATATTTCGCCGCAATCGTTCATCCTCATCGCAGATTTCATCCAGGCAGTAGGCACCGTATTTCCGACAGGTTGCAGCGATAGATCCAAAATTTATGATCATAAATACGATTTCGATTAAAAACAAAACACGCAGGGGAAGATTTCCCAACCAGGATATCCAGGTGTAAATCTGAAAATTCAAATCCCCTGGAACATAAAAAGCATGCGCGTACAAGAGGGTCCCGACCGGTGCGGCCACGATGGTCCTCAGCCGTGTAAACTCTCTTATTTCCACTTCCGGCCCTGTTCGCATGGCGAAAAAACGCATGAAGTTCGCAAAATTGTCACGGATCAGGACTGTTACGCACAAAACCAGGACAAAAATGCCATGAAACAATTCAGCCTTGGTTCCGGGAAGCGGGGTAAAAAGAAGGCGCCACATCATACCGACAGCCACAAGCGGAAATATAATCGAATATACGATCTTGTCCATGACCCTGTCCGCAAGATGGACCAGTGTAGAGTGAGGCTGGAACCGGCTTGAAAACCACCCGTCGATCAGATCAAAGCTCATGGAGATAACAAGTAATATCACCCCTAAGGTATAGAACAGCGGGTTGCGGGTCCACATGACTGCCAGGGCGCAAAGCATTCCACAAAAGACGAGCGGTGGCCTTCCGTAAACCAGTAATGCAGAAAATTTTCTCTGAAAATTGAGCTTTGCCGGCATGTGTCCTTTATCTGTCATTAAAGAAACCAACGAGGTCCTTATAGGAAAATATACAACGATTTTGTATCATAAAAGGTTAACATGATAAACACCAACTGAAAAGCTTTTTGTAGAAGCGTCACTGAATCCTTGAAATTCAAAATAGTTTAATTTAAACTTAGTTTTTAACCAAAGCATAAAACGGATACCCATAACAAAAGTGAAGCCACAAATAACAATCAAGCTCCCCGATGCCTCACTGGAATAGGATTTCCACTACGTTCCTGCAAGCGGTCGGGATATTAAAAATCATTATGAAAATATTAAATGTAAAGTTTAAAAATATAAACACCTTGAAGGGAGAATGGGAGATTCACTTCGACCGACCCCCACTTAAGGAATCAGGACTGTTTGCCATTACCGGTCCCAACGCGTCCGGGAAGACCACTATTTTTGATGCGATTTCACTCGGACTTTACGGCGAGACGGCCCGACTTAGAAATTCGCCGGAGCAAATTATGAGCAAGCAGACCTCTGACTGTTATTCAACGGTAACATTCTCGACAAACGACCATGTTTATTGTTCCACATGGTCTCTGCGCAGCATCAAAGGAAAAACGCTGCCCCCGGAAATGAAACTGTTCGAAATTAATGGTAAAAAACAGGTGATCGAAGAAAAGATCAACACGGTTCGTAACCGTATCGCAGAACTGACCGGTCTCGACTTTAAGCGTTTCTCCCGATCCATCATGTTGACGCAGGGGGAATTTGCAGCATTCTTAAACGCTCTCGATAACGAACGGGCCGAAATATTAGAAAAAATTATCGGCAAAGAAATATATGCCGAATATTCAAAAGCCATCTTTGACAATGCTGAAACAGCGTTAAAAAAACTTGATGCACTCAAAGAAGAGATTCATGATTTTCCGCTGATGCACACTTCGGAAATTAAGAACCTTCAGGGTACCATTGAGCAGCTCGAAGAAGATTATCAAAAGACTGAAAACTTGTTTTTTAAGTTATATGAAGAAGAAAAACAGCTCAAACTCCATGTTCAATTACAAAAGGAATATAATGATAATCAGGCCGCTCTTGCAGAAGCTCAGAACCGAAAAGCGCAAATTCAATCGGATCTTCTAAGACTAAACAAGGCCATGGACGCAACACTTTTTGAAGAAGACATTAAGCGGCTCGACAGCCTGAAAGCCAAAGCGCCCATGAATTTGGATACACTAAAGAAACTTGAAAGAGAAATTCCAGACCTAAAAGACCGACACAAGGTATTGACGGAAACGGAAGAGGCTCATATCTTTGAACTGGATCAAGCTCAAAAAAGCTGGTCGGAACGCCGGGTGCTGATTGAGCAGACCCTTGAAATCGATGAAAGAATCGAGACGGAAAGCGCTTCGGTTCGGACATTATCGGAACACCAGGCATCCAATGAAAAAGAACAGAACAAGACCTTACAGGAACGGCTGGCGATCAAGCAGGAAATCGCCGAAAATGAGGCCCGCCGGAAGAATACGGAAAAATGGCTGAAAGAACATGCCGGATATGAAAACCTGGTAAAACAGATTTCTATCATCAGAGGCACGCTTGAACAGTTGCGATCGGTCCGTCACAGCATGTCAAACCACCCCGGTCAGCAGAAGGCCGAATTGAAGGCCGAAAGAAAAGCATCCGCATTGCTGACCAAAACCTCCCGTAAAATCGAAAAACTCCGGAGCAAAGGGGCGAAAATCAAGGCCCGAAAAGATGAACAGAATAAAAAATTGACATCCCTTTTGAAAAACGATTCCCTGGAAGCGCTCGAAAAAACATGTGCCGAGCAGAAAGATCGGCTGGCGAATTGGCATTCAATGCTAAAGATTTCTAAAGCATATGCCAAACGGGGGTCGGCGGACGAAAAAGCTTTGGAAAGTACGTTGAAACAGGCTGAACAAGAACACGCCGAATTGCAGAAAATATTTAACCTGGAAAACAGTATTCTTTCTCAAATTCAAAATACTGCCAGGTTCGAACCATGCAGAAAACAATTGAAAGAAAAGGAGTCTTGTCCCCTCTGTGGTTCACCGGAACATCCTTATGTGACCACTGGACCTCCATTCGGGAAAGAACTGGCGGAAGCCATTCGAGCGCAGGAGGACAAACTCAAAAAAATCCAAAATCAAATAAAAAACCTGCTGGACAGAATCGCCCGACTTAAAGCTCAACATGATCCCCTGGTGGAAATGAGAAAAAATTGGATTTTTTTATGTCAGGCGACAAAAGCCGAATGGGACATTAAGAATCGCCATGCTGTCAAGAAATCCATACGGATGCTGAAAAAAGATTTGCGAAAACAAGAGGCACGAATCAAAAAAATTCGAAACCATTTTAAAAAGGCCGAAAAGATTGATCGGGTCCTTCAAAAAAAATCGGAGAAGATAGCCGAAATGCAAGCCGTTTCGGACAGACTTCAATATGATTTAAATGCCCATCGAAATACGTTATCTTCACTCCAACAGAAAAATCAAAACATCAAACAAAGGGAAGCAGAACTGATAAATAACCTTCAACAGCCCCTTAAGTTATTCAATGAAAAAATCCCGGATCCGGGAACAGAGGATGAATTAAATCGTCGACTGGAATCCAGGCGGGTCGATTACCTTAACCATTTGAGAGCCATAAACGAACTAAAAGAACAGGCCATCCTGTTGAAGAGCAAAAGCGAAGCCTTGCCTCAAAAACTCGATACATTGAAAAAGGAAGCGGAACGTCTTAAAGAACAGATTAAAACCGACCAAGACGCCTTGCATGCGCTGAAAGAAAAACGAATGAACATTTTCGGAACCGGAGACCCGCTTCAAGAAAAGCAAAAAACGGAAAAAAAATTACACGCTCAGAAAGAAGAAGCGAAAACCTTCCGGCAACAACGCCAAAAGATTCACAAAGCCCTGTCGGAAAAAGCGCAATTGAAACAGATTTCGGAAGATAAATTTCAGCACATTGAAAAAGAATGTGAAGAACTTGAACACCATCTTTCGATCCGGCTGGCAGACTCGGGTTTCAGTACGATAGAGGAAGTCCAAAATAGCTTTTTAAGCCTCGAAGAACAGCAGACCATCAAGGATAAACAGGAAGCCATAGATCACGATATCGCCCGATGCGTTGCAAATTTGGATGCCATCCGGGAAAAATTTGACGAAGAAGAAACAAAGGAAATGACCATCGAATCTACGGAATCCTTAAGGCTGAAAATCCAAGACGCGGGAAAACGAAAGGATGAATTGGAAGAAGCGCTTACCGCCGCGACAAACCGACTGAAGCACCACAAAGCCTCGGAAAAAGAATATGAACAAAAAATTAAGGAGATGGAAGAACAGGAAAAAATATGTGATCGAATACTTAAAGAAAAAGATTTTTTTGAATCCGCCAGTGAGGCCGATATCAAAAAGAAAGTTCAAGAACTTATGCTGGCGCGTTTGCTCGAACTCAGCAATCGACAACTCGAAGAACTCAGTGGCCGTTTTTATTTGAGACGTCATGAAAAACACCGGCTGGCTTTGGAAATCGAGGATGTTGTTTTTCAGAGGTCTCGCAGACCCGTCAAAACACTGTCCGGCGGTGAGAGCTTCCTGGTCAGCCTTGCCATGGCGCTGGGACTTTCAGATATGGCCGGCAATGGCCGAAAAATAGAGTCCCTTTTTATTGATGAGGGATTCGGCTCTCTGGATGATGAAACATTATACACGGTGATCTCCACGCTTAAGAATCTGAAAACAAAAGGTAAAATGGTATGTGTTGTTTCCCATGTCAAGCGGCTTGAGGATGAAATTTCCACCAAGATACGAATAAACAAAATTTCCGAAGGTGTGAGTCGTTTGGAGGTGGTGGCATAGAAAACAGAAAGATAAAGAACAGGAGCATTCCCGATTTCCCAAAATAATCCATTCTTTTCAAAATCTCAGAGCCGGCAAATCCCGAATACCAATACCCCTGGCTTCCGTTTCATCCATCTTAGCGCTAAAACAGGTGCCTTCCCTTTTTTCTTTTTTTGGAGTAAAAACTCCCGGATCTTTATACGAACCCGCTCGGATGACCCGCTTTGGACCCTACCTTACCGGTTTCTGCCACTCTTTGGCAAAGATCCCGGCAATCCGGTCGATCTGACTGGCATCTATCTTTAAAGCCTTGGCCACCTCATTATACAACGTTTTACGGTCGCTGTTTTCGGCATCCACGAGGCCATTAAGGTCCCTTTTCTCCTTAAGGTTTAGCCCCCCGGTATTTCCCACAGAGAGATATCCGTTGTCCCCTTCATTCAAGGCCCCTTTCTGGTAATAGGGTTTTAGAGACTGAAAACGGGCTTTCATTTTTTCCTTCAAGGCGCGAATGGTGGGATTGGAAACGGTGGTCACGTCATCCGCCCATGCACTGGCTGGAAATAAGGCGAATCTGACCTTAAATGAGAAGTCTTTATGGGTTTTGGAAAGGTTATCTTTTTGAGGGGGCTTTTTGCCCCGGATATCATTCACGATATCCCCGGCAACGGATTCAACTTTCTCTGCCGGGAAATAAATATTTATGGTCACGCAGGCAAACAGGGTTATCATCGCGAACACCATTGCCATCCAAATGGGTTTTTGAAACATTCTCATATGAACCTCCCTCCTTCATTTCACAACCGGCCCCCCTTTGGAGCTGATTCTTTTGATTCTTTTAACCATGTCCTTAAAACTAATCCGGTTATCCGGATTCTGGTTTATAACATTTACCCCTGAAAAGCTACCTCTTTTTACGAGATACTCTGTACCGTCTTCTCTAATGGTTCCGTTGACTGTGAACACATCGTTTTCCAGACGGGCCTGGATGCCGATTTTTTCATAGGGAAATTTTTTGAAAAAAGACGCAAAGGCGCCCGCCATCCCCATAAATGGGCTCCCTCCTCCACCAATCTGCGCAATGTTTTCAACGGCTTTAACGCTGATTCTTTGGGAAATTCCTTTTTTTTGAACCGTTTCCAGCAAAAGGTTGAATCTCTGGGGTTGGCCGTAGGCCATTTCAAAATCCCGAAGTCGACCTTCCAAAACCCCCTCTATGGTTCCGAATTCGGTATCCGTCGTCATTTCGGACAGCGAAAGATTCTCCCATTTTACATTGAGTTTAAAGACCGGTGCTGACGTAAAAATCCCTGAAGCACCCAAATCGGATAAGATGATTCTGCCTTCAAATACTTCGGCCTTGAGTTCTCCGTGAGCGGTAACGGCGTGATGTTCGTATCGAATGGGGTTTAGCGCACCGGTTAAGGTGCCTGCCAGGGGACGCATCCAGATTTCAGATAAAAGGGGCTCAAGCTTTATCCCGTCAAATACCGCACGGGTATCGATGATAAGATCCGGACCAAAGAGTTTTTCTATTTTCACGGATCCCAGACGGAGGTCCCCGCCGGGAACCTGCATCACGGTCGGGGATTCCACGGATATCCGGTTCGGGCCCACATCCAAAAGGATGTTCAGCGGCTGTTCCGGCATGAGGGGAATTGTTATGGATTCAACCGCTAACTGGCCGCTTAACGTCTTATCAGAGGCATTGGTGACTCCGGTCCGGTACCAGACGGGCATATCAACAAGAATGCCTTTTAGGGCGATACCTTTCTCCGGCAAAGAAAAATTGCCCCCAAGCCACCCGAAACGCCCCGTAATTTGCCAGGCATCTTGAAATCCGTTTATTCGAAATTCGGCAGAAACGGTTCCTTCCGTCTCAAGTGTTGCCAGAAAGGGGGTTTCTGTTTGATAGGGTTCCTGCAAAAAATGATGAAATATCGGTTTTAAGGGCACCTTCGGGATGATCACCGATAAATCGGCATTGGCCTTCGACGGACCTTGCTTGAAAAACCCCTTGATTTCAAGGGGCAGGATACCCGTCAGGTCAAATCTGAGGCTGGAAAGTTCTACGAATCTTTTTTGAAGATCATAAATCCCGCTGCAGGAAGAGACTATGGGGTTTCTTTTCAGGTTCAGATAATACCGGTCATAAAGGGCTTCACCTGCCTGGGCTTTAGTATCGGCGGCAAACGTCATCCTTGAACGCTTTAAATCGATAACACCTTCGATCCCCGTACCGAGGGAAATTTTTTCGCCCATTATGCTCCCATCCTTGTTTTGAAAGGCGAGATCTTCAAGAGACAGTTTTGCTTTCACCTGCCAGGGACCGGTCTGGGGTCCCATGACGTTGATTTGGATGGAATCATGAACCTTAATATCCCAATCGGACGAAATCAGGTGGTAGGTTGCGGCTGAATGGAAAAACCCGGTATGATTCCCTTGGACCTTAAGATCCAGATTGCGTTCCTCTAAACGAATGCCAAGCAAAAGATTTTTCAAACCAGCAGCGTCGAGTCGTACCTCCGGGAGTAGAACGGATCTTTTTTCTGTATCTAGGCGGCCTTCCGGGATATGTACGCGGATATCTCCGATGAGCGTGTCCCTGATTCCGGTGTTAATCTTTACCTGGGGGATTTGTACGGCTGCATTCTTGATCTCGATCACGGGATAGTTGCCAGAAATTTCGTCCGCCTTAAGGTTGATGTCCAAAGGCAATAGAAGCTTATCCGACTTTTCCATCAAGGACAAGCCGCCGATATGGAGCTTTAATGGGGCAAAGGCGGTTTTCCCCTGTTTCATGTTATAGGCAAGTCCCGTTTCCATGGACAAAGATTCAGCGCCGGTCACGGATACGGGCAATGATCCCATTTTTTCCAAATCAGATTTCAAATCAATACCTTCGCACCGGACTTTAAGACTCTCGACATCGAGATTTTTGGGGCCATGGCGATACGTAAATTTTGAAAGAACCTCCATTTTTAAGATTTTAAGTTCCGGGGCTTGGAGTTGCATATCTTGAGATTGAAGCGTACCTGTGAATTTGAGATCGTTGATGTCAAACGTATGACTGCCGAAAATGTTCACGTTCCGCGCTGTAAAATTCATATTACGGGAAGAATTTTGGGCCTCCAAATCAAACGATACGGAAAGCGGTTTGTCGGCGCTGACTCCGGCATGAATTCGGTGAACCTGGACAGCCTGATCACCCATAGCTGCCGACATACGTCCGTCAAGAAGTTCACCCGACTGAAATTTGACGTCTCGAAAGAAAAAAATGCCGATAAGACCCCGAATCATCCTTGCCGGAAAAGAAGGCCCTGTTTTCTCCGGTAAGATGCCGGGAAATATGAGCCGTTCGGAAAAAAGGTCAAGATACAGGCCGTTCACCTGTATATTCTTTAGAACGAGAGACCGATGACCCCATGGACCCTCAACCGCCATATCCGCCTTGACGGAACGAATCTCCATAGAGAAATTTTGCTGTGGTTTCAATGGGTTGAAAAGAACCCCCTCGGCCTCTATAACCATCGGTTGAAAAGCATAAGAGAGGTTTTTTATGGTACACGAAGACCCTGTAGATGCGGAAAGCGATCTCTCTATCATCGGCTTTATCTGGTCAGGATGATAATAGAGATAAATGGCGATGCCTGAAATCAGAATCACAACAAAACACAGGACAATGCCTGAAATCATAAAAATTTTTTTAATCAGCGTCATAGACGTCAACTTCATATGCAAATGGCAAAATAAAATATGGACATTCTCAAATCGTCGAACTACGCTGTTTTTCTTGTGAATCGCACAGGAACTTGATATAAAAGGAAGATAAAAACAAATTGTGGGTCACCCCATATGCCGTATAGCCCCTCCTTGTCGATCCATAGTGACATGATAGCGTCAGGTTCCGTCGTAGTCAAGATTATCGGCAGGCTCGATTCGATAATCAAGGGCAACATCCGGCGTGAGATAAAACTGGAGCTTAACAGATCGTGGACCAAGCAGGTTATCGTCGTTGCTTTCGAAATCGGATGCTTTGACGGCTGGCTGGAATTCGCCCGTTGAATACATACTGACTTAATTCGAAACAAACCCAAAAGACCTCGACTTAAAAGAAGGAAAAAATTCATGAAAAAATCGATAGCTTATCCAAACAACACATTCCGAATCCCCCTGATCCTGGACAAATTTTTGGCCGTTTGGGTCAGTATTGCTGTGTTTCTTATCATAGCACCGTCGGAGTCTTTTTCCGCGAGAAATGTCACAGAAGCTCCCGTGTCTTTTTCACATCTGGTTAAAATCGCCAATCCATCGGTGGTCAATATCAGTACCGTCAAAACCATCAATGAGGATCGAGAAGGCCCGATACCGTTTGGTCCGAACGATCCGATGAGAGATTTCTTCGAACATTACTTTGGGGGTCAGATACCCAAAAAGTTTAAGCAAAAGAGTCTGGGTACCGGCTTTATCATCGACCAAAAAGGCTTTATATTGACCAACAACCATGTGGTTGAACAAACCGACGAAATCAGAGTTCGTACGGCTGATGATAAAGAATTCGCCGCCAAAATCGTCGGCCGTGATCCCATGACGGATCTGGCGCTTATCCGTATCAAATCAGACATGCCTTTCATTCCGCTTATCCTGGGCGATTCGAACCTGCTGGAAGTCGGCGACTGGGTGGTTGCCATCGGCAATCCATTTGGTCTGGGGAATACGGTGACAGCGGGAATCGTCAGTGCCAAATATCGGCAGATCGGCGCCGGCGCTTATGACAATTTTATTCAAACCGATACGCCTATTAACCTGGGTAACAGCGGGGGCCCCCTTTTAAATACCGCCGGTGAGGTTATCGGTATTAACACGGCCATTTTTTCCCAAAGCGGAGGCAGTGTCGGCATCGGATTTGCCATTCCCATTAATATGGTCAAAGACCTTCTGCCCCAGCTTAAAAAGGGAAAGGTGATCCGGGGATGGATCGGTGTCACAATCCAGAAAGTCACCCCTGAACTCAAAGATAAGCTAAACCTGCCGGTTGAAAGAGGCGCCCTGGTTTCGGACGTTGCTTCAAGAGGTCCGGCCGATGAATCCGGTATCATGCGCGGAGACGTGATCGTCTCTTTTGGCGACAAACCCATCCGGGAAAGCAGAGAACTGCCGTATGTTGTAGCCTCAACACCTGTGGGCAAAACGGTTTCCGTGGAGATCATTCGCAATCGGGAAAAAATGATAGCAGAAGTCAGGGTCGGCGAGTTGAAAACAGCGACAGAAGAAGAATATCTGCAAATGCCCAAAGGAGAACTTAGTTTCGGAATGACCTTGCAGGAGATTACCCCCGAACTTGCACAACAATATGACTTGCCGGAAACCAGCGGTCTTATCATCGTCAATGTTGAAAGCAATTCCCCGGCAGCCGAAGCAGACCTGAGAAGCGGAGATATCCTCCTCGAAGTCGACCAGTTACCGGTTAAAAGCCTGGCGGCCTTCAATCGAAAAATAAGCCAGTATAAAAAGGGAAACACGATCCTATTTTTGATCAATCGCAATGGATCGATCCTTTTCCTGACACTCAGGATATCCGGATAAACCGCTCATTGAACATCGAGTGTATCCACAGACCGGGCGTTTGTCCTGCTTCGGACGAAGAATATAAAAACTCCAGCCATGTAAAAAATATGGATCATCTCCAAATTGGTTGATGATCCTGAAAGGATTCCCTACGGCCCGGAGGGAATCCTTGGACCCTCTTCTCCAACCAAATTAGAGAAGAACCAAAAATAAAAACTCTCAAAAAGAAAGGTTGAACCATGAAAACATCAGGCATCATTCTTGTTATTTTGTCATGTTTGTTATTTACGGCTGCATTATCTGCGGGTGAACAGGGAGAAGCGATTTTCAAATCGAACGGCTGCATTTTTTGTCACAAGACGGAAGGCGCCACTTCCGGCACGATTCCTTCCCTATCTGATTTGGCCGGGGCATATAAAGGGAAAAAAGAACAACTTATCCAATATCTTAAGGGGGAATCCCATCCGATTATCAACCCGGAAAGGGCCGGCACAATGAAAAGGCAACTCGAGAAGACAAAGGCCATGTCCGATTCCGAACGGGCGGCATTAGCTGATTTTATGTTGAGAAATTGACATAAAATTCATGAAAACCTTGCCTCTTCAGGATTCCTTGCCATACAGAACTTCCTCCGACATTGTTCGCATAACTTTTCGTTTTTGCACGTTTAAATGCGTATCCTTAAATTTTTTAAAAAAAACAAATAATTAGCTTGCTTTCTCTCTATATAAAGCGTATTATATATTTAATTATTCAAGTCCTGTTTAATCTGCGGGATGGTTTCTTTCTGTAGGATCAATCCATTTGTCAAAGTGGCACCCTCCAGTTTGCGACGTTGAAAATTTTTAGGAAAGGAGGATGTTATCATGACCAATGGAACTGTTAAGTGGTTTAACGACCAAAAAGGGTTCGGATTCATTGAGCAGGAAGACGGAGCGGATGTGTTTGTTCATCATTCTGCAATCAATGCAAACGGATTTAAATCCCTCAATGAAGGTGATCGAGTTTCCTTTGAGATAGAGCAAGGACCAAAAGGCCCTGCCGCTGCAAACGTAACTGTGATTTAACCTTATGTTCTGAATAAAAAGGGCATTCCTTCTAATTTTGAGGGGATGCCCTTTCGTTTTATTTGAATTTATACCTTTACAATTTGTTGTCATCAGACTTTAACCTCAACAAAGTCCGCTCATAGATCCCTTTCTTGTTGGCATTATCAAAAGCAACAGCCAAGGAGGTAATAAATTGGCAAGATCAAATTATCAATTTGATAAACGTCAAAAAGAGTTGGCAAGGAAGAAAAAAAACGAACAAAAGGGACACCGAAAACTGGATAAAAACACTATAAAATCAGAAGAGAGTCCAAATCATTCCCGGAATGAAGAAAAAAATCTATAAGCATAGAAACCCGATGAAAAGGAGAAAAGATATGCGTCAAAAATATGTGATTTCTCGAGATGATACCAAAAATAAACTCAAAATAAGGGAATATGCAATCCTCGATAAAAATCTGAATAAAGTGGCGTCTTCAATGCTGCAAAAGGAAAATTTTTCATTTCTCTGCGAAGAAAATTATGAAAGTGAGATTATCGTGAGTTCCATTTCCAAGGGAATGACCGCCTTGGTTGCAATCCTTCGGACTGACAATATATTTCCCATCGAACCCTATGCCAACAAAATCGCCGGATCAGTCATGGCGTTATATGATTCATCCGAAGATGACTCGGTGGAACTGTTTTTTGACGATGTCGACCTGGTATCTATTTGATATGATATTGTTTTTTGAAAGCCGGTAAAATGAGCATCTCAAATTATGTTTCATAGAAAATCAGAAGGATTATTTTCCGGTCAAACAATTAACTTATCAATACGAAAGGATTAATTACGGAGTCGATTAATTCTATCATTCACTACTTGTGTATACTTCTGGTATTTATTTTGGAACCTGTCTAAAGAACCTCGCTTTTATAGCCTTTTTTCAAAGTGACCTCTTGAGTATTTGCACAAGATATAATGAAAGGATAAACTTTAGATGGAAGGTTATGTCAAATCATACAGTGAAAAAAAGGGCTATGGTTTTATACACACTGAAGAATACGGGGACGTTTTCGTGCATAAATCAGGAATCAAGGAATTTGGGCATTTTGGATTACAAAAGGGTGACCCTGTATCTTTTGAATTAAAAGAAACCTCTAAAGGCAAACAAGCAATAAACTTACAGCCCATCAAATCCTATTAATTAGCAAACGCACAATACTTTTCTATCTTCATGCTTACCATTAGCAATAGGGGTGCGCCATCTTGAAATTAAAGACAGATCGTTTTCTAACGTCAGAGGCGTTCATTTCTTTCTTTTATCGATTTATTTTATTTTATTCGTGCACATTTCGTTTAAAGGTTGAAAATGATAAAGACTGGATGGAATATAGAAGAAATGGTGGTGTCGTTTTGCTTTGCACTTGGCATCAACAATTTTTCTCTGCTGTTCGTCCTTTTAAAAAATACAAAACCTTCAACCCAAGTATTATGATCAGTCAGAGCATAGACGGTGAAATAGTAGCCAAGATGGCTTTGCGTAATGGCTGGAATCCAGTTCGGGGTTCTTCTTCAAAAGGTGGAATGGAGGCTTTAAAGAAAATGATTGCCAATTTAAAGGAGACAAAACTCGCAGCCCATATTGTAGATGGGCCTAAGGGGCCTTCAGGTATTGTTAAACCTGGTGTAATACGTTTGGCACATGCTGCCAATGCCGTAATCGTACCTTTTTCGGTTTCTGCAGAAAAAGCATGGTATTTCAACAGTTGGGACAAATTTCTTCTGCCCAAACCCTTTAGTAAGGTGTTTCTTCGTTTTGGGAAGATGATCAAATTTGATAGAGTAAAAGACAGAGAAATCTTTGAAAGGCAACGAATGAGGCTTGAGGAAGTTATGCTTCCCGCGCTGAGAGTATAAAAATCATTAATAAAATAAGGAATGTGAATTTGTTCCTGAAGGGATTATCATCAATGAGGTACAGCTTCTTTTGGCTGAAAAGAGAACCTCACTGTCAACCATGCGGACAGGAATTGCGGTTTTGGTCTTGCCGCTGTCTGTTTTAAGCGTCCTGATCGCCACTTCAAAATACTACGATGTTCTTCAGGTGATGCACCTGATCATACCACTGCTCGTTATTTGTGGTGTACTGGTCTTGCTGGGTTCATACCTAATCATTCGGGCCATGATTCGAATCCGCCATCATGATAGCTTAATCCTGCAATTAAAGCGAAAGCACCGGTGGATCGCGGAGTATGTCGATTAAACCTGTATAGCCGGCGAAATAATAAAAAGACAAACTTTCTTACAAGGGAAGTTTATCTATGGAAATATATTCTTGATTGAAACCTAAGCCTGTATGACGATCTTTTTAACTTTTTCCGACACATCATTTTCAAACTGCTTAAAGTTCTTCTGGAAATTTGCGGCAAGATTCTTCGCCTTCTCTCTGTAAGCAGCTTTATCCTGCCAGGTATTCTCGGGCATGAGAACCTCGGACGCAACATTGGGACAACTGACCGGAACATGGAGTCCGAATATTTCATCTTTCCGGGTTTCGATCGTTGCGAGCTTACCGTCTAAGGCTGCCTTGACCATCGCACGGGTATCCCGAATGGGGATGCGGTTTCCTATACCGTAAGGTCCGCCTGTCCATCCTGTATTGACGAGCCAGCAGTCGACCTTGTGCGATTCAATCTTCTCACCAAGGAGCCGAGCGTACACGGCCGGATTGAGCGCCATAAAAGGCGCACCAAAACATGTGCTGAAGGTCGCCGAAGGCTCTGTTACGCCTTTTTCCGTGCCGGCGAGTTTTGCCGTATAACCTGACAGAAAATGATAAATTGCCTGATCCTTGGAAAGTTTGGAAACAGGAGGCATGACACCGAATGCGTCGGCGGTCAGAAAAATGATATTGCTGGGTTGACCGCCCATCCCGTCCCTGAGGGCGTTTGGAATATGGGAGATCGGGTATGCCGCACGGGTATTTTCGGTCAATGAATCATCGTCGAGATTGATACGGCGAGTGTCGAAATCGAGTGCGACATTTTCCAGTATCGTTCCAAATCGGCGTGTCGTTTCATATATTTCCGGCTCAGCGTCTTTGGAGAGTTTTATCACTTTCGCATAACAGCCGCCTTCGAAGTTGAATACACCGTTTTCACTCCACCCGTGCTCATCATCGCCGATGAGTATGCGTTCCGGATCTGCGGAAAGCGTTGTTTTGCCAGTACCCGAAAGGCCAAAAAATATTGCTACGTCACCATTTTTGCCGATATTCGCCGAGCAGTGCATCGACAAAACATCTTTTTGTGGAAGCAGATAATTCATGATCGTAAAAATCGATTTTTTGATCTCACCGGCATAGCTCGTACCGCCGATAAGGATCAGCCGCCTCGAAAAGTGAACGAGGATGAATGTCGGTGAGATCGTGCCGTCAATCTCAGGATTCGCCATGAAACTCGGTACATTGATGACCACAAAATCCGGCCTGTGCTGTGCAAGTTCTTTTTTTTCAAGGATGCGGATAAACATGTTTCTCGCAAACATATTATGCCAAGCCGTTTCAGTGATGATCCTTACCGGAATCCTGTAATTGGCATCTGCACCGGCATAGCAGTCCTGGATATAAATATCCCTGCCCTGCAAATACGCACACATACGCTGATGCAGCAATTCGAATTTCCGTTCATCGAAGGGGATATTTACCTTCCCCCACCAGATTTTATCTTGATTCGATGGTTCCTTGACGATGAATTTGTCCTTCGCCGCCCTTCCGGTATGTTGACCGGTTCGCACAACGACGGGACCAAGATGAGAAATGAATCCCTCACGGCGCCTGACCACTTCTTCATATAGTGCCGGTGTGGATAGATTCCGATACACATTGCCCGGATTGATAATACCGTGCTGCTGAATACCGAACGTTTCTCTTGAGTGACTTTGCGGATGTCCCATGGTATTTCTCCTCCCTTCTAATTATCGTATTGGATACAGAATGGAATTTGATTTGATCGTGAAACTTTATGAATTTTCATCCATCATGGCTTTTAATTCTTTACCGTCGATTTTTTCTTTTTCCAGTATCACGTGGGCCGCCTTTTCAAGAAATTGCTTTTTCCCACTCAGGATGTCCATCGCCCTGGCATACTGGGTGCTGATGATTTCGCGAACCTCGTTATCAATCAGTTCGGCCGTAGCCTCGCTGTATTCGGCTGCACCTTGACCCACTATATCCAAAAATTGGACGGTTTTATTACGAGCAAAATAAACCTGGCCGACCTTTCCGCTCATACCGTATTCCTTGACCATGCTGAGCGCGATGTCGGTGGCCCTGGATAAATCATTGTGCGCCCCGGTGGAGATATCATCGAATATAATTTCTTTGGGTAACTTGCCGCCCAGTTCGGTAAACTTTTCCGGTCCCTTGAGGAATTCTACCACTTCCACCAGCTCCTGCTTGGCCTCATCCACACCGGCAACATCTTCAAAAGAGACATTGAGTTCGTCTTCCATATAAATTTTGGCTTTATTCTTTCCCAATGTCATAAACCCCATGTTGCTGCCCCATCATTCGCCGCATGAAAAAGAACCAGATACCGAAGAAGATGGCCGTAGGAACAATCCAGGAAAGCAGTCTTGGCAGAAAATCGGATTCAATCTCCCCTTTGAAAGGTACATTGTACTGCTCAAGGAGATTGGATGTTTCCGGATCCACCCGGATCGAACGAAACATCTTTTCCTTGTCAACCCCTTCGCCCTCGACTTTCATCTTTCCCTGGATCTGGTTGGCACTGATCGCTACTTCGCTAATTTTGTTTTCCTTCAACAACTTTAAAAACTGGCTATATGGGATGACCTCAATGGAAAAAAAAGCGCCAAGATATTGCTGGGCGATCAACACGAGCCATATGCCCAGCAGAACATACCAGATGGAAAATTTTTGATGTTTCTCCATAACCCCTCCCCAGAAAAATTAAGGAATATCTTTTATTTTTAGCATACAGACCTTTGTGTGTCAAAACTTCTGGAGTAAAATGCCTCGTCTATTATATCTTGACAACAGGGTTTATTTTTATTGTACTGATAGTGTATTCTGTTTCGACAATTAACTTTCATTAACAAAGCTGTCATCGCTGCAATGCTCATTTATGTGATCCCTTACCCTTACAAGCTTTAAAATATTGCTATTTCAAGAGGTTAGAAACAAGTCTCTTCCCTTCGCTTAATAATAAACAATTGTCTTAAAATCTTTTTTTTAAGACTTCGGCCGGAAAAAATATGAAATCTGCAACCATCTACATGGCCAATGACGATAAACGCCAGCTTAAATTACAAATGTTCAAAGGACAATAATTCTGATGTTTCTCTAATGGAAGGGATACTTCGTTATGCCAAGGTTTATTAAAAAACAATTTAAGAAGGCGGGGGAATCTCCTGGAACGCTGGTTCATATTGGCGAAAAAAAGGTAGATGAAGTCCGAATCACCCTCATTGACTATGATGAGGAACACTTGGAAGAAAGAGTGCTGGATGACATTCAGGAGGCGTTTCCACTTAAAGATTTGCCAACGGTGACCTGGATCAACATCGACGGCTTGCATGAAATAGACACCGTCGAAAAAATCGGCCAAAATTTTAACATCCATCCGCTGGTTTTGGAGGACATATTAGATACCGGCCAGCGACCCAAAACCGAGGAATTCGAGGATGTTATTTTTGTCGTTTTAAAAATGCTGCATTACACCGAAAATTCCGAAAAAATCAGGTCTGAGCAGTTCAGCCTGCTTCTGGGGTCGAATTTTCTGATTACTTTCCAGGAAATCCAGGGCGATGTCTTCAACATCGTCAGGGAAAGAATCCGCAAACCCAAAACCCGAATTCGCAAAGCTGGATGCGATTACCTGGCCTATGCCCTGATTGATGCCATTGTGGATCACTACTTTATCATCCTGGAAGCACTGGGCGACAAAATTGAAGACCTTGAAACGGAGCTCCTTGATAATCCCACCCGTGACACCCTGGAGATCATCCATGAGATGAAACGAGATATGATATATCTTCGCAAGCAAATCTGGCCGATTCGGGAAATCATTAACGGTCTGGTAAAAAGTGAATCTTCTCTGATTCAAGAACAGATGCATGTTTTTCTCAGGGATGTCTATGACCATACGATACAGATTATCGACACCATTGAATCGTATCGGGATATTCTGGCCGGCATGCTGGATATCTATCTATCCACCCTGAGCAACAGAATGAACGAGGTCATGAAAGTGCTGACCATCATAGCCACCATCTTTATTCCCATCACCTTTATTGCGGGTGTTTACGGCATGAATTTTAAATTTATGCCGGAACTCGAATGGCGGTGGGGATATGTGATGGTCTGGGCCATTATTGCCGTTGTAGCAGGAATCATGATCGGGTTCTTTAAAAAAAAGCAATGGCTGTGAAACCATACAAGACCTTACATGTAATTGATCGATGAACCTTTTTTACAAAAGGAGGTAATCCATGTCCGCAATAAAATCGGAACTTAAACCCAAAAAGCGAAAGGCAACTTTCTCCCTGGGGTCGCCCAATGCCAAAGAGGTGATACTCATGGGAGATTTCAACCAGTGGAATCCAAAAGTCCATCCCATGAAAAAAAACAAAAACGGGGTGTGGGAAAAAATGACCTTCCTCTTTCCCGGAACATATGAATATCGCTTTATGGTGGACGGTCAATGGAAAAATGATCCCAATAACGATCAAACGCGCGCCAACCGGTTCGGCACCCTGAATAATGTTATCGTCGTGTCTTCATCATAGGCGGTTTGTCGTTGATGATTAAACGGTCAGCCTTCGGTTTATCACCCGAAAACATCACGATTTCCCCCTGTTGTGAAAAGGAATTAAAAAAATGGACCCTGAAACAGTCGAGTTTCCAAACCTCCCTGAACGCCTGAGCGGACTTGGAGAACTGGCGGAAAATCTCTGGTGGAGCTGGCATCCCTCAGCCAGAATGCTGTTCAAAATGCTTGACCGGCAGGCATGGAAAGAAAGCGGACACAATCCCGACAAGATGCTGAGAGAGATTCCGGCTGAAATTCTGGCGTTTGCCGCTGCCAACGACGATTATTTGCGAAATTATGATTTGGTACTTTCCCAGTTTCGCCGGTATCTATCGGACAAATCGTACCGATTTTTGAACCATATCCCTTATGATCCTGACACCTTTGCCGTCGCTTATTTCAGCGCTGAATACGGGATTCATCGTTCCCTGCCGTTTTACGCCGGCGGTCTGGGGTTTCTGGCCGGAGATCATATCAAGGAATGCAGCGACCTGGGGGTCCCCCTGGTGGCCGTCGGTTTCATGTATCCCCAGGGATATCTTCATCAACACATTCGCGAAGACGGCTGGCAGGAAAATATTCACGAAACCATCAACAGAGACGCCGCACCGATTTCCAGGGTATTTGACAATGGGGGCCGGCAGCTTGTGGTTCGGGTTCCTTTCATCGAGCCGGCAATTCACGTGGGCGTCTGGAAAGTAAGCGTCGGCCGTATATCCCTGTATCTAATGGATACGGATATCGAAGAAAATGACCCCTGGAATCGCAGCATATCGGCCCGTCTTTATATCGGGGACATTGAGCAACGGCTTCGCCAGGAAATCGTTCTCGGAATCGGGGGCACCGAAATTTTGGAAATCCTGGGAATCAAACATCACTTGATGCATCTTAACGAGGGGCATGCCGCATTTGCCCTTTTGGAACGCGTTCGTGACCGGATTCAGGAGGGCGCGCCGTATCCTGAGGCCATTAAGCACGTGAGAAATACTACCGTGTTTACCACGCATACGCCGGTTCCGGCCGGGCATGACGTCATCCCTTTTCACCTGATGGAAAAATATTTTCACGCTTACTGGCCGTCTCTGGGTTTGGATCGCGAAGCATTTCTTCAGCTGGGAATCCACCCTGAGCAACCCCATGCAGGGTTTAACCTGACGGCGTTCGCCCTCAGGATGTCGGCCTATCGAAACGGTGTCAGCAAACGGCATGGAGAAGTCTCCAGAAAAATGTGGCAAAGTCTGTGGCCGAACACATCTGAACCAGAGATTCATGTGGATCATATCACCAACGGAGTCCATGTCCCCACCTGGGTCGATCCACGGATGAAACGTCTTTTCGATACCTATTTGGCGCCTGAATGGCTGTCCGATCATGACAATCCCCTTGTTTGGGAACTGATCGACAAAATCCCGGATGATGCGTTGTGGCAAACCCATTACTGGTTAAAAATCAAACTCATCGATGCGGTCCGGGAACGGTCTCGCGTTCGCTGGGCCGGAGATCGCGTCAGTCCGTCCATCGTTATTGCCGGTGGAACACTGCTCGATCCGTCGGTGTTAACCCTCGGATTTGCACGTCGTTTCACCACCTACAAACGGGCAGAGCTGCTCTTTAATGATATGGAGCGCCTGAAAAAACTTCTCAACGACCGCTGGCGGCCCATCCAGATCATCTTTGCCGGCAAAGCGCATCCCGCCGACGATGCCGGCAAACAGATCATTCAAAGGGTGTTTAATGCCGCGCGTGATCCGGAATCCGGGGGACGCATCGCCTTTGTGGAAGACTACGGGGAACAACTGGCGCAATACATGGTTCACGGCGTGGATGTATGGCTCAACAATCCGTTGCCGCCCATGGAAGCCAGCGGAACCAGCGGTATGAAAGCAGCCATAAACGGAGTGCCCCAACTTAGCATTATGGACGGCTGGTGGATAGAAGGGTTTAACGGCAAAAACGGCTGGGCATTCGGTCACAAGGAAATCGAAGGCAACCGGGATTCTTCGGATGCCGCCGAACTCTACCACATCCTTGAAGAAGAAGTGATTCCAAAGTATTATAGTGTATCGGATGACGGTGTTCCACAGGGCTGGGTAAACGTCATGAAAAATTCAATTAAGAGTAATGCAGCAAAATTTTCGGCCCGGCGAATGGTCAAGGAATACATCGAAAAATTTTATGCCAGAGGCCTTGAAAGCCTGCTGTTGAATCAGAAGGAAGGCTAATCCGAATATCTAACGAAAATTTTTAGATGTCTGTTTAATTGAGACCAGAGGGCTGAAGACATGAACGATCGGGAATATTACTATCGCGTGATCGATCGATTAAAAAATTGCTTTCAACTGAGCCATTATGTCGTTGCCACAGGAAACGAACTTGTTTGGGAGGGATACGATCCAGCATTTCCCGCAGCAGCAGAACCGATCCATCATCTGGAACACCTGGCGCTTCAGAGAGCGCTTCAGGTCCATATCCCCCTTATCGGCGAAAGATCACAATCCGTGCTCATGCCGATTGATTTTGAGATTTTTCTCGGGGAAGAAAACCACATGCTTTATGAAGATAAGGCCGCCCAGAGAAAATTATTTGATCAGGTTATTCCTGTTATTCATTTTCTTGAAAACATATTCCGATCAAGGGGTATGCCTTATATTCTGGATTATACGCCTTCAGGCGCACATATTTTATTTCAAAATCTGTTGGGATATCGCGCGACGGAAGAACTGCGAAAAATCGGCTATCTTGAAGACGATCTGGTTAAGGCCTGCAGTTACATCGATCCTGGCGACATCCGGCGGTGGTACGGAATTTCACTGGAAGCCGCCCGCGTATTTAGCGGGCTCGGAAAGATTGCGGAATATATTGCCCTTCTCACCATGGAAGCGTTTAAGGGAAATGCGTCGATGGGCCTGTTCCCGGTTACCATCTCCGATAGCGAGGACCGCTGTCTAAACTTTGACAATACCTGGAATGAAGGATCTCCTTTCATGCGCTCCATTCGAAGCCCTTTCAGCCTGCATAAAAAAAACCAGGAAAAGTACGGAAAATACCACCAACCTCCACTTGTAGATGTAATCGGAACATACTTTGATGGAAATACCGCAAACGAAGAAACGAATGTCGATGCTGTTCTGGACTGTATGTGGGACCTTGGAAAGGCGGCCGGCCATGCACAGCGCTTTTCAGGTTTTATTCCCTGTTCCAATGAAACACTGATTGACTTTATTCGGGAATATCAATCATCGGACCTTTGGCTGTTTCACAGGGATTTCGACAATGAAAATGATATCCCCAGGGGACTTGCGCTTGAATCCGCCAAAAACGAGAAAAACATTCCGGACTGGACCAGACAAATCCTTTTCTTTCCAAATCCCTCAGCACTTCAACCCAAAAAAATGATAGGACTTGTTTACGATTTTCTCATTTACGCCCACTGGAAACCCAAACACATTGCAAACATTCTTCGGGATATCTATCAAAATCCATCCTTCAACTGGACACAGGATTTTTTTAAATATCCTGCTGAAGAAAAAGCCAATTTCTGGGCGAGAACTTACAGTGCGGTCGCGCTCTGGAAAACCGGCAGACTGCATATCGCGTCATAATTTCCAAGGGGTCGAAAAAAGCAGTGTAGCAATACCGGATCGGCGGGTATCAGGTTTGCCATAAATGGCTCAAATACAGAAAAGCGTTGCACCAGTGTATGATTTACTCAACAACTGCAAACAATAATTCAGGCCTTATCGACTAAATTATGGCAACTTCGCAATCATTTTCCCAAGCGCTTCATTAGTAAACGCCTTGAGCGTCTTCGTTCTGACGTTCCCTTGAATACCTAACCCTAAAAGAAAGGTCATATATACTTCATCATTCGGAGCTTCGCCAATGGAAATATAGTCATATTCACCCATTGTTGCATAGAAACCTATCAATTTTCCTCCCATCGATTCAGCAGCTTTGATGCCTTCTTCGATGCGTTTAGGTGCGTCTTTGATATTCTTAACTCCCTGTTCTGTTAAATTGAACAGCGTAATATAGATAGGCATGAAGCCCTCACCTCCTTTCCTAAAAAATGGCTGGTGCACCACTATTTGTTTACAATACTGACAGGCCAAATTAATTTGTGTAGTTCTGCAGTAGATAATCCAACTGAAATAACTGACTGGACTTCATTTTGCCAAATTGAAAACATCGTTGCCTATTTTTTTGAGAACCAAAATGGGACTGATCACCTATTTCAAAATCAGAAATAAATTTTATCTGAATTTTTTCAATATAAAAATTACTATCAATTATGAAGATATCTAATTCGGAAGGCACGCCTAACCGCTTTCCGTTATTCGAATAACGAACCGCCATACCATCGTTGCTAATGTTAATAACTTGGCCAAAGATAGTGGGTTTATAATTAATTACAGCATACACACCATCTTTAGCCTGTAACCGGTCATGACTTCTTTTTTCAATTGGCCTTTCCGTATTTTTCATGGCATAAACTCTTTGTTAAGAATTATAATTCAAGGTATTTTAAAAGCTGAAAAAAAGATAGAGCAGGGACACTTGATCCGATGATCCCAAACCAACCCACAACAATCGTTGCACCTTCTTCTAATTCGATGAAATTTTATGTCCATTTTCCCCAATAAATATAAGGTTACTGAGTTTCTTCTTTAAGATGCCAAGGTTCTTTTCAAAAACAGCCCGACCAAATGGATGGATGGTTTTTAGACCATTGGTGTCAATAAATACTTCCCAGAAACCGGTACCAGCCTCAATTAATATGTTGATCAATTCGTGTGCTGAGTTTCCATCAAAATCGCCATTCAATTTCAGATGGAGGCTGTCTCTGGTTTTATAAGAATAAATTTGAAAATTTGATGCCATTGATTTCCTCATAAATACCGAATTTTTATGTGCTTACAAATGTGTTTTTTTAGGTCGTTCGTGTATATTTACACACTTTGTGTTTTAGTTCCCAGCCTGTTCCTCCCAGCCCGGATTAAGATCCAGTCAGGTTAAAAACACTGTTGTATGTTCCGAAACAATTTAGACAGGTCTGATCATTTTGTGGATCTTCTTTCCATTGCCTGTCAACAAGAAACTTGTATTCGTATTTGCCGGGAGATATTATCACGGACTTGACCCACATCCCGTTCCTATCCTTTTGCATGGGGTGCTTTTTGGGATTCCAATTATTAAAATCCCCCATAAGGATGACCTCTTCGGCATCGCTTGATTCAAATGAAAATGTCACCCTATGACGTTTAATTTTTTGTTTTGACATGACTTTTGCCATATGTAACCTCCTAAAATAATACCAATTGATTCAAAAATGGAAACTAACTAAAAAGGAGCAAACGTTTTGCGGTCGAATGATCAATGGTCATTCCGTTTTCTTCAGAACAGTCTGCTCCAGAGCCAAGTAGATCTTTTTTTGCTGATAGCTGAACGTTTTGTATTGCCTGTAATAATGCACAATCTTTATAACAATCTTCTTTAGGTTGATCGTGTCTGCGACAAGTCTTGCATGGAGAAGAAATCATAATATCTCAAGATCCAAAACAGGTTTCATCAGCATATTAACCAAGGAAAAACCCCAGCCAACTCAATAAACAAATCTTTTTGCTCCCGCCTTTGTTCAGATAAGGAACACTTTACTGCTTTCCAAAATAATTAAAGCGTATTTTAATTTTAAAACCAGCCCGGGAATCAATGGGAACTTTATTCTTACCATACTAAAATTGTATGATTGTACAAGATGAGATGATTGTGGGTGTAATATGGGGGCAAACCCCATATTATAAAAGGGATGACAGGTATGTTTTAAGGTTGATTCTTTTGTTCTTTATACCGATTTTATTTCGAATATTGTTTCTATGAAAGTCGATTGTACTCGTGGCCAAATTCATAATTTCCGCAATTTCCTTTGTGGTATTACCCTGCTTGATCAGATTGGTCACCTGAAGTTCTGTGGGAGAAAGCTTTATTAATTTAGAGGACAAGCCGTGTACAAAAGGAGAAACAATATCATTTAAATTCGATTCTATAATTCCGATATAGGTCCGTTGTTTTTCACCCAATTTTTTCATTTTTAATTTTTCCAGATAGGGGAAGATCAAATCCCTGACATTCAACAACACCTTTTCTTCAAGTTCAATTTTATCTTCTTCTCTTTGTTTCAATAAGACTTTTAATGCCGTGTTTGCTTCTCCAAGACCGATTGTTCTTGCCTCCAATTCCACCTTTTTTTGCTTCAGAGCCTTTTCTGCTTTTTTTCGATATGATATTTCCTTTCTTAATTCTCTGTTAGCTTTTAAAAGCTCTGCGGTACGCTCATCAACGCGTTTTTCCAACCCGGCGTGTGCCTTGCGAAGAGCGGTCTCACCTCGCTTCTTCTCCGTTATATCTCGATGACTAATGCGTCTTCCAAGAAAACTATCGTCATCACCGTAAACGGGTTGGCAAATGTGAGCGACCCATCGTTCATCGCCGTTGTGTGTTATTATGCGAAATTCTATTGTTTGTGCATCCATACTCTCTATCTCATCTTTAAGATGCCGGACGAGAAACTTGCGGTCATCCGGATGGACAATCTCTTCGAGAAGTTTGGCGTCTTTGAGGAATTCATGGGCACCGTAACCAGTGATACGCTGACACGAAGGTGAAACATATTTATAAGTCCCATCAGGTGTGATCCAGGATTCCCAGTCATAGGTAAAATCAGCAACCGTACGAAATCGCTGTTCGCTTTCTCGAAGTGCTCGTTCGGCTTCCATTCGTTCTGTAACATTACGAACATATTCAACAATGCCGATTGGATTCCCATTTTCGTCTAGAATAGGAAAAGAATACAACTCCAGCCATCCTACGGATTGCCCTGATTCAACTAAAGCCACAATGTCCATTTGTAGGCTGCCCTTCTCCAGGGCTCTTATAGAAGGACAAATTTCACAACGTTCAGTTCTTCCGTGATAAAATTCATAACATTTCTTACCCTTGAACGGCATCGCATGAGAATACCACTTTTCCATTGTATTATTGATCCGCATAATGTTTAAATCTTTGTCAAGAACGGAAATGCCGTCCTGTATTGCATCAAAAATGTTCTGTAAAAACCTTTCGCTTTTCTTCAATTTATCTTCGGCCTGTTTGTGATGGGTGATATCAAAAAAAACACCAGTCACGTATTTTATGTCCCCCTTACCATTACAAACGATCTGCCCTCTTTCTTGTATCCAATAGATATCCCCAGTTTTGGATCTAATCCTGTACTCTCTTAAATATGGCTCGCCTGTATCTATGGCATTGATAAAGTGTTCTTTTGCAGCTTCTAAATCCTCCTCAACTATTATATCGGACCATTTCATTTTTCGAGCTTTAAATTCATCAGCATCATAACCGGTCAATAATTCGATCTTTCCATCAAAGAATTCAACAGACCAGTCTTTATATCCTTTGTATACAATACCTGGGAGATTATTTACCAACAGTCTGTACTTTTCCTCACTTTCCCGAAGCGCCTCCTCCGCTCGTTTGAGCTCGGTAATATCAAATCCCAGGCCGATGAGAAAAGGTTTCCCATCGATCACCACGCGCAATCCGCTGAAGTAGTAGGGAATTTTCCTACCGTCCTTTGTCACGAGCTCAGCCTCAGCCGTCGAGGCACCTTCACGAAAAACTTCCTGCATTTTATCAGCGATATGCTCTCTGTCGGCACCTTCGAAGAAATCAGGGCCGTGCATCCTGCCAAGCTCCTCGGGTGAATATCCGGTAATTGTCTCCCATTTCTTGTTCCATCGTACAAACCGTTCCTCATCGAACACATAGAAGAGACCGGGTAAACTGTGGATTATTCCTTCACCGAGCTTCTTTTCTTGGTGCAGTAATTCCTCTTTCCTCTTTAACTTAACCGATTCTTTCTCTAATTCTTTAACCTTTTGTTCCAATTCTTCATAGGTTGGTTTCTTGGACATTAGCAAATCCTCCCATTGCTCCCCCAAAAAAAGCCTATACTCTGGCGCATTTTAGATACCATATAGGAGCCTTTATACATCAAATAGAGTAAACCCTATTTTTGAAAACTTTCAATTCTTCTCCGTCCACCGACAGGTTAACGCTATTCTTCAGGCGCAGATTTGTGGACGCTGACAACAAGCGTTTGTTCTATGGTTCTGAAAATTCTAACTGTAGTATCGGGAAGGGAAATGCGCCCTACTATTTTATTGTTTTCCGGTAACCGCTTCGACAAGAGCATTGGCTGTGACTCAGGTTGAATCCGTCTTAGAACGGATATGTATATCCCTTTGGGGAAACGGAATCTCAATACCGGCTTTGGCAAACTCTTCGAATATGACAAAGTAAAGATCGCTCCGAACCTTTCGCCGAGGCGTACTGCGTACGTCAATCCAGACGAGCAACTCGAAATTGATGGAAGAGTCAGCATACTCTACAAAGCGTACCGCCGGATTATGGATTTTGTTCACAAGCGGTTCATTTTCAGCAGCAGCCAGCAGGATTTTTTCAACCTGGCGCGGATCTGATCTGTATGAGACGCCAACAGGCAGTTCTATGCGGATCAGCGGTGAAGACAGAGAATAATTCACTACGGTGCTGGATATCATATTGGAATTTGGTACCAGATATTCAATATTGTCCCGGGTTCGCAACCGGGTGGCCCGCATGTAGATGTCCGTTACTTCCCCCATCATGGTTTCCACCTCAATCCAGTCACCCTTACGGATTTTTCCACCGAAAATAATGGTAAAGCCGCTGATGACGTTGGCTGCAATGTTCTGAAGACCGAAGCCGATACCGACGCCGATAGCACCGGCAAACACCAAAAGAAATTTTAGATTGATCCCAAGGACGTTCAGGGCAATTAAAAATCCAACTACAAGGGAAACGTATTTGACTACCGTGTTGATTGCGTAGCCAAGTCCGGGATCGATACCAAAAGAAGGATACAATTTGTAATCGAAATACGCCTGGGCCAGTCGGGAGACGTAGAAAAACGCCACCAGTACCAGGACCGCCATTACGACGAGCCAGAAGGTAATCGTGGTATCACCGAGATGAAAAATTGGAAAAGACATAATACGCCGCAGGGGATTTAATAACCCGAGCATATTAAGAACAATAATCAACGTCGCCAGGACGGTGGCATATTTGAGGATGGACCGCAAGATGCCGACGAATATCCGGGCGTCCTCCTCGGTGCGGCTCAACTTTTGGTACCACTGGTCCAAAAAGCGCTTCAGGGTGTGATAGAGCGACATGATGAGAACAAACGCAGCACCGGTGAACCAGATCTTGATTAAGACCATCTTACCGAATGCTCTATATCCGATGCACCATAACAGAGTGGCCAGAAACGACACCATTAACAAAGGAAAGAAATATTTTTCCAAAAACCTTCGAAATTTGGCATAGCTTTGAACCGGGAGTTCCGGCAGCAGTGACATAAAGGCTTTCTTGTGGAGAAACAGTATCAACAGGACCACTGCTATGGAAACCGATATTGCAAACCGCAAAAGCGCCAGGACATCGTCTCGGATCTCAAACACTTCCGCCGTCCAGTAGGCTGCAATGCCGAAAATAGCGTACAGCAATGCCAGACGTGCCCAGCGATAAATCGTCGTGCCATACTGTGCAGTTACCTTGATAAGATCGCGGGTGAGTGATTCCTTCAGCAACCGTAATAAAAGAGCTCCGGCAGCCCACAATCCGAGCAGTCGGCCGACGAGTTGAAACCATGCCGCGGAATAGTCAATCATGGCGTTGATGAGGGCGAATAACCCAAGCAGTATAAGCGGTATCAGGGCGGAAACCACCACCCTGATACCGGATATAACGAAAGGATAAGTAGCCTCCGGGATATATGCGATCATCGGTCCGACTCTGCGCTCCACCCGGCCCATCACCCGCCGCTGACCGAGCAAACTGTAAAAGACGCCCGCCAAAAACAGCACCATAAGAATGGTTCCGATGATGCCCAGTACCTTACTTTGCTCAATCACAAAACGCGTAAAGACGGGAATTTTTCCCGGCAGGGACAATGCCAGATTGTACAGGTAGGTGATGGTATTCAAATCCCAGCCCAGAGGAGCGCGGTCAAAAAGCAAGCGCACTTTCTGCTGAATCTCTTCTTTGACTTTGGCAGCCTCCCGGATCATTGCATCTTCCATTTCCCTGGATATGCTGATGGAAGGCTTTTTATCCTTTTCTGCGGTGTCCGTTTTATCCTGGGCGCCGGAATACGGTACGGCCATCAAGAAGACGGCGAACAACAGAACGAAATTGATTTTAATGAGTTTTGTCATTTAATGCACTTTTTGTTTGTTTTATAATATTGATCGAGCATGCCAAATTTTTTAAGTGTTTGATCGACACCTGACCATAAGCACCAACCATATGATTCGATCGATCAGTATGAAGGTCAACGGGTTCTGATTACATACAAAAAAATCTATTAAAAAGCAAAAGTCAAATGTTTTCGGAAAGATTTGCGCCCTTAAAAAGGCACCGTATGGATTTTGAGCCCCTGATATAATGGAGTTAGACCGGGGGTCAATATTGTTATCTCCTGGTTTCAAAAAAGCTGGTTCTTGACAATTTGAAACCCAGGTTATATTGCTGTCGCCTGATTTTTTTAACACATCGTCAGCGGTCAGCCTTTTGAAAATAAATCACTTCACATATGCCTGAACGTTGTTCCGAAAACTGTGAGATCGGATGTTTCTTTTTGATAAGGTATCCCGGAAATATTTCCCTGCGTCTTCTTTGGAACGCGGGGTTTTTTAATTGCAGACAGAATTACCATCTCTACCCAAAAGAGCTTTAGGAGGTTTTTCCCCTTGAACATTCTGATTTACATGGTCTTTTTGTTGACTTACGTGTTGATTGCATCCCGCCGGCTCTCCCTGTTGCCCATTGGCAGGCCGGCAGGGGCGCTGCTCGGCGCCGTTCTCATGCTGGTAATAGGGGCTCTGACCCCTGAGGAGAGTTACGCTGCGATCAATTATGATACGATTGTGCTGCTCTTTGGAACCATGGTGCTCACCGTATATCTTGAAAGGGCCGGTTTTTTCGAATGGCTTGCCGGCCGCGTTCTTTCCCTTTCAAGAACGCCGTGGGGCTTGCTTACGGCAACGTCTCTGATATCAGGTTTTTTGTCGGCCCTGCTGGTCAATGACACGGTTTGCCTGTTCTTAACCCCTGTTGTTATTTCCGCCTGCATCCGGGCCAACCTGCCTTTAGGTCCTTATCTGATTGCGCTGGCCACATCCGCAAACATCGGCAGCTCGGCTACCCTGGTCGGAAACCCCCAAAATATGATCATCGGCAGTTTGAGCAAATTTTCTTTCGTCGAATTTTTTCTTTATGCCGGACCAGCTGCGGCTGTGGGGATTTTTCTGAATATCGGCCTGCTATGGCTTTACTATGGCCGGGAACTTCCCAAGAAAATGTCGCTGGATTTTCCGGTTGTTTTGCCCGGAAACAGAAATCATCTCTGGATTGTTCTGATGGTCACAGGAGGCGTAATTATTGGATTTTTTGCTGGATTTCATTTGGGATATACCGCGCTTGCGGGAATCTCGATATTAATTTTGATTGAACGCGAGGATCCCAGGGGTGTTTTTTCCCGGGTGGACTGGCCATTGCTAATGTTTTTCTGCTGTTTGTTTATCGTTGTGGCCGGACTGTCCAAAACCGGAATCATCGAGAGTTCCTGGAAGGCCAGTGCGCCCTATCTTGCCATCTCGGAACCTACGGGATTGGTCCTGTTTTCCGCCTTGATGACGTTCGGGTCCAATCTTGTATCCAACGTTCCCATGGTGATGCTGACCGGACCCCATCTCCATGAACTGGGATCGGCACCGCTCGGATGGGTGTTGCTGGCATACGTAACAACCGTGGCCGGAAATTTTACCCTGATCGGATCCGTTGCCAACATCATTGTCGCCGAACGGGCAAGGGATCATTATTCGCTCGGCTTCTTTGAATATCTCCGGTTCGGGGTGGTTTCAACAATAGTGGTTCTTATTTCCGGAGTAACGCTGATATATTTTATCATGACCTGAAGGAAATGAAACGCATGACATCACAGGGTGTCCCTTTGTACACAATTGGGTACCTCCTATTGGAACCTTGGGAGCCGGTGGCCAAGGTATGGAGCATCGGTAAAAGATACAAGGCCATACGGAAGCAGCACCGTTAGCAGGAAGACGGGGGACACTCGAATGCTTTACTTCAAAAATCCTTCTTTGATCGAAATGTCGCTTTTGCTTTTGAGTTGTGCCAGAAGTGCATCAAGGATTTCGGACTTTTTTTGCGCCAGCAATCTTTCTTTTATGTCTTCTTTTTCTTTTTCAAACGCATCGGAATCCGGTATTTTTCTGTCTTTGAACTGAATAACATAATACCCTTTTGATCCTTTTAAAACATTTTCCGGCAGTTTTTTTTCACGGGTCAGCTGAAAGGCGGCTTCAGAAATATCACGTTCAATTCCGATGTTGGGGATTGAACCGTTCCGGTTGAAAAAACCGGTGGTTTTCGGCTCCAGATCAAATTGTTTGCCGGCGTCGTTCATGGTTTTACCGCTTTTTAACGCCGCAAGAAATGCCGATGAATCCGCTTTTGCTTTTTGATCTTGTTTTTCTTTAATTAAATCGACTCTCACTTCTATCTCGACTTTGTCGTTAGGGGGGATTTCGGGTGGGATTTTATCCAGAAGTTGAAGAATGTAGTATCCGTCTCCCAATTCCTGAACATCGCTGATTTCCATGGCCGAAAGATCGAAAGCGACGGCAGCGAATTGTGACGGTTTGCTTATTCCCTCGATCGGGCCTTTGCTGGAAAAGAAATCCGTGGCTAAAATTTTCAAATGTCGCTCTTTTGCCGCCTTGATCAGATCCTCTCCCTCGAAAGCAATGTCGGAAACCGCTTCTGCTTCGTCATAGGCCAGACTTTTGGCTTTATTGTCGGTGAGTCTCTTTTGTATGTCCTTTTTGGCATCATCGAAAGGAGTGATGGATTCCTCATTAACCTTTTCGACGTTTATGATATGCCATCCGAATTGGGTACGAACCGGTTCACTGATTTCACCGGCTTTCATGGAAAAGGCTTTGTCTGCAAAAGGTTTTACCATGGATTCTTTCCTGAATTCGCCAAGATATCCTCCGTTATCCCGGGTAGGCCCTTCTGAATACTTTTTGGCCAGCTCAGCGAATTCTTTGCCCTCTCTGGCCAATTTTAATATATCGATAGCCCTTTCTTTTGTTTTATTAACCGTCTCGGGGTCCGCATCCGGATCCATTCTTAAAAGAATATGTCTGGCCTCAACCGTTTTCGGCATCTTAAAGGATTCCAGGTTTTCATCATAATACCCCCGGGCCTCTTCATCGGACAGCGTCACTTTGGACCGATATTGTTCGGGATCTAAATGAAGATAACGGACTTTTACCATGGCGTCCGTCTTGTAATTCTCTTTGTGGTTTTCAAAATACGTCTTGATTTCTTCCTCGGAAGTCTGAATGTTTTTATAACCCTTCGGATCGAAAAACATGTATTCTATATCGACCGTAGCATTGATCCAGTTATACCATTCTCTGGCTTCCTGGTCCGACACTTTGGCGCTGCTTGTGATAAAGGTTCTTAATTTGTCAATCATCATCGCATTTTTCTGAGCCATTTCAAATTCTTCAGGGGTCATTCTGAGGCGATCCAGGATATTTTTATAAATGCGACTATCAAAAATTCCGGCGTTTTGAAACGCTGTTATATTTGAAATGGCGTCGGCAAGCTCTTCTTTGGACACCCGAAATTTAAGCCTTTTGGATTCCTGAATTAAAAGCCTGTTGTCGATCAACTGGTTCAACGCCTGCTTTTTGACCTGAAGTGTTTCGATCATCTCATCATTCAAATTGTTTCCGAATCTTCCGCGTAACTGCTCAAGAAGATTGTTGTAAGACTCTCGATATTCATCCAGTGTAATTTGATCGCCATTGACAAGTGCAACCCTGCCGCCCCTTTGTTCCCGAAAGCTTCCAACACCCCAGAAAACAAATACGATAACGATGGCGCCCAAAAGTACCTTTATCAGCCAACTCCCAGCCTGTTCCCTCATAAACCTGAGCATAAAATTCCTTTCCGTGGATATAAAAAATAACCTAAACGATGACTGTTATGGGTTTTGTCTGCCGATCAATCTTGGTGCCCACAGACTCATAACAAAACGCACACAGATATTCATACTTGTCTCCTTCAGGAAGGACAAGCAGCAGACGCTTGCGAACTTGAACAGGCCTTTTGCATCTCGGGCAGTAAAGCTCCGTAGCATCAAACTCCTTGAACATGCTATTATCTTTGGTCTGTGCTGGATATTTACCTCGTGTTCTTATGAAGTTTTTCGGATCCATTGTTTTACCTTATAAAAATTATAGTAATACGTTGATTGAAAAAATCTTTTAGGTTCAATATGTTATAAACACTAAAATTATAATAATATTTAGTTTGCTTAATTTTGTCAATACCTTCGCACCATAATTAATCCGAAATATTTATTGACATCCATCTCTCATTTTGCTTAGGTTGCACCTACCATTCGGGGCTGTAGCTCAGCTGGGAGAGCGCATGACTGGCAGTCATGAGGCCAGGGGTTCGATCCCCCTCAGCTCCACCAAATATTACAAGGGGTTAGCTAAATCAGCGACCCCTTTTTTAAATGAAATATTAGAATGGCCCGCTGATACAGGAAATCGGGGACATCGTTTGATGAACCGACCGCCAACCTTTGCAATGACCTGCATGCCGAGACCTGCTCATCATATGCCAAAAACAACGGGATCAAGTCGTCATCCTTCACATTGCATCGAAAAACTGTCAAGAATGAAGACCTTTAGGTTGTTCGAAACAACTGTCGTTTGCCAATTGACCCTTAATAGCGCTACTGTCTTTCCGGGTAAGATTTGGTTTTCTTTCTCTTTCAGGAGCTTCTGAGTGACCCTCTGAGTGATCCTTAACCGTAACCAACAGTTTAACAAAAAGAAAAGCCCCTGTTTTAGGGGCCTTGTAAAGGAAGTGGTGCCGAGGGACAGAATCGAACTGCCGACACGGGGATTTTCAGTCCCCTGCTCTACCGACTGAGCTACCTCGGCGCGGTCGTGAGAAAAGCAAAAACTATTAAACCTCTATTTTTTTGTCAAGATATTTTTGGCCCATATCGCCAAAAAGATATTGAAACAGTACACATGCCGCAACGGTCGCTGTTTCGGCTCTTAAGATTCGAGGTCCCAGGCCGGCGGTGACAAATCCATGATCCTTGGCAATTTCAACCTCCTTTTGAGTGAAACCGCCTTCGGGTCCGATTAGGGCAAAAACGGTCTGAATTTTACGGTCGTGTTTCGTGAATTGAATGTCAACAGGATTTGCTTCATCTTCCCAGAAAGCAATCTTGAGATCACAAACCTGAGCCAGATTCAAGGCTTGCGAATAGGATGCGGTTTCACCGATTCTCATGATGCAGCCTCGACGACACTGTTTTACCGATTCTCTTGCGATTTTTTCCCAGCGTTTTTTACGTATCAAAAGTTGCCTTTTATCCGGCATGGGAACAGATCTTTCGGCAATAAAAGGCATCCATTCCGTTATGCCGAGCTCACTGAGCTGCCGGACGATGCCGTCCATTTTCCTTTCTTTTAAAAATCCCTGGGCAATCGTGATCCGGATCGGTGATTCTGCAGTTGAAGAAAAGCGGCGAATCAGCGAGACCTTAACCTTTCCTGAAGATAAATCGATGATTTTGGCTTCGTATTCAAATCCATTGCCGTCAAAGAGTCCGATTTTATCACCGGGTTTTAGGCGCAAAACAGTTCTGATATGTCTGGCATCAGAACCGGAAATATTTAATGTTGAACCCGCACATTCCGATTTTTCAATGAAAAAGTAACGCATATCTGTTTTTACATCCCAAACAGGTCGGCTGTAAATCATTTTTTTTTGCAGGCGGTCCTCTTGTGAAAACCTTATTTTAGAGGGCAAACATCTTGACACACTTGACACCATATGATAAATTTCCCAAGATTTAAGGGTGTTTGTTTAACAGTGATCCTTCATGGCGGACGGGAGAGTGCATATGACTGAGCCAAATGAACCAGACAAGAAAATTGAAAAGACCGAATCGACCGAAGATGACGATCAAATTATCGACCTGGTGGATGCTGTCGAAACGGAAGATGACGATCAAATCATCGACCTGGTGGATGATGTCGAAATGGAAGATGACGATCAAATCATCGATCTGGTGGATGATGCCGTAGAGATTTCCCAAAAGGATGATTCGGAAAGCATTGTCGGCGGTGTTTCAGAACCCGTTGAAAATGAAACGATTATAGATTTGGTTGAGTCTATAGGCGACACTCCCGAAGAGATAGAAGAAATCGGTGAGCCTGTTTGGGAGACTGTCGAAGATTCACAGGACATCGATGACACCCCTGAATTCGAAGACAATCTTATAGTAGAAGCTGTTGACTTCGATGATAAATTCGACACGGAATCGATAGTGCCAGAAGCGTTAAAAGACGATTTTGCCGATTCATTAGGGGTTGAGCTCGATTCTAACGAAGATATTTCGAAGAATACGCTTGAGGCTGACAACGTATCGGATGAACAGGTTGAAGCGGCTTTGGAACGTGTTATAAAGAAGTTGTTTTACGAAAAAATCGACCGTCTTCTTGTCGAGACAATCGAAAAAACGGTTACCAAGGAAATAGAAAGATTGAAAAAAGCCATGCTTGAAGACCAGGCGTATGGTGAAAAATGACGGTTACGTTGATCATCAACTATCTTCTGCCTGATTGATCCGATCATGGCAAAAAATCAGATGAAAAAACCGGGGGATTATTTCATAATCCCCCTTTCAATTTATTCGTCCGCATTAATATGTCATGGCAATTTGATGAATAAATATAATTTTTATGTATTTTGTGTTAAAAAACAGCTCTCCACGAAAACCCGAAACAGGGAACGCATGAAATTTAATGGTTAACTTTTTCGTGTTTGTGTCCTTCGCACTTTCGTGGTAAAGAATCACACACTGTTACGGTATATACGGATATAATCTTGATTAAGGAGTAGTGAAGTATGAGTTCCGATCTTCTGGATAAGGGTTACAAACCCCATAATGTGGAAAAACGATGGTACGATTTCTGGGAAAAAGAAGGATTGTTTTCGGCCAGTGAAAGGGGAAACGTTCAAAAATCTTATTCCATCGTAATCCCTCCACCCAACGTTACGGGCGTTCTCCACATGGGGCATGCACTTAATAATACCTTGCAGGATATTCTCTGCCGATACAGGAGATTGTGCGGGGATAACGTCCTTTGGATGCCGGGTACCGATCATGCCGGCATTGCCACCCAGAATGTTGTTGAAAAAAAACTGGCAAGTGAGGGATTGAATCGTCACCAGGTGGGCAGGGAAAAATTCATTGAAGCCGTCTGGGAGTGGCGCCGTGAATATGGTAGCGCGATTATCAATCAACTCAAACGGTTAGGCGCTTCGTGTGATTGGGACAGGGAACGTTTTACAATGGATGAAGGACTTTCGAAAGCGGTTCGAAAAGTTTTTGTGACGCTTTATCAAGAAGGCCTTATCTACCGCGGAAATTACATTATCAACTGGTGCATCCGCTGCCATACGGCACTTGCAGATCTTGAGGTCGAGCATGAAGTGCATGACGGTTTTTTGTATTATATCCGATACCCGTATTCACAGGGGAAAGGATACATCGTTATTTCAACAACCCGGCCTGAAACCATGTTGGGCGATACGGCGGTGGCTGTAAATCCGGATGATGAGCGCTATCACGACCTTTGGTCTCGAAAAATACTTCTTCCCCTGATAAACCGAGAAATCCCCGTCATTAAAGATAAATATGTCGATATGTCCTTTGGAACCGGCGCCCTGAAAATTACGCCGGCCCATGACCCCAATGACTTTGAAATCGGGAACCGTCACAATCTTGAACGGGTCAAAGTGATTGATGATGACGGTCAAATGAAATCAGAGGCAGGCAAGTTTAAAGGGTTGGACCGCTTTGAATGCCGGAAAGCGGTGGTCGAAGCACTCAAGGAGGAGGGACTCCTTGAAAAAATTGAACCGTATCATCACAGCATCGGTCACTGTTATCGATGCAACACGATCATTGAACCGAACCTGTCCAAACAGTGGTTTGTTAAAGCCAAACCCCTTGCTGAAAAAGCAATCCGCGCGGTCGAAAATGGTGATACGCGGATCGTTCCTGAAATATGGACCAAAACCTACTTTGAATGGATGAACAACATTAAAGACTGGTGCATTTCAAGACAGATATGGTGGGGGCATCAGATTCCGGCCTGGACATGTGAAACGTGTGAAGAAGTCATCGTTGGCATGAACGTACCGGAAACATGTTCGGCTTGCGGCGGAACAAATCTTATTCAGGATACAGACGTTCTGGATACCTGGTTCAGTTCCGCCCTGTGGCCGTTTTCAACCATGGGGTGGCCGGATCAAACACCGATACTAAAACTGTTTTATCCCACATCCGTTCTTGTTACCGGTTTTGACATCCTCTTTTTCTGGGTCGCCCGAATGATGATGATGGGAATCCATTTTATGGGAGATGTGCCGTTTAAGGATGTTTATGTCCATGCCCTGGTGCGTGACGAGGAAGGCAAAAAGATGAGCAAGTCCACAGGAAACGTCATCGATCCCTTGAGCGTCATCGACACATATGGAACCGATGCATTCCGTTTTACTCTGGCCGCATTTGCAGCCCAGGGCAGGGACGTGAAAATGTCTGAAAAGCGCGTTGAAGGCTACAGGCATTTTATCAACAAAATCTGGAATGCAGCTCGCTTTTCGCTCATGCACATCGACAAGGAATATAAAGACATACCCAATGAATCTCTATCCCTCGTTGACCGATGGATTCTATCCAGGCGCTTTCGTGCTGCCGAAAAAGTATCCGAAGCGCTTGATAGTTACAGGTTTAATGATGCCGCCGGGGTGCTTTATAATTTCGTGTGGCATGAATTCTGTGACTGGTACCTTGAAGCCATTAAACCCACATTGTACGAAAAACAAGGCGCGAACCGCAAGGAAGCGACCTTGAGCGTTTTGTGGCGCGTTCTGCATGACACACTGATTCTGCTTCATCCCTTCATACCCTTTGTCACCGAAGAAATTTGGGACAAGCTTCCGGGGACGGAAAACTCCATCATGAAATCCGTATTTCCTCTGGATGCTGCCGATGACGGAAGCCTGTGCCGGGACATGGAAGCAGAATCAATAATGAAACTTATCTCGGATATCATCACCGGCATCAGAAATATAAGAGGAGAAATGAACATTTCGCCGTCATTGTCGCTGGCCGTTTCCATCCATTCCCAGGAAGAAACAACAAGACGAACCGTAGAACAGTATAAAGACATCATCATTAACCTTGCACAGCTCAAATCTTTGTCTGTGGAAAATACGCGCCAGAGGCCGAAATCAGCGGCAACGGCTGTTGTCGATAATGCAGTGATTTTTGTTTACCTCGAAGGAATTATCGATTTCACCCAAGAAATAAACCGTCTCGATAAGGAGATCGGCAAGCTGACCGGTGAATTGAGCATTGTTTCAAAAAAACTTAGTAATGAGGACTTTCTCGGCAAAGCGCCCAATCATGTGATTGAAAAAGTTAAAGAAAAGCAGCGAAACCTGATGGAAAAGCAGCGAAACCTTCAAACGAATCTGGATAAAATTAAGGCACTCGAGGTTTAGTCCTTCGAATTGAAACCAGGTTAAAGGACGGATTTGCGTCTGTCCGAATACCAAGTGGGCAAATATTTTCATTTGACGTTTAAAAATTTATCACCGAACGAATGTGAAATGATATTTTCATGAATTCCATACAGCATCTCATTGAAATAGCCCTCAAAGAAGATATCGGATCGGGTGACATTACAACCGAGAATCTTGTCGATCCGCAACTTAAAGGCAAAGGCGACATCATCGCCAAAGAGCCCCTCGTGGTTGCCGGCCTTCATGTGGCAGGGCGGGTTTTTAAATATCTTGATCCGCATGTTATATTCGAATCCGGATACAGTGACGGTGATTTTGTAAAAGAAGGCGAAACCTTGGCGATCGTCAGGGGAACCCTCCGTGCGTTGCTTTCGGGTGAACGAACGGCACTGAATTTCCTCCAACACCTTTCCGGCATTTCCACTTGCGTGCGATCATATGTCAACGAACTTTCGGGCAAAACCGTACGCCTTGTCGACACCCGGAAAACCACACCCGGCTGGCGCGTATTGGAAAAATATGCCGTTCGAGTGGGCGGTGCCCATAATCACCGGATGGGACTGTATGACGGCGTTTTAATCAAGGACAATCACATCGCTGCATTTGGCGGCATTAAAAAGGCCATAGACCATATCCGAGCCAAAGTATCTCACCTGTTAAAAATAGAGGTGGAGGTTTCCAACCTGGATCAGGTCAAGGAAGCGCTGGAAGCCCGTGCGGATGTCATCATGCTGGACAACATGAACATTCGTCAGATAAAGGAGGCCATTGTCTTTATTGATGGACGGGCAATTGTCGAGTTGTCAGGCAACGTGACAAAAGACGTTCTTAAATCCCTGGCAGATACCGGCGTCGATATCATATCCGTTGGGGCGCTCACCCATTCCGCAAAGTCCGTGGACATCAGCATGCGGATTTTACCTTAAAAAAAGGGAGCCGGCATTTTTTTGCAAAATGTGAACACCGAAATCATTTTGGACGCTGATGATCCGCTATGTATCCAGAACCATCCTGATTTTATTTGATATTCTCTTGATATTAAACGGCTTTTGAATAAATCCGTTACATCCCCGGTCGAGGATATGCTGGGCCTGACCTTCTAAGCTGTATCCACTGGCAAGAAGCACCTTTATGTCCGGAGTTATTTTTTTTAATTCATCATAAGTTTCACCACCGTTTAGGTCCGGCATAATCATATCAATAATCACCAATGATATCTCATTAAGATGTTTTTGATACATTTCTATCGCCTCACGGCCGCTGGCGGCGGTTAATACTGTATATCCCAATTTTTCCAACATTTGCCGGCTCACATCAATGATCATATCTTCATCATCCACAAGAAGAATGGTCTCCGTTCCATGGACAATTCCATCTTTGGATTCAATCTCTCTATTTTTAAATTTTTCTGGTGCTTCGATAGCCGGCAGATAGATGAAAAAGGACGTTCCTTCTCCTTTTTCACTTTGAACATCTATAAATCCCCCGTGATTCTTGATAATTCCGTAAACCGATGCAAGCCCCAAACCAATACCTCTTCCCATCTTCTTGGTAGTAAAGAACGGTTCGAATATCCGTTGCAATGTCGCTTTGTCCATACCGGTTCCTGTGTCGGTTATTGAAATTTTTACATATTTCCCGGGAGTTATTTGAAATGGTTTTATAAAATATTGATCAAGGGAAATATTATTTGTCTGGACATAAACATCTCCACCCCCGGACATGGCTTGCCAGGCGTTGACGTAAAGGTTTAACAGCGCCTGTTCGATTTGCCCTCTGGACACCTTTACGGGCCAGAGCTCCTTTTCATATTGTTCGTGAATCACGATCTCTTTTTTAGCTCGAGTAAACATACTATTTTCTCGTTTTAAAACCTCGTTCAGATTCATCACCTCGACTTCATATTTTCCCCCTCTGGCAAATCCCAAAAGCTGGTTGGTTAGATCCGACCCTTGTAATACATACTTTTCGATGTTTTTCAAATGTTCGTAATCCGGGTGGGCCGCACCCTTGTTTAATAATAACAGCGATGCATTTCCTTGGATGCCCATCAACAAGTTATTAAAATCATGGGCTATACCTCCGGCCAATGTCCCAATGGCCTCCATCCTTTGGGATCCCTGCAGCCGGGTTTCCAATCTCTTTTTTTCTGTAATATCGGTTAAATTTACCACCATTCCGGAAGGTTCGCTCTCCGAGTCTTTAATAACCGCCGCGCTGATAAAGATGTCAAGAAGTTGTCCGTCCTTTGTCAATCGGGTTGTTTCAAATCTCACCGGTTTTTGATATTTATATAGCTCTGTTATTTTTGCAGCGGTTATCTCTTTTTGGTCGTCAGGGACAAAAGGGATTCGTCTCCCCTTTAAATCTTCTATAGTCCACCCAAAAACATTTATAAATTCAGGATTTAAATACTGCGGATGTCCGTTTGTGTCATAGACGACCACAGGATCCGGATTGGCTTCAAAAACAGCTTTTAATCTTGTCTCGCTCTGCCTTAAAATCGCTTCAGCGTGTTTGAAGTTGGTGATATCAAAAAACACGCCGCTGACGTATTCAATCCTGCCGGCATCATCACAAATGATCTGGCCCCTTTCCTGCATCCAGTGAATATTACCGCTTTTAGACCGAATCCTGAATTCTCTAACATATGATCTGTCCGTTTTAAGAGCCTGGACAAAACAATTTTTTGCCGACTCAATATCTTCATCAACAATTAAATCTAACATGGTTATTTGTTTGGAATTAAATTTATCGACCTCAAAACCGGTCAATCGTTCAATTTTTTCGTCAAAAAACTCAACAGACCAGTCCTTGTATCCTTTATAAACGATGCTGGGTAAATTTTTAACCAACAACCTGTATTTTTCTTTGCTTTCACGTAGCGCTACTTCAATATTTTCCCGAACACGATACTCTTTATTAAGGGCTTTAATCTGTTGTTCCAATTCTTCATAGGTTGATTTTTCGCTCATTCAAAACATCCTCCGGCATGTTTATCCTGGATATCCCGCGATTTCGTTGAACTGCACAACTCGCGCTGTTGAATTGTGCCCCGTTTCAGCGCAGCTGCAAGGCGCTTCAATAAAAGCAATATAAAAACTAAACATCAATCATAAAATTATATTTTTTTATAAAAACCGGATAAATCACAATATAAAGTTATGGGAGGAAAACAATTTGTGATGCCATCATAAATGTGATGACTTGCATGGTCTCTCAGGATCAGAAAACACAGGAAAGAAACCTGGTTTTTTCTTTAACACCCTTAAGGTTACGCCGGCATGCTTCCCATATGGACGATAGGGAATCTCATGTAGCAGATAGAAGTTTTTCGGAATACGTATTGATCTTTTTCTGAAATGGTTCATGAAAGTTTTTTAAAAGCAATACTCATGCCAAAGCATACAAAAACCGTAAATTTGTTAAAATACACCATATGTTGTATTAAAGTTTTGGAAGATAACTATTCACGACACAATTCAATCTGGATAATATCCGGTTCTCAAGTTGCACAGAAATCCGTGCATCAATGCACAATTTTCTGTGCATTTGAGATTAAATCCCTTTTTTAAAAAAATAATATCGAGAGACATCATTTTGGATTCATGCAAATTTCTTTTTCAAAGGATTTAAATAATATGGTATGATAAAAAAGATTTTTTTCACACTTGACACAACTTTCTATTCAGCTTAGGAAATATTAAAAAGTCGGTGAAAAAAATCTGTCATCGCATCAGAGGTAATAACTTGCTTCAACCCAAAAATATCAGGATGACCCGGCAGCGTAAGGTAATTCTTGAAGAGCTGCAAAAACAAAAGACACATCCAAGTGCTGATGAAATATATCAAATCGTACGCCGCCGTATGCCAAGGATTAGTTTGGGCACGGTTTACAGAAATCTCGAAGTCCTTGTCCAAATGGGTGAAATACAGAAATTGGAACTCAGCGGCGCTTTAAAACGCTATGACTGGGATACGAACAAACATTACCATATCCGATGTGTAGGCTGTGATCGGGTAGATGATGCTCCGGTAGCACCACTGAATCAACTCGAAAATGAACTTTACGGGACCACTGTTTTTGAAATTATCGGACACAACCTTGAATTTACCGGGTTCTGTCCCAAATGTTCAAAAAATGCAGATCCCAATCCTTGATAGACTCCCCGACAGGAATTATTCATCTCTTTGAAAAGCGCAATGATCGTGTCATGATATCGTATCTTATGGAAAAGACGGCTCCGACCGGACATTGTTCACAAACATCATCATATTAGCAAACTTAGCAGAAGCCTCCTCTCATCTGCGTTATATTATATGTAAACAATTGGACCTGACTTGGATAAATCTTTCACGGGTTTCAAAACCAACATTTCTTTTAAAACAGACGTTTCACCCCAGCGTAAAGTGCAATCTATGAGACATGTATGTATCAAGGATCATCATCAATGATACATTTTATTCAACCGTTTCGCTTTACCCTTTTGCAGAAATCGGGACAAAAGCCGACGATTCGATACGTTTTTAGAATCATCAAGCTCGAACTACGAGCACACCGAACACTCTGTTATCAACGATTTGTTTGTCAATGAATGGAAATGATACGGCGAATTTTTGGATTGGCACCCAAACCTGGCACGGAATTTGAAAATTATATTTTAATCATTATATTATAAAGTGTTTAAGATCGATTTAATTTTACATTTAATATTGGAGGTGAATTATGGAATCATGCCAACCTATTTTAAATACCGGCCTCCGCGGTTTTAAAGTGGCCACAACCCGGATCGGTGATGTTGACGGAACAGCCGGAAGATTGATATACAGAGGATATCTTGTTCAGGATCTGGCTGGAAAGGTGTCATTTGAAGAAGTTACCTATCTCCTTCTGTATGAAAGGCTGCCTCAAAAAGCCGAGCTGGAAAACTTCAAGAAACAGCTCGCATCTGAACGGTCCGTCCCTCCTGAGGTCATCGCAGCCCTTCAAACCATTCCCAAAGATGCCCTTCCCATGGATGTTCTTCAGGCAGCGACTGCCTTACTGGCACACCATGATCCTGACACCAGGAAACTTTCTCCTGAAGCGGCATTTCGTATGGGCATCAAACTGATTGCAAAATTTCCAACCATTGTTGCGGCCTGGGACCGCATTCGGAACAATAATAAACCTATTGATCCGAACCCGGAGTTGAGCCATGCAGCTAACTTTCTCTATATGCTCACCGGAAAAATTCCCGACGATGAACTTTCAGGCTTTTTCGATACCTGCCTGGTGCTCCATGCAGAACATTCTTTTAATGCTTCAACATTTTCGGCGAGACAGGTGGCATCAACAAGAGCCCACATATATTCGAGCGTTGCTGCCGGAGTCGGTTCCTTGTCCGGTGAATTACATGGCGGTGCAAATACTCGCGTTATGGAGATGCTCCTTGACATCGGCACCGTCGACAAGGTTGAAGGGTATGTGAACAATCTGCTCGATACCGGCGGAATAATCATGGGACTGGGCCATGCCGTGTACAAAACAGATGATCCGAGAGCGCATATTCTCGCACCCATGTCCAAAAAAATGGGCGAACGTACCGGAGAGCCTAAATGGTATGAAATGTCCAAAATTCTTGAGAAAAAGGGTAAGGAAGCCTTTAAACAGAGAAAAGGAAGAGATATTTATGTGAATGTCGATTTTTACAGCGCATCTCTGTATTACTATATGGGAATACCGGTAGATCTCTTTACGCCCATCTTTGCCATCGCCAGAATTTCAGGCTGGGTTGCCCATGTTATTGAAGAACAGTTCGCAGGGGCCGGCTCAAAACCGGTGCTTTACCGTCCCGATTCTGAGTATATCGGGGAGTACTGCGGTCCTGAAGAGTGTGCCTTCGTACCCATGAACGAACGATAATATCGTTAAAAAAGGATATTTGACGATGAAACAAGATGAATCCGCAGATATACAAGAGACCCAGAAAGAAATCATCAGGATTTTGGGTGCAATTCAGAGGGAAGTCCAAATTTTTTTGTACACCCAGCCGGGTCAAAATGACGTATTCAGTGACGCCGCCAGACAAGCCGTTCGTTTTTTTCGGCAGCTCACAGATAAAATTGTATTTCGCGAATTTAATCTATATCATGAGTCCGTCAAAAAACTAAAAGTTGAATACTCGCCGACCATAGTTTTCGATCCGGACCGTTACAATATCCGGTGGTTGGGAGCACCTTTAGGTGAAGAGGGGCGTATTTTTCTGGAGGCTCTTATCCTCATCGGGCTTCAGGAAAGCCATCTCAACGAACAATCTCGACAGGTTATAAAACGTATAGACTACCAAAGAGATATCAAAGTGTTTGTGAGTCCCACCTGTCCGTATTGTCCCCAGCAAGCCCTGAATGCTTTAAAAGCGGCTGTTGAAAAACCCGATTTAATATCTTTGGAACTCATTGATATCCAGGCCAATCCGGACCTTGCCAACCGATATTCAGCCCAGTCCGTTCCTCAGACATATGCAAATGACATTTTGATCGCCCAGGGTGCCCAGACAGAAGAGCTTTTTATGCTTTCTCTGGATAAAATGGAACAGCAGACAATATTTATTCCTGAAAATGATGCCGAGGAAGTTGAAGCAGATGTGGTAATTGTGGGAGGGGGCCCTGCCGGACTGACAGCCGGGATATATGGCGCCAGAAGCGGCCTTAAAACGGTTGTCGTAGAAAAAGGCGTCCTGGGAGGACAGGTGGCCACAACCCCTATTGTCGAAAATTATCCGGGCCTTAAACAGATCGGCGGAAAAACACTTGTGGATATTCTGGTTACCCATGCTCTGGAATATGTACAGATTTTTCCAGGAGAAGCGGTTGTTGAGATAACACCCAATGATCCCATCAACGTTCAGACCAGCAGACGAAAGTTTAAGACCAGAGCCGTACTGATGGCAACCGGAGCGACTTACAGGAATCTTGGGGTCCCCGGAGAATCGCGGCTTTCCGGGCACGGGGTCAGCTATTGCAGTACCTGTGACGGCCCGCTGTTTGTAGGTAAAAAAGCGATCATTGTCGGGGGCGGCAACAGCGCTGTTACAGAGGCGCTCCACATGCATCATATGGGGGTCGATGTAACGCTTGTTCACAGAAGAGACAATCTGAGAGCTCAGGACGCTTTGGTGAAAAACCTGATCCAAAATAATATCCCGATACTGTTTAATACCGAGGTCAAGAAAATCAAAGGGAAACATAATGTTGAAGAAGTCCTGCTATACAACAATAAGACACAGGAATCTTATACACGACCCATTAATGGCGTCTTTATTGCCATTGGTTACGATCCCGCGGTGGGGCTGGCAAAAAAAATTGGGCTCGAGCTTACGGATGAAGGATACATCAAGCATGAAAATTACAGAACAAATATCCCGGGAATTTATACGGCCGGTGATGTTTCGGGGGGATACAAGCAGATCGTAACGGCAGCAGGACACGGCGCAGAAGCGGCCTTGGCCATATTCGAAGACCTTATCAATCCATACTGGAAATAAAGAATCCGGGCCCATTCTAGATCCCGCATTGCGGGGGAGGACCCGGTTTTTTTTGATCAATTAAAAGAGGAGGATATTATGGGCAAAATTGTTCATACATCACATATTACGATCACGAGAGAAATGGGGCCTACCCGAAAAGCCGTGATCAAGGGATTTGACGAACCGGTCTATTACGGGGTCCACGGCGGAATCAAAAATTTCTATAAAGTTGATCCTGAAAAAGAACATGCGGCAACGTTAGATCACATTGTCGGTGCTGTAGGCGGCTGAATGATGGGCACACTGGCCGCGGTGCTGGCCGGCAAAAAGATTCGGACCTTTCGAGATCTGTTTAAAGCCATCGTAACCGGCGACATCGAAGACGTCGACGGTGTTTTGAAAATTACGCGGATTAACGTCAGTTACTGGCTTAAATTGCCAAAAGAAAAAAGGACAGAGGCAAAAGATGCGCTGGAAGCCTATTTGACATTGTGTCCCGGAGCCCAAAGCGTCATCGGTTGCATTGATATCAACCATGAATTGACTATGGAAGACTTAATTGAATAAAAAGGAGGAATTGTATGAGTCAAACAGAAAAAAATTTACAGGAAGCATTTGCCGGGGAATCCCAGGCCAACCGAAAATATCTTGCATTTGCAAAAAAAGCCGATCAGGAAGGTTATCCTCTGGTTGCCAACCTTTTCAGAGCGGCCGCAGAGGCTGAAACCGTCCACGCCCATGCACACTTGAGAGCCCTCAAAGGAATTAAATCGACCGCTGAAAATCTTAAGGAAGCCATAGCCGGTGAAACCCATGAGTTCAAAAATATGTATCCGGCCATGATTGACGCAGCACAATCAGAAGGAGAAAAAGCAGCCCTGAGAAGCTTTACCTTTGCCAATGAAGTTGAAAAAATTCATGCCGATCTTTACCAGAAGGCCCTGGACGGTCTCGATAATCCTGAGGACATTGAATGTTATTATGTTTGTAGCGTTTGTGGCTATACCTGTGAAAATGAACCACCGGAAACATGTCCGGTTTGCAAAGCCAATATCAAGGCTTTTTCCAGGGTGGATTAGCAAAGGCAACCTTAACAATCGCTAAATTCAGGAATAAATTAAAAAGGAGGTCAAAAATGGCCAAAGTGCTTATCGCGTATTACAGCAGAATGGGAAATACGAAAAAAATGGCAGAATACATTGCAGAAGGTGTCCGCCTCACTGGAAACAGTGCGGAGCTGAAAAAGATCTCGGATATAAAAGATGAGAAAGATTTTGGAGGATACGACGGTTTTATATTCGGGTGTCCTACGTATCATCGGGATATCACTGCGGGCATGAAAACATTTCTCTTCCTGGCGGAAAAAGCCAATCTGGTGGGCAAAATGGGGGGCGCATTCGGGTCTTATACCCATAGCGGTGAATCGGCTGAAATGATATATGATACCATGCTTTATGTATTCAAAATGGATATGGTTGATCTGGGTGCATTAAATCTGAAAGAACTGGCTTTGGAAACGGATGACGGAACGCGTGCCTGCCAGGATTACGGGAAAGCCATTGGTCAAAAGTTTGCTTAACCTTAAGCACAATGTTTTATAAAATACTGTTCAAGGGTCGGATTTTTTTATTTGTTGAATCGTTCCATGGATACACAGGTGTTGACAATAAAAAATTTTCGACTCCTTAAATATGTAAGCGAATTTTAGGTCTGGAATACGAAGACGTTTAATTTATTGAAAAAGGAGACAAAGATGAAAGTAAAAGTCACTGAAAACTGCATGGGAGATCGGCGTTGTAACGACTTATGTCCTGAAGTTTTCGAATACGATGAAGATCAGCTGTTGTCCATTGTCAAGATGGATGAAATTCCCGCACAATATGAGGCCCTTGTTAGGCAGGCTGCAGATGAATGCGGCGCCGATGCCATTATCGTACAAGAAGATTGATCGCATTTAAACGCAGGGTCGGGTTGATACGGTATCCATCCGGCCCCTCAACCCTTTTCCTGTGGACACGTTAGATTTGACATGCCACAGTGTAGAATTATATTGTAAAAAGAAACATTTTAATCGCACCCGGCAGCATTCTTTTCCAAATCTTGCCAACCCAGGAGGCATATTATGAAAGAAATATCGATTCTCATCGGCGGAAAAGCAGGTGACGGTATCCGACAGGCCGGACATGTCATTGCCCGGATTTTGATTCGTATCGGATACCGGATTTTTTTCTACGATGACTATCCCTCCCTGATCCGGGGAGGGCACAACTTTTCCATCATCAGGGCCTCTGAAAAACGCATCCTGGCGCATAAGGACACGGTTGATATCATCATCGCCTTAAACCAGGATACCGTGGATAATCATAAACATCGGCTAAATGCCGACGGGACAATCCTCTATGATTCCAAGAAATCGGATGCCCAAGGCACAGGGATCGACTTTATGGACATTATCAAAAAGTTCGACGGAAAGCCCATTATGAGAAACACCGCAGCCGTAGGAGCACTGGCCGGAATATTGAATCTTGAGTGGTCTGTCGTGGAAAAGGTTATCATGGATGCCGTTGAAAAGGACGTCGACCTGAATCTCAAAATCGCACGGTATGCTCATGACCGGATTGAAACCCCGTTAAAGTCTGTACCGAAGCTGGATCAAAAACCCCTTCCACTGGTCTCCGGTAATGAAGCCATTGCCCTTGGAGCCGTCAAAGCCGGTCTGAACATGTACATTGCCTATCCCATGACTCCTGCATCGGCCATTCTCCATTATCTGGCAGCTCACGAAGACGATTTGGGAGTGGTTACGGTACACCCTGAAAGTGAAATCTGCGTTGCACTCATGGCGCTGGGAGCCGCCTATGCAGGGGCCAGAGCCATGGTCGGTACTTCCGGCGGAGGATTCGCCTTGATGACGGAAGCATTGAGCCTTGCCGGACAGGGTGAACTTCCCATGGTCATCGTGGAGGGTCAGCGACCCGGTCCGAGTACCGGTGTTCCCACCTATACCATGCAAGGCGACCTTGCCTTTGTTGTCCATGCCGGGCACGGAGAATTTTTAAGGGTTGTGCTGGCGCCCGGCGATGCCGAGGAGGCATTTTATACGGCCGGCCTGTCGATGAACCTTGCCTGGAAATTTCAGATTCCGGCCATTGTCCTTTCCGACAAACATTTAAGCGAAAGCATGTACAGCTTTGAGGCCGATCTGGACAAGGTCAAACCGGAGAATCCACTCCTGTGGGACAACCAGGGAGAATACAAAAGGTATCTGGATACCCAAAACGGCATTTCACCACTGGCTTTTCCGGGAAATCCGTCGGCAATCGTTAAAGCCACTTCCTATGAACATGATGAGAACGGCATCACCACCGAAGATCCTGAAGCGATAGCCCGGATGCAGAGGAAACGGTTACGCAAAAAGAAAGCATTGGAAGATGAGCTTGAAAAACATGAAACAGTGAAGGTATACGGAAATCCGGATTCAAAAACCGTCCTTCTGTGTTGGGGTTCCACCAAAGGGGCGTGCATTGAAGTTGCCGAAGCTCTGAACCTTAAAGTGGTTCAGCCCCTATTGCTGGAACCGTTGCCGATAGAACCTTTAAAAAAAGCCCTGTCCGGCGCTGATAAAATCATAGACGTGGAGGTGAATGCCACCGGACAATTGGCAAAACTTTTATCCGGTCACGGTTTGTGCATTGATGATATGATTTTACGTTTTGACGCGCGTCCGTTTACCGTGGATGTTTTACTGGAAAACGTGAAGGAGGTGCTCCCATGACAACCGTTAAAGAGTTGGGAACCTATGCCCAGAATACCTGGTGCCCCGGTTGCGGCGATTTCGGCATCTTAGCATCCATCAAAAAGGCCTTGACAGATCTTGAAGATGACGGACTCGATCTTAATAAAGTGGCGATTGTCTCTGGAATCGGATGTCATGCTAAAATCGTGGACTATATCAACGTCAACAGCTTCTATTCGATTCATGGCCGAGTTCCCCCGCCGATGACCGGAATCAAGCTGGCCAATCCGGAGTTGACGGTGATCGGTTTTGCCGGTGACGGAGATGCCTATGGTGAAGGTATTGAACATCTCATTTTCAGTGCCAAGCGAAATTTAAACCTAACCTTCATTGTGCATAACAACAGGGTATACGGGCTCACAACCGGTCAGTTTACACCTACCAGTCCTCCCGGGTTTAAAGGCCGATCAACCCCAAAGGGCAGCCCTGAAGATCCGCTGAACCCCATCGAACTCATGCTGGCTTCCGGCGCCACTTTCGTCGCCAGAGGGTATACGAAAAATATGAAACATCTTCAGTCATTGATTAAAGCCGCAGTCAACCACAAGGGGTTTTCCTTTATCGATGTGCTTCAACCCTGTTTCACCTTTTTTAATACCTATGATTATTACAATGAAAGGGTGTATGAGTTTACCGAACAGGATCACGATGCATCCGATATAAATGCGGCTTTTGTCAGGGCCCGAGAATGGGCCTATGGAGAGGGCGAGCGAATTCCCATCGGCATCTTTTATCAGGGCAAAAAAACCACCTATGAAGAGAAACTTCTGGCGGGAAGGATTCCTGTTCAATTAACACCGAAGGATATCCGGCCGGTTCTTGAAAAACATTTATAATGGAGCGTTAACAAGGAGCATAAAGCCAATGAAAGAAAAAATTGAAAAAGTGTTGAATGATATCAGACCGGCTCTCCGAGCGGACGGTGGAGACGTGGAACTTGTTGATGTGGAAAATAATATCGTCAAGGTCAGATTAAAGGGTGCCTGCGCCGGCTGTCCCATGTCACAGATGACGCTCAAACAGGGCATAGAGCGGCACATTAAAAAGCTGATTCCGGAAATAATCAGCGTGGAGTCCGTGTAACATCTTGACGAATTAAGCAGCCGGATCCGGCTCCGCAAAAGAGACTTGTCGGTATTTGCAAAATAAAAGAAGGCTTGGCTGGTCAGCATTTATGGAGAGCTTATTACCCAACCCCTTGACAATATCCGATCATTGAAGATATGGAGGATTGTTTATAATTAAAAGCGGAACTTAAATTTTTACCATTGAAGATTTGGCATGCGGTACTCAGAGAATAAACAACAAACCTGAATGAAAGAAAAGATCGGTTATTGAAACATATCAATATCATGATTTGGCCGGGTAAAAGGAGGGATTCATGGCTGTAATTACCATTAGCAGGGAATTTGGGACGGACGGTGAAAAAATAGCAGCGAAGGTCGCAGACAGGCTTGGGTATGAATATATCGGCAAAGATTTGGTTGCCGAGATTGCAAAAAAACTCCGATTATCTGAAAGTGAAGCGGAAACGTTCCATAAACCTTCCGAATCACGAATTCTTCGTTTTGTCGATCGGTATACATGTTCTATTGTCCAGAAGGTGGTTGACCGTGAGCACGGCTGTCTTGATGACAAAAATTATTATGAGGTGACAAAAAAATTGGTCCAGGATGTACACAATGCCGGAAATGCTATCATTCTCGGCTGGGGGGGACAGTGTATTTTGCGGGGAAAGCCGGATACGCTTCATGTTCGTTTGATAAAAGAAACCAATTTAAAAATAAAAGAGGGGATGAAAGCTGAAAACCTGAATCAAAAAGCTGCAAAAACGTTCATCGAAAGAGAAGAAGACGATTTAAAGGAATATATAAAACACTACTTTAACGAAGATTGGAACGCTGCGCATCTTTATGACCTGGTGATAGATATGGGCAAAACATCGGTTGAAAAGGCCGTTGAAATGATATGTGACAACGTGAAACATAAAACGGAATAATTAAAATTTAAGCATTGTCTTGTACCTAACATTGTTGCCCCACTCAGATTTATTAAAGGCAAGTTGAAATGTCAAAAATTTGTGGTGATTTCTTCTTATAATGAATGCAAATCCGGTTCACTTTAAAGAAAGGAATGATGCCTTTAAACCCTAACAAATACGTGACATCCACCCGGGAACTGGTTGCTGATCAAATTTTACGATCTGCCCAACAATTTTTCAAAAAGGAAGCTTCCAGCAGCGTATTGCTCATTGCCGCAACGATCATCGCCCTGGTGTGGTCGAATTCCGAAATAGGGGAAACCTATTACAGCTTTTGGCATGCCGAAGTTTCCTTTGCCTTCGGACAGTTTAGTATCAGCAAAACCGTCATTCACTGGGTTAATGACGGTTTGATGGCTTTGTTCTTTTTTACGGTGGGTCTCGAAATTAAACGCGAAATTCTCGTGGGTGAGCTCGCATCACCAAAAAAGGCTTTGCTGCCGGTGGTTGCCGCTTTGGGAGGAATGGTTGTTCCCGGCATCGTCTACATTGCATTGAATATCGGTTCTCCAACCATACACGGATGGGCAATTCCCGTCGCCACCGATATTGCATTTGCCTTGGGAGCAGTTGCCGTATTCGGCCGTAGACTTCCCGTGGGCCTGAGGATATTTTTGGCAGCCTTCGCCATTGCCGACGATCTGGGTGCGGTTGTCATTATCGCTATTTTTTACACCAAGGAAATCATCTGGTCTTATCTGATCATCTGCCTGATTTTTGTTGTCGGACTTGCCCTCGCAAACCTTCTCTGGATCCGATCGCCCCTGATATATGCTGCTCTGGGACTTGCTGTTTGGTTTTTTGTTTTGGGATCCGGCGTTCATGGCACCATCGCAGGGGTGATTGTTTCCTTTTTTGTACCGGCCCGAGGGAGGTATGATACCGATCACTTTTTACAAAACGTAAAGACGATAACGGAAAAGTTTGAATGTGAGGAACAAAGTTGTGGTTACTCAATCCTGTTAAATCAGGAACACATGCATGCCGTTCATGCCCTGGAATTGGCCTGCCAGGATGTCGAAACGCCTTTGCAGCGGTTGATGCACGCCCTTCATCCATGGGTTGCATTTTTAATCCTGCCTCTTTTTGCCATGGGAAACACCGGGTTGACTTTTCAAGATATTGTTTTTACGGAATTGGCCTCGAATCCGGTAATCATCGGGATTGTCGTTGGACTGGTTATTGGAAAGCCCATAGGAGTTTTGCTCTTTTCCTATCTCTCTGTTAAGACCGGGCTTGCTTCCTTGCCCCAAGAAATCAGATGGTCGCATATTTTGGGGGGGGGCATGCTCGGGGGAATCGGTTTTACCATGTCCTTGTTCATAGCCGACCTTTCATTTGCCGATCCTCAACTTCTTGATTATTCAAAAATTGCAATCCTGATAGGATCCGTTCTCTCGGCGGTAATGGGCATGTCCTACCTCGGTTATATCAGCATTTCCGATCATGATGGGAAATAACGATACAGGCACTCGGATAGCTTTTGAGACAGGTTCCAACCTGGAGGATGCCACATGGATTTCGCGTTGTCCAAAGAACTTCAAATGTTGAAAAAGGCAGTTTCCGAATTTGCGGACAAAAAAATTGCGCCGTATGCAGATGAATGGGATGCAAACCATCACTTCCCTTATACGGAAGCCATAAAGCCCATGGGGGAACTCGGTTTTTTCGGAACGGTCATCCCTGAAAAATACGGCGGAGATGAAATGGGCTGGCTGGCAACGATGATTGTAACCGAAGAAATAGTTCGGAAAGCCCATCGGCGAATTTCAAATGAATCAGGACATGATTGCCCAGATGTCCACCGAAATTGAAGCCGCCCGGCTTCTGGTTTACAGGGCTGCCTGGGAAAAAGATCAGGGGAACCTGGACAACGGACTCGAGGTTGCGCAGGCAAAATTTTTCGCAGGTGAAGTCGCAACCAAATGCGCCAACTACGCCATGCGGATACTGGGGGCCTACGGATACTCCACAGAATACCCGGTCGCCCGCTTTTATCGGGACACCCCGACGTATACCATGGTAGAAGGGTCGGCCAATATCTGTAAATGGATCATTGCCCAGGATCAGCTTGGCATCAGGAAGGCGAACCGTTAAACTTTTTGCCCGATTCATCCGATCAGATGACATTACCGGAAAAAAAGATGATTTGATGCGGATAACCACCGTGTTAAATGAAAGGATGTTGTGATAGAATTAAAATAGGATGCACCGTCAAAGAAACAAAGATCCGGGAATATTAAATCTTTGAAAACCGCCGTCGTCACAATCATCATCTGTTTCCTTGCCGTTGAACTCATCGAACATGTAATCATTCCGCTGTTCTGGTTCATTTTAAAGGGAAGAAAAAAATCCGATTATAATGTTACCGGCATGGCTGGGAAGATTGCCGAAGTTAAACAATGGAATACAACTGAAGGCCAAGTTCTGGTCAACGGGGAGCTCTGGAAGGCTATTTGTGAAACCCCATTACCCGTGGGTTCAAAAGCGGAAATATTGGGAATTGAAGGGCTCACCCTGAGGTTGAAACCCCACACATATTAATTTTATACCATTTTGATCTTGTTTTCGTAACGAATCATTCGAACCATATGCTTTCAAAAAGGCGAGATGTCAGTCAACAGCACCTATTTTCACTCTAATCAGATTTTTTGACGGAAAAAATACACATGCCGGTAAATTTTCAAAATAAGGCCATTAAGGTGGTAGGCGTCATTGCGGACACACATGGTCTTCTTCCGCCGGCTTCCATAAAACTCTTAAAAGGCGTCGATCTCATCATCCATGCCGGAGATGTCGGTAATATCGAGATCCTGAATGAGCTTAAAGCCATTGCACCGGTCGTGGCTGTTCGGGGAAACATGGATGTGACCGAAGAACTAAGCGAACTTCCCGAAACAGAGGCGATCGAAGTTGGTGGTTTTCTATTGTTTGTAGTTCATGATATTCACAAACTCGATATTGCGCCGGCAGAGGCCGGTTTTGACGCCGTAATTTTCGGCCATTTACATTACCCTACGGTTGCTGAAAAAAATGGCGTGCTTTTTTTGAACCCCGGTAGCGTGGCACAGCCGCGCCGGAATTATCCGGCCTCCATTGCCTTGCTCCATATCCAGGTAAATTCTATAAAGACACAGATCATAAATATTTAAAGCTTGATGTTATCGGGTCCTGGAAGAAATCTGTTATGATATTATGCTGAGGATAACTTATAAATCACGGCAGTCCTTCTTGCTGTGCAGATCACAAACAAACCGTTTTCGATCCGCATTGCTTTTTTTTCTGTTATAAATTTCTTGTTTCGGTTTTTGAATTTAATCGAGTTTTTTAACAATATCCATGTTTTTTTTCATATGTTCCGGTCTCTTTTTTACTTCGAAAATGCTTCACATTGTAAATCCTGCGGACATATTATCTACCTGGAATATGACGGGGAGATTAACCCTGCCGTAAAGTGAGGGTCTCAAATAATGATATGGAGGTTCATAAAAAATGGGAATCCTGCTGCTGGAAGGCGGATGTGAATTTCAGGGGAAAATGGAAGAGCCGGACAGGAAGGCACTGGCACTTGCCGGGGGAAAAAACACCAAAGTAGTTATTATACCGACTGCCGCAGCACCTGACAATAACAGTAAACGAGCCAGCACTATTGCAATGAAATGGTTTCGAACACTTGGTGCAATAAATATTTCCGCTTTGCCGATTATAGACAGAGAATCAGCCAATAATCCTGAACTCTCGGCCGAATTGGATCGTGCAAACCTAATTTATATTATTGGAGGATTTCCCGGTTATCTGGATCATACGTTAAGAAAAAGTCGTTGTCTTGATGCCATTTGGCGCGCATACCAAAAAGGCGCGGTACTTGCAGGGAGCAGTGCGGGTGCTATGGTTTTATGTGAGTGGTATTTTGACCCCGCTGTCAAGGAGATTAAGAAAGGATTTGGGATCATAAAAGATGTCATTTTGATTCCGCATCACGACACCTTCGGTCGCTCGTGGCATTCGCTCTATTTTAATAACCTTAAAGATATCCAGTGTATCGGTATAGATGAGCAAACTGGAATGATCAATAAAGGCCACCTTCATCCCTGGATAGTGTATGGCAAAGGGAGCGTTACATTGTATTTAAAAATGTCCGTTGTGTCATATAAAACAGGACAATCATTTCAGTTTCAATAAATACAGAATTTATGTTACACTTCAACTGGTTCGTTCATATTAAGGTTAAATTGCAATGCTCGAATTGTGAAAGTTTTTAAAATATGTCACCTATAAATGGAATGATCGTTCTCATGGGTTCCGGTGAACTTACCGCCACGATGGTGGAGGTACACAAAAAAATGCTTGCCCGATTTCCGGGTTCCCCCACCGCTGTTTTCTTGGACACACCCGCAGGTTTTCAACTGAATGTCGATGAGATTTCAAGAAAAGCGGTTGAATATTTTCGTATTCACGTTCAAAAACAACTTAACGTCGCCTCCTTTAAATCCTCTGAAAATACAAGTGCATTTGAGGCAGAAACAGCATATCAACTGCTTCGAAATGCAGATTTCATGCTTGTGGGACCGGGTAGCCCCACATATGCTGTTCGCCAGCTTCAAAAAACGCCGATCCCTGATATTTTCGTTAAACATATAGAATCGGGGGGATGTTTGGTGACCGCAAGTGCAGCTGCATTGACCATGGGCCGTTTTACACTTCCCGTATATGAAATATACAAGGTCGGACAGAACATCCATTGGGCTGATGGACTTGATGTTCTGACACATTTCGGGCTCGATATGGTTGTTGTTCCTCATTGGAACAATGCCGAGGGCGGAACCCACGATACTCGATTCTGTTTTATGGGAAAACCACGCTTTCAACAACTTGAGACGCTTTTACCGGATGAGGTGACGATCATGGGCATCGATGAACATACCGCCTGTATCATTGATCTTAATGCTCGGCAAATCGATATCCAGGGAATCGGCAATATAACGATCCGAAAAAAAGGACGTGAAATAAAATTCGGCAAAGGAGATCAAATTCCCCTGGAAACATTGGTCAAAGAAATCAATCAAAGGGATTGGGCATTAAAAGACACTGAGGGCATTAAACAAAACCTTGATCAAGAAGACTCAAAATCAAATGTATCGCGCAAGGTTAATGAGATAAAAACTTCCTTTCGAAATGGGTTGGCACATCATGATCCAAAAGTGACGACCAGTGCTCTTTTGGAATTGGACAGCACTATCTGGAAAGCGCAAAAGGATTTAGAGGATGAAGAGCTTATTTCTGAAGCGCGAGAACTTCTCAGAGATTCCATCGTACTTTTAGGAGCCGAATTGGAGGATTCGTCCCGTCAACTTCGAAAATACATATCCCCTATAGTTGAACCAATGCTTCAATTAAGGGCACGATTTAGAAACGAACAAAAATGGTATGAAGCGGATCACATCCGGAAAATCCTTCAACATGTCAATATTCAGGTAGAAGATACCATGGACGGGTTTCAATGGCATTTCATTAATGAAGACGTTTAAAGAACCCAAAATCTGATAAATGCTGTAGAAAAACCGCGAAATCATTCGCTCGAGAAGACGATATATTCATGCAACCACACCTTCAAATGAATGTTTTATTCTGCTTTTCAGAATCAAAATCTAACCTTTCTTCACTCATAAAGTATTTAAAAAAAATACCACATGTTCAGGCCATGATATCGGAAAAACTTCCAGCGGATTTAAGCAAATTTCAGGTCGTTGTCACGGAGCCCGCATCAGCATACAATCCAGCCCCTAAAAAATTAGAACAATTCGTTCGATCAGGAGGCGGATGGCTGGGCGTGATCAATCTTTCGGAATTGCCCATATCCGAACTTTTCGGCGTATCCTCCGGTCCTATTGGCCTGGAATCGGAAATACGGGTCCTGTTTCAAGATATAAATCAGCCGATGACGGACCGATTACCCGATGCTATTTATTTGAAAGGGCGATATCATCCACTTCAGGTTCTTAGCGATGATTCAACGACACTATTGTATGCCGACTGGCGTTACCAGAACAGTCCGGTATTGGTGTACCGTCAGGTCGACGCAGGCCGGGTGGCATGTACAACCCTTCAAGACTTTGAAAATTCGGGATTAAAACGGATTATCTATCGGTTATTACGGAAACTTTCAGGACAACCCGTGACGGTTCGGAACCTAAATATCGGAATATTGGGATACGCCCCTTCGGTAGGGGAGCTTCATGGAAATGGCGTCATCGCGACGAAAGGATTAACGCTCCACGCAATCTGTGACACAAATCCCCAGCGATTGAAGTTGGCGAGAAATCGATTTCTCGAAACAAAAATATATTCAAACGCCAAAAATTTAGCCAATGACGATGACCTGGATTTGGTAATCATCGCCACACCACCCAACAGTCATGCTGAACTTTCCCTCCAGATGATGACAAACAAAAAGCATGTGGTCTGCGAAAAACCCTTGGCACTCAATCGCAGCGAAACAGACCGGATGTTGGAAGTGGCTGAAAAAATGAATGTCCATTTAAGCTGCCACCAGAACCGGCGTTGGGACCCTGACTTTACGGCGATCAAGCGTGCATTGCACGAAGATCTCATTGGCGATCTTTTCTATATGGAAACCTTTGTCGGTGGATTCTCCCACCCTTGCGGATACTGGCATTCCCACGAAAAAATATCCGGAGGTATCGCCTATGACTGGGGCGCGCATTATTTGGACTGGATTGTTGATCTTATCCCTGAGCATCCGGAATCTGTCGCTGCGTTTCGTCACAAAAGGGTATGGCATGACGTAACCAATGCCGACCAAGAACGGATTTGGATTAAATTTGAAGGAGGTAAAGAGGCTGAATTTATCCATTCGGATATTGCCGCCGTTCGAAAACCCAAGTGGTACCTTTTAGGTACCAAAGGGGCAATCATTGGACACTGGAAAGATGTGATCACGTTTCGTATCGATCCGGTTCTTTATTTTCATGAATATCACATTCCGGCGACAGAGATGATTCCTGAGTTGACCCTTTTTCAGCGCCATGCTTCAGGACAAATTGTTGAGCAAAAAATGGTCATACCCGAACGAAAGGACTACGCATTTCATAAAAATCTTGCCGATCATCTGTTGACCGGTGAACCACTGGGTTCTTCTTTAAAGGATTCGGTAAAAGTCGTTTCCATTTTAGAAACAGCCGCCCTCAGTGCATCAAAGGGCGGCACCGTGGAGCGATTCGATGAATGTTAGCATAAATTGGGGGGTTTTAGGTAACGCCACCATTGCAAGAAAATGCGTGATTCCGGCCATCTTTAGTTCCGCAAACGGTCGCGTTCATGCACTGGCATCTCGAGATTTAAAAAAAGCAAATGCATTAACAGAAAAATACAACATCACGAAATTATACTCCAAATATGATTCTGTCATTGAAGATAAACAGGTGGACATTGTTTATGTTCCCCTTCCCAATCATCTTCATAAGGAATGGACCATCAAAGCCCTAGAAGCTGGAAAACATGTTTTATGTGAAAAACCTTTGGCATGTAATACCGCCGAGGCCCTTGAAATGGCTGAGGTTGCGTCAAAAAAGGGGCTGCAACTCATGGAAGCGCTCATGTACCGGTTTCATCCACGCAACAGGACCATCCACAAAATAGTTTCCCAAGGAAAGATCGGAGCATTGCGGTTTGTTCGAGCTTCGTTTTGTTTCCATATGGAAGAACATATCCTAAAAACAAAAGAGAACAGCCGTCTGAAAAAAAAGGGGGGAGGCGCGCTTTTAGATGTCGGATGCTATGGCGTCAGTGTGGCACGATGGATGATGGGAGAAAACCCTGAAAGCGTTCAGGCCACTGCACATTTTAATTCCGAGGGTGTCGATTTGCACACAGTCGGTGTTTTGCACTTTGGGAGAGGCGGTCTGGCAACAGTTGAAGCCAGCTTTATCAGTTCACTGCAACAGACCTATGCCGTTGTCGGTGAAGACGGTTCTATTGAACTCCCACACAATGCCTTTATTCCATGGGAAAAAGATGCGACTTACGTGCATCGCGGCAGGCATGAAGAAACCGGAAGGCAAGAAGTCATTCCGGGTGTAGATGAGTATCGCCTGATGGTTGAACATTTTTCAGATGTGGTAATTCGCGGATCTTCACCATTTATCAAGATTTACGACAGTATACAAAACATGCGCGTACTGGACGCACTGGCGGTGTCGGCAAAATCCGGACAAAAGGTTGTTATCCCTGAAAAAAAAATTGAAAAATGCCGATGAGCTTGAAAAAACAACGCATAGAGATAAAAATAGGATCGTTCGAGCATCTTGATTCTTTCTTTACAAATAAAGAATTCGATATCCGATGGAATTGTTTGTTTATTCTCCCGGTATGGCTGAAAACGTGGTGGGATACTTTTGGCAACAATAACGATGCCACGATTCTGACGGGATATCGCAACGGGAAATTAATTGGAATCGCTCCGTTTCGTGTACAAGGAGAAACAGCACGGTTTATTGGAGACGAAAAAGTCTGTGATTACCAGGATATAGCTGTGTCCCCAAATCATCACGACGAATTTTTCGAGGCCATTTTATCCTACCTGAAGAAAAGGGATATACGGTTTCTTCAACTGGCAACATTGAGACCCGATTCCGTCTCTTTTAAAGAATTACCGAATCTGGCCCGGCGAAACGGATATACCGTTACTAGCCACCAGGTAGCCCATAGTCATGAAATAACATTGCCTCGAACCTGGGAATCCTATCTCCAACTGCTTGACGGAAAGCAGCGCCATGAAGTTCGCCGCAAATTAAGACGTCTAAACGAGGCGGGGCAAATCCGTTTTCGTGTCATTAAACAACCGGATGAAATCAGAGAAAACATGGATATCTTTTTCTCTATGTTTAAAGCCAGCCGACCGGACAAATCCGAGTTTTTAACCGACCAAATGGTATCTTTTTTTCGTTTGCTGGCCCAAAGGATGGCACAAAAAGGGTTTCTAAGAATGTCTTTTTTAGACATTGAAAAGGTGCCGGCTGCGGGTGTAATGTGCTTTGACTACAATGGTACCGTTTTTCTGTATAACAACGGATATGATCCCGGATTCGGCAATTTGAGTGCCGGGTTTCTTAGCAAGGTGTATAGTATTAAAGACAGCATTGACCGCGGAAGAATTCGATACGATTTGTTAAAGGGGGATGAAGGTTATAAAAAACGATTGGGAAGCACACCGGTCCCATTGTATCATTTAAAGATTGACCTTGAAGGATAAATGGTTGAGGGGTCGCGCGATGAGATTGAAAATTGCCATGCTCAGCATTCATTCGAGCCCCATCGGTGCTTTGGGAACTCAAGATACGGGCGGCATGAGCGTTTATGTCCGGGAGACGGCCAAAGAATTTGGCCGACTGGGCCACCACATTGACATCTTCACCCAGCACAATTACGGCAATCACGATTCGGTCATCGACCTGTATGATAACGTTCGGCTCGTTCACTTATCAGGGGGAAGATCTGAAAATGTCGCCAAATCCTCTTTCTATGAGGTTTTGCCGCAACTTTCCAAAGATCTCGAATCCTTTCGAATCAAAGAAAAAATTGAGTATGATATCATCCACAGTCATTACTGGCTCTCCGGAGTTTTGGGAACCAGGGTCCAGGCATCCTGGAATGCCGCTCACCTCATTACCTACCATACCATCGGGGTTGTGAAGAAATTGGTCTGTCCAACGGAGAATGTATCCGAATTACGCATGACAAATGAAGAGCGGCTGGCTACGCTTTGCGATCGAATTATTGTTCCTACCCACAGAGAAAAAGAATATTTAATTCAATATTATGTTATACCGTATGAAAAAATTCGGATCATTCCCTGTGGCGTCAATCTTGACCGCTTTAAACCACAGGATAAAATTTCCGCTCGCCGACAATTGGCATTACCCGTAGATGACTCCATTATACTCTATGTGGGTCGGTTTGCCCCCATAAAAGGACTTGATCGACTGCTCGAATCCTTTAGCTGTCTTACACCCTCTTCTCGTCCTCGACTGGTTTTGGTAGGGGGAGACGGCGAACACGCTCCCATGTCTCGAGAGTTAAAGTCCAAAGCAACGGCGTTTCGTATCCAGGATCGCCTGACATTTACCGGAAGGGTCGATCAGAAAGCACTCCCTGTATATTACAGTGCAGCGGATATTCTGGTTGTTCCGTCATATTACGAGAGCTTCGGTCTTGTGGCGCTGGAGTCCTTGGCGTGTGGAACACCGGTTTTGACAACGCCGGTCGGAGCTATGGAAAGGATTGTGCAAGACGGTATTACAGGATATGTGGCAGCGGATTCGGATCCTCAACATTTTGCCGGGCGAATCGAAGCGATCTTGATAAAGCAAAAGCAAAATGGTTTCTCGCCCTCAAAAATTCGGGCGTCCGTGGCCGAATTTACATGGGCAAGATCCGCTTCCCTGTTACTCGACGCATACCAGGCTGCATCGCACAAAACATCAGAACATTTAGAATAAAAAGAGGGGTATTTAATTTGTTTAATGAATCTGAAATAATGGTGATTTCAGCGCATCCGGACGACGCAGAATTCGGCGCTGCGGGTTCTGTCGCCAAATGGACACAAGAAGGCATGCGCGTAGTCTATGTTGTATGCACCAGCGGTGAGAAAGGAACCGACGATCCGGATATCACGCCAAAACAACTCGCCAAAATTCGCGAAAAAGAGCAAAAAGATGCCGCAGCCGTCTTGGGTGTGTCTGATGTCGTTTTCCTGCGATATCCTGATCAGGAGATAGAAGATACGTCTCATTTCCGCAAAGCCATAGTGAGACAAATTCGAATGCATAAACCAGAAATTGTCTTAACATCAGATCCTTACAGGCGATACATCTGGCACAGAGACCACCGCATAACCGGTCAGGTGACACTGGATGCGATCTTTCCCTATGCCCGCAACCTGCCGGCCTATCCGGATTTAATCCAAGAAGGGCTCATGCCCCATAAAGTGAAAAAAATCCTGTTCTGGGGATCGGAAGACGTCAATTCGCGGATAGACATTACCGAAACCTTTCACCTTAAACTTGAAGCATTGCGCTGTCACAAAAGCCAGCTTATCCAACTTGGTATCCCTGATCTCGGAAAATGGCTTCGACAGCGATGTCAGAAAATGGCCGAGGGCGAAAATTTTGAGGTCGCCGAAGCGTTTCATCAAGTGGATGTACCCGATTGAACTTCAACGTCCGGTGCATTTGATGCAACCAGTCGTCGTATGTGTTCAGGGAGGCAGTCATTTTCCCTTCATTTCGGTGTCTCCGTCACTGGTATTTTCAGTGACTTAGCAGTGTTGGCATTCCTGCCCCCTCCGCGTTCTCCCGCGAAAAGTATGCGGGAGCCGCGGTCTCCCCCATTGCTAACTCACTGAAAATACGAAGTGACTCCGCCAATAACATTACGGGAAAACAACCGCCCCCCTGAATAGTTACAAAGTCGTCCCTGTTATAAAAAAAAGCCGGACAAAATTAAGGCGACAAGTGAACCTTTGGATTAAAATAGGCGATTGACGGACGTTCATCTTTATTGTCCGTTGAATAACAAAACGTGGTTATTGACGAAGTAGCGGGATATTCTTCCAGAATTTCGAGCGTTTTAAATCTTTTCTTGTAAAGCGGCGTCGCGGGGAAATTACTCGCCCACAGCACCGTGAATAAAATAACGTCACCATGGGTCACCGCAATAACATGTTTACCGGAACTGGTTCGGCGCATCCTGAATAAAAACTTCTGAACCCTTTTCAAGATATCTTCCGGTTGTTCATATTCCGAACCGATACCGGTATAAACATCCCCGGCTCTTAAATCAACCACCTCCGAAGACTGGCCCTGAAACGGTGTAAGCACCTCGGTGATCAAGCTCGATTGTCTTGGTTTGAGATGACGATGATATTTTAGTATTTCAGCTGCTGTCTGACGGCAGCGAAGCAGGGGGCTGCTAACAATATCCTCAATGATCAGACCCCTTAAAGCCTGAGCCGTTCGAGCCGCTTCAAGACGTCCTCTTTTGCTTAAATGAAACCCCGGCAGCCGTCCATAAAAAATATTTGATGGGTTATGCACGCTGGCATGTCGAACAAAAGATATGCGTGTGGCTCTATTTTGGGGAATAATTCCGATTTTTACCATTTGGGTATTTTTAGACCTTTAAAATAATCATATTGTTTATTGGCAATATTTCCTTGCAGAGGCGAATTTGCACAGTTTCCGGAACCGATGATGCCGATTATAATGGGTTCCATATAATTCAGGGGTCGGGGAGTTTTTCTCCTAAATTCTTGAATATAGCGGAATGGATGATCTTTTTTTAAATCGGATGCTGTCTGAGTGGCTTAGGGATCGTTAGAAAAAACAGGCGCAAACCGAAATCGTATCTTTAAAAGAACTTTAAAATAATACAGACAACCTATTGATATTTCAAAGATAGTTTCCTGCTTTTTCTTTACGATCCCTTGCCGCGAGTTCATGCGGTTTAAAAAAGATTATCCATGTAGCGGTTGTTTGGAAAAACACCCCGGCCCCTCATATAATTATACAATTCAGGATCAAACGACCTTAAGCAGTGAATCCAAGACGTTTCGTAATACATATGTGATTTGCAGATCAACTTCAAATACAATATATGGTCATTTTGAATTTGACATTCGAATGTTGGTCTCATATTGATTTTAATAGAAATCATCTCTTTGAAATCTGTTCTTCATCTCATATTTTTTTTATGATGTATCATATTCTATAGCAGTTCCTAAAAACATGTCCTCATTGAATTGCTTGCAGTTGCAATTTCAGTAAGCCGCAAGGGATGGTCCCTTTTCCATTGGGGACGTTGTCTGAGAAAGGATGATTTTACGGAGGACGATTATGGCACAGGAAATAGTGGCGCCACTTGACGGAAAGGTATGCCAACTCCATATAAGCGCAGGCGACAAGGTGGAAGAAGATGATGAAATCCTGGTCATTGAAGCCATGAAGATGGAAACACAGATATTTGCTTCCTGTGATGGAATCGTCAGAGAGGTCAGAGTCAAAGCAGGGGATGAAGTGACTGAAAACGATGTTTTGGTCGTTATCGATGAAGAACACATCGAGGTTTAAAATATGAAACCGTATTTTGAAAAAATGACTGAATTCGGCCGCGCATTGAAAAAAGGTCGAATAAAGAATACGGAAGAAAACCTTTCCAGCATCAAAAATATCGAAGAAGATGTCGCCGATGAAGTGAATCGGGTCAAACTGGCCGGGTTCTCTGAGGAAGAAATTAATGCCAGGGGACAGATGACCGTATGGCAGCGTCTTGAATATCTCGTCGATCCCGGCACCTGGTGTCCTTTGCATACCCTGTACAATCCGATGAACAATGAAGAAGGGACGACCAATGTCATCGACGGTGTCGGAAAGATTTCAGGCAAATGGGCCGTGATTATCGGTTTTGACAACAAGGTGATGGCCGGGGCCTGGTTGCCGGGGCAATCTGAAAATATTCTTCGGGTGACCGACCTGTCCAAACGCCTGAATATTCCTTTGGTCTGGCTGGTTAACTGCAGCGGCGCCAAACTGACCGAACAGGAGAAATTTTATGCCAATCGCCGCGGGGCCGGAACGCCGTTTTTCAGGCATGCCGAGTTGGAGCAGCTGGGGATCCCGGTCCTTGCCGGAATATATGGCACAAATCCGGCGGGCGGCGGGTACCAAAGCATCAGCCCCGCCATCCTCTTTGCCCACAAAGACTGTAATATGGCCGTGGGTGGCATCGGCATCGTCAGCGGCATGGCACCAAGGGGGGAATTTGATTTGGAATCCGCAGAAGAAATCATCGAAAAAGCAAAACAGTTTCGGGCAAAACCACCGGGATCTGTAAACATCCACTGTGATGAAACCGGCTTTTTTAGATATGTGTTTGATGATGAAACCGGTGTTCTGGACGGGCTCAAAAATTATATGAAAGATATGCCGGGATACCCTCCTCAATTTTTCCGGGTGGCTGAACCGAAGGAACCGCAATTCCCAATAGACGATCTTTACCGATTGATTCCCTTAAATCCCAAAAGAGTGTACGATTTTGAAGAGGTTCTGGCCCGACTGGTAGATGCCAGCGAGCACATGGAATTTCATCCCGATTACGGTCCGGAAGTGTATACGGGTTTGTGCAAAATCGACGGATTTTTAGTGGCCTGCATCGGTAACCGGCAGGAATATCTTGGCAGGCATTATCCGGAGTATGCCGACTATCCGGGTATGGGCGGGAAACTCTACCGTCAGGGGTTGATAAAAATGAACGAGTTCGTGACGCTGTGCGGAAGAGACCGGATTCCCGTCATTTGGTTTCAGGACAGCTCCGGGCTTGATGTTGGGGATGAAGCCGAAAAAGCGGAATTGTTGGGGCTGGCCCAAGGACTGGTCTATTCCATCCAGCAGACGGACGTCCCCATGATGTTGCTGCTTCTCAGGAAAGGGACGGCATCGGCCCACTATCTCATGGGCGGACCCACCGCCAACCGGCACAATGCCTTTTCCATAGGAACCGTCGCCAGCGAAATATATGTCATGCACGGGGAAACCGCGGCGGTGGCCACTTACTCCCGCAGGCTGGTCAAAGAAAAAGAGGCGGGAAGGCCTTTGGAACCGATCATCGAAAAGATGAACCAACTGGCAAAAGCATACCACGAGAAATCAAGACCCCTCTTTTGCGCAAAAAGCGGAATGATCGACGAAATTGTTCCACTGAGCGATTTGAGGAAATACCTTGCGACATTTGCCGGTGCCGCTTACCAGAACCCGAAATCCATCTGTCCCCATCACCAACTGATTCTGCCCAGGATTATCAAAGGATGATTTGTGAGCCATGGATCGGAGATCAAAGGACAACGGCGGAGGGCAGACGGGTATGGGATGTGTTGGTCGGGCTTGAAATTGGATGGGAATTTAATGGCCGTTTTATATGCCCAGGTAGACTTCTCTGACATGATCGTTGGCCATCAGCTCCTTTCCGGTACCCTCAAGGACATTTCTTCCGTTTTCAAGAACATAGGCCCTGTTGCACATGGCCAGCGTCTGGGTGACATTCTGCTCTACAAGAAGGATGGTGACGCCTTCCTGGTTGATCTGTTTGATTAAATTAAAAATATCCTGTACCAGGATGGGTGCCAATCCCAAAGACGGTTCGTCGAACATCATCAACTTCGGACGCGACATCAATCCTCGTCCTACGGCCAACATCTGCTGTTCGCCGCCGGATAAGGTACCGGCCGTTTGCTTTCTTCTTTCTTTAAGTCTCGGAAACAGGGAATACACATACTCCATGGTGGTGTTTCGCTTTGCCTTGGCCTCACCGTAAAGAGACCCCATGATCAGATTTTCTTCGACGCTCATCTCCGGGAAAAGACGCCGTCCTTCGGGAACGTGAACAATTCCTTGTTCGATAATTTTATTCGGCCGCAACTTGTCCAGGCGAATTCCATCGAACTCGATGGTGCCGGACGCCGGCGTCAGCAGCGAGGAAATTGTCTTGAGTGTTGTGGTTTTCCCGGCCCCGTTGGCGCCCACCAAAACCAGGATTTCTTTCTCCCTGACCTCAAAGGTGACATTCCAGATAACCTGTAGATCTCCGTAAAAAACATTGATTCCGTTAACCTTGAGCATGCTGTTCTCCCAAATAAGCCTCAATCACCGCCGGGTTGTTGGCAACTTCCTGGGGGGTTCCTTCTGCAATGGTTTGGCCGAAGTTGATGGCGTGAATTCGATCCGATATGGTCATGATGACTTTCATGATATGTTCGACAATCAGGATGCTGACACCGCTGTCTCTAATTTTTTTAATCAGATCGATGGCCTCATCAAGCTCACCCGGATTCAAGCCTGCAGCGGTTTCGTCCAGAAGCACAAGTTCCGGCTTTGTCGCGAGCGCACGGGCGATTTCAAGGCGTTTTCTTCCGGCAATGGGAAGGCTTCTGGCCAGTTTATCGGTCTGATCCGAAAGGTTGCAGAATTCCAGAACGCGTAAGGCTTCATCTTTTGCTTCTTTGATGGAATTGACTCGGCAAAAGGCAGATGCGGTAACGTTCTCCAGAACCGTCATTCGGGCCAGAGGTTTGACAACCTGGAATGTCCGCCCAATGCCCAGATGGCAAATTTGATAGGTTTTCAACCCGATGATGCTTTTTCCTTTAAACAGGATGTCTCCGGACGTAACGGGAAAAAATTGATTGATACAGTTGAATGTTGTGGTTTTCCCGCTGCCGTTTGGACCGATGAGGCCGATAATCTCCCCTTCTTCCACGTGAAAGGAAACATCATTGACCGCCAGGAGCCCTCCAAATGCTTTGGTAAGATTTTTTACCTCAAGAAGTCCCATAATCCTTCCTTATTCATCCTATGAACTCGACGGCTTCATTTTAAACACATGGCGCCTGATTTTCCCCCAGTCCCCGACGATACCGTTGGCCAGAAACATGATCACGAATATCACCAGAAGCCCGAAAACCAGGGCATGTGCCTGACTGATCCACCTGGGAGCCAGACCGAAAAAAGAACTTCTAAAGGTTTCCTGCAGCCCCACCATGACAAAGGCGCCTACCGCAGGTCCCCAAATGGTGGCAACACCGCCCACAATGCCGACCAGAATCGCCATAATGGAGATATAATGGAGCGAAAATACCACATGGGGATCAATAAACGCCATATAATTCATATAAAAAGCGCCGGCCATGCCGGTAAAAAAAGAACTCACAAGAAGCGATATGTTTTTATAAAGGGTGGTGTTGATCCCCAATGATGCCGCAGCATCTTCATCCTCACGGATGGACACAAAATAATACCCCCATTTGGATTTCATAATCAGTTGGATGGTATAAACACACGCCACGGCCAGGGCTAATGCGATGTAATAATATGGAAGTTTGCTCGTAAATGACTGGATGATGAGAATGCCCACCATCCCGTCGGTCAGGCTTTCCCAGTTGGTGGCGATCAATCGGATAATTTCACCACCGGCAAGGGTCGCCAGGGCAAAATAAGGCCCTCGCAATCTGAAACAGACCCAGCCTACAAACAGCCCTACCAGCATGGAGAAAAAACCACCGAACACCATCCCCCACCAGGCGGAGATCCCCAGTTTTGTGGCGAATATCCCGGCGGTATAGGCGCCGACGCCAAAAAATATGGCATGTCCGAAAGACACCTGGCCGGTGTACCCAGCCAGAAGATTCCATGAAGATCCGATGACCGCCCACATAAAGATGATGATAACCAGATGTTGGTAGTAACTCGACCGGATAACCAGCGGAAATATTAGAAAGAGAATTCCCAAGATGATCAAGAATATATGATTTTTTTTCATAAGTTCCTCTAAATCTTGGTCAGGCGTTTCAAACCACCGGGCAAGAAAATCAATACTAGCACAAAGATGATGAAACCGACCATCTCTTTATACCCCATGCCGATATACGTTGCACCCAATGATTCTGCAATGCCTAAGACCACACCGCCGACAATGGCACCCACCGTACTCCCCATGCCACCCAGAATTGTGATGACAAACGCCTTTAAGGTGAAGGGGCCGCCGATGTCGGGAAATAGGTAGAAAATGGGAATCAGCAACGTTCCGGCAGCAGCAACAAGAGAGGATCCAAGCCCAAAGGTGATAATGGTGATTCGATCGCTGTTGACGCCCATGAGAGTTGCCGCATCCTTATCCTGGGCCGTGGCCCGGATGGAGCGTCCGATATCTGTTTTGAGAAGGAACAAAAAAAGTGCTCCGGTAAATACAAGGGCAAATAGAAAGGCGATGACCATGGGCATATTGAAAGAAATATTGCCAAGGAAGAAAACCGAAGAACTGTAGGATGTTTTTACGGTCTTATAATCAGATGAAAAAATAAAGCGTGCGATTTCCGCCAGAACCATTCCGATCCCAACGGTCATCAACACCTGATTCTCCGGAAGGATCGATTCAATTTTCATCAGGGGGTTGAGCAAAAACTTTTGCAAAAAGGCCCCCAAGAGAAATAGGGCCGGCATGGCGACAAGAAGTGAAATATACGGATCAATGTGCAAGTAGTGGGAAAGAACAAAGGTGATGTACATGGCCACCATCATCAACTGGCCATGGGCCAGGTTGATGATGCCCATGACCCCCATAATCAGTGTCATGCCGATTCCGATCAGCCCGTAAATACCGCCGATTAGAATCCCCGCCACAATGGTTTGCAGGAAGACATCCATTTGAAGTTCCTTTTTGTGGGGCAATGCCCGCTACCGAGAAAACACCGGCAGCGGGCTTTATTGGCGATGGTGCGTATCCGTCTATAAATATGCTTTGGACACTGAATCATTCTAACTAAGAAATGAATTAATACCCCCAGGTCTTCAACCAATCCACAGGATATTTAAACTCTTTTGTCGCATGTTCCGCCGGCCACACCAGTTCCAGTTTGCCATCGATCCACTGAACCACATAGGTGGTAGCCTTGTTTTGGTTTTCCATTTTATCCCATGTGGTAAACTTCACCGGCCCGAAGACGGTCATCATATCGGTTTCGGAAAGGGCCTGCTTGATATCCGTGTTCTTAAAAGACTTGGTCCGCTTTAACACATCCGCGATCACGTAACAGGCGGCATATGCCTCGGCACCGTGATACTCGGTGGGTTTGTTAAACCTGGCCACGAACTTATTGTAATAATCCATGGCTCCGGGAAAGGGTAGAACCTCGTGCCAAAGGGTGGCGGAAACAATATTCTCGGAGGCGACCCCTGCATTTTGCTCAAATTCCGGCAAGGTAAAGCCCGCTGCACCGCCGATAAACATTTTTGGAGTCAATTTCAATTCCTTGGCCTGTTTCATGAGCAAAGACGCATCCATGATATACGATACCATATAGACAATGTCAGGATTGAGCTGTTTGATCTGGACCAATACCGGTTTAAAATCGATGCCGCCGTGCTCGTACCCTTCATTCAATAACACTTTATAGCCGGCTTTATCACAAATTTCTGTAAAAGATTTGGCGCCCTCGGTGCCGAACAGTGAATTCTCATAAAGAATGGCCACGGTTTTGGGCTTGATCTTTTCAGCCAGCAAGGTTTTCACGGAATCGGCATAATGACTCACCGGCGGATTCAACCGAAAAACGTAATCCCAGCCGGACGTGGTGATTTTATCGGCGGATCCGGTATTGACCAAAAACGGCATCTTGTTCTGCTGACAGACCCCGGCCACTGCATAAGTTACGGAACTGCTGTACCCGCCGCCGATCATGACAACCTTGTCCTTAGTAATAAGTTTTTCCACCACGGAACGACCCACCTCGGGGCGGCCGGTATCGTCTTCCATGATCAGTTCGAGTTTTTTCCCATTGATTCCTCCGGCAGCATTGATCTCTTCAAGCGCCAGATCAAAAGATTTTTTTTCGATTTCACCGAACTTGGCCTGGTCTCCGGTAAGCGGTAAGACAATGCCCACCCTTACCGTGTCTGAAGCCGATACGCCACTCGGAATCAACCCCAACATACAAAAAGCACCAATCAAAATCACTGAAAGTCTCTTCATATTACAACCTCCTTCTACGTTTAATTGAATGTCAGTGGTAACCCTTTTTTAGAAATTAGCAGCCATGAGAGTGGGTGTCAATATGCTAATTCCCAGGTTGAGCGGTTCAGGGTTCAAGGTTCCGGGTTGAAAAACGCCAAACTATCTCTTATCAAAGGGATTCTGTCTTCATCGTTTTTAGAAAACTTTTTCACCAAATGGGTAATAGTTTTACAAGCTTAAAACTCTGTTACCCGCGAGGAAAGCACATTTGAGAAAATCCCATGAAGCATCACCCTTTAAGGGCAGCTTAAATAAGGGGGTCTGGTAAAGCGCCACTTTTATATTCTGCTAACCATCTTTCGGAAAGTATGTTATGATTCTTTTATTGGCAAACTTGACGTGTATCTGTTTCTCATCCACTCGCTCTTGCAACACAGACTAACCATGTCAAATAACCGCCCATATTATAACAAAATTCAATGATCTCATTGAGGTGAAGTAATGGGAATTAACCTTATTTACATGACTGCCGGAAGTAAAGACGAAGCAAGAATGATCGGCAAAGCGCTCATCAGCGCCGGGCTGGCCGCCTGTGTCAACATTATCGAAAACATGTACTCCATGTACATGTGGGATGGAAAGCTTCAGGATGATACTGAAACCATCCTGATTGCCAAAACAACCAAGGAGCGTTTGCCCGGCCTGATCGAAAAAGTTAAATCCCTTCACAGTTATGAATGCCCCTGCATTGTAAGCCTGCCCGTGTCCGACGGCAACCCGGACTTCTTGAATTGGATTGCGAACGAAGTGAAATAAAATTTATTTTAGCTCATTTAAAAATCCGAACAGGGAGAGTATTTGATTAACCTGCTTTTAATCTCGCGTCACCTTGAACGCATTGCAGATCATGCCACAAGCATCGCCGAAGAGGTCATTTGTTTGATAGAAGGCGAAATTGTACGCCACGAAAATTTTTGAAGATTTATTCGAAAAACACTTCAGCCTTCGGCAACTCCATTTCTTTCGGAAAATCATGGAACGGGTACGGCTTTTCATTTTCATTCAACGCAACATACCGTAGAACTTTATAGGCATACATCGAAACCTTGTTGGTAAAACTTCTGACCGGATTGCTGTATGTTTTTGAAATAAGCAAATAAACATATTGAAATAAAACAGAAACCTGAATGATAATTTTCAGAATTTCAAATACGATTAAAAAGAATACGGTATAGAGCAGACGAATGACTATTTTCTTGCGCGGAAATGTTTTAGGTTCCATTTTCCCCCTTTTTTCAATGTTTGTTTAAAATTTTATTTTCAAATTTCACCCTTGATTTTCAGTATATTTATGGCATCCCTGAACACTTTTCTGGTAATAAATATTTCAGCCATCTTGAAGCTGTCTCCTGTTTTTTTCCGTCAAACCCGACATTCAATTGAATACATGCGATTGGACCGTCAACTCGAATCGCTGTTCTATGACCGTTTTACCCCATTGTTTCCCTTTGTGTTCCTCGACGAGTTTGAAACCATACTTTTCGTAAAGATGTCTTGCAGCTTGAAGTCCTTCAAAGGTCCAAAGGTAAACTCGTTCATAGTGTCTTTTGCGGCAAAAGTCGATGGCGGTCCGGATCAGCCGGTTGCCGGCACCTTTCCCGCTCAAACGTTCGGACACGATGAACCAACGCAGGTGTGCGCCCTCGTCTTTGGCATGGATCCCATCTATGGTAATGGACCCTTCAATGCGCCCCCCCAGCGAAACTGTCCAGAAGCCGTCCTGGTTTTCGTCGTATCTCCTTATGAATTCGGCCATCTCTGAAGCCACCTTTGATTCAAAAAAGGGCCCAAACCCCCAATGGCTATGGTAGTAGGTCCCATGAAGCTCAACCACCCGGCCGATGGAACCTGGAACATAGCCGACAGCTATCTTGATGTCTGGCATGTCACTCCAATTTTACCTTTCTGTTTTACGGTCAAAGTAACTTACATTTCCATAATGTGTTTCTTATACTGTTTATATATATACGCAAACGTAAAGACAGCAAACACTACCGATGTGATTACGGCAAGTATGGCAATTGCACCTGCGATTTGCTTGCCGAAAAGAATAATGAATAAGGTGCCGTAAACAAATTGAAAAAGCATCCAATACAGTCGCAGAAAAACCAAATATAGAATCGGAGAAAAACACCAAAACAAAATTCTTAAATGTCTTTTCTCGCGCGTTGTTTCATTTTGTACCATTCTTATGCGAGCCTTTTGTTCAATATATACAATGGCATTGCATTGCTTCAATTTCGTATACCCTACCGACAATATAATTATGAATTGCGATACGACAAATCCGCACACACCATCAGGTATCGGTTTCAACCCTTTATGTGTTCCTCATCTTTTATAAGTATCCGTTATCACCGTTGGTAAATTTCTTGCACAAGATCCAGAAACCAAGGGGACTTCTGGACGATAACGTATATGAGAATCAGGCCGATAATGGGTATGGGGATCATCGCATCAACAACGCCAAGAAGGATTAAAACGATTATGGATTTTGTTTGTATGTTCATTGTAAGCAAGTGATGTTCTCCCGAAATAATAATTAACGTTATGGCTCCCTCAATTTGTATCTCTTCAGGAAAGGAATTGTGTCGCAAGGCCATTGGCGCATCTATTTGGACTTTACTAAGTGCTTTAATTTTATGATGCAAATTCAACTAAATGTCAATATTTTACAATTAATCCTAAAATTGCCGAGGTGCGGTAACGAAACTGTTCGATAACGGAACGGTAACCGCTTTGTAGGGGACGAGAAGTATCTGCAAAGCGCAAACGCTTATCAAAGCCTCATTCTTTCCAGTTTCAAATATACGGATTGAAATAAGTTACTATTTGTGGTAATATTATGCTGTTAAAAAAAACGATTTTATATGAATTGGACCGGCCGGTCCAAATTTTTTTTGGAGTTCTACTATGTCCCTAAATGAAAGCCCCGATTGCCATATCGAAAATATCGTTCATGCCGACGAAAAAGAGGTCATTGTCCGAGTCGCTACATACCTTAAAGATGAGCAAATGCAGTACTTCTTGCGCAATCATGACTGCCTGACAACGGACTTGCACAGCACAAAGGCCAGGCTTGGAATTAACCAGGAAAAACTGAGTGCATTCGAACTCAAAGGAGACAAGATCTCATATGAAGCGAGATTCTGGTTTTATATTCCCGAATACGCTGTGGGTCTCACCATTGACAAATTGATGATACCCGGCCTTAAGGTCAGCAAAATTTATTTGAGGAATTCTAAACTAAAATATACAGCACAAGAACTCATCAATCTGATTTCAAATCGCATCATCATTGTTCCAAAGGGAACCCGGGTGCTTGAAGAAGGCATCCTGGCCATACCGGTTATGCCCTTTGTTCATCTTCCAAACCCAAATGTCCTGACACCCGAATACCTGAAGGCAGCCATTCAAAAAAGAATCCGTCGTGAAGATCTATATTTTGCCCAGCCCGAGCAAAAGGTGGAGCAGGTCATCGTTCCTGCCGGCAGCGGCGTCATATCCCACACCACCCTTTTTACACAGCAAAACGAAATTTATATCATAGACCCGGAACACTCAGATGCCAGGGTGGGAAGCAGACACACCAACGGAATCATTTATCTTGAGCTTGTTGGAGGAGAAAAAGATTTTGTCAAAGAGATGGCGCATTTCGAAGTTTACAAACCGGCTTTCCCACAACAAAATGTTAAAAGTAAGTTCTATATCGATCTGAACTCCGCACTTTTGGAGAAATTTTACGCAGATCAGGCCGTAAACGAAAAAACAATGGCAGCCGTAAGTGAATCCGAGGGGCAAAGATTCATCAAACTGAATGAAAGATACGACCACCTGCTGCATGAGCTGAAACCGAATACCGCATTGATCCTGCAAGATTTTCCCAACCGGCGGCTTGCATCTTATCTCATTGTTGCTGCCGATCTTGGACTCCTCAGCGATCTGACCTTCCGAAGGGCTCCTGAAGAGGAATATTTTTTCAAATCAGAGCATATGGTTGTTATGAACACACTTCAAGATATGGGAGTTAAAATTTATTGGAAGAGTTCTCTGCAAGGAGATTTGGTTTTATACAAACGGTTCTTTATGAGGTCTTCTGTGATACCTTCCTTCCACGAAGCTTTCAGCTCGAGAAAGCTTGCAGCGATTTACGGCACCGCAGGAAAAGTCGATGCAGGTACCCGGAAAGAAATCGTCGACAGCATTAAGTCATTCAAGGATTTTCACGGAGGCATCTGCGGCATACTTACCGGCGGCAGCGAAGGAAGTATTATGTCGTTTGTATCCGAAACCGCGGCTTCTCTGGGACTGCTCTGTGGCGCCGTATACTGGAAAATTCCGGGAGTAGACATTTATACCAATGTCGATTTTGCAGCACATTTGGGCCGAAATGATCTGCTGGAAAGGCAGGAAATTCTGTCTGAAACTACCGAGGCAGACATTTATTTCAAAGGAGGAGTCGGAACCAACCTTGAACATGCCATTACCTTTGTGAAGAAAAAACTCGGTATCGGTTACTACAAGCCCCAAATTTTTGTGGGAGAATTTTACAAACCGCTTCAAGGCTTGCTCACCCATCTGACAACTGAGGGAATGGTTGATCCCAGCGTATTTAAGAATTGCTATTTCATCAAGCATGGCTCTGAAATCTTCGAAACTCTTTGCAGACACTTCGGCTCCGAAGACAAAATGGTTCTTGAAGTCTCAGTGAATGAAAACCAGATGTGCTATACACCCAAAAGATGATCGGCGTTTGGGTTCATTCCATATGGCCGGGGAAATCTTTGCGCCGCCATCAACTCTAAAAATCTGAACATATCCTGCCGTACCCATAAACATGTCCAACTCAGGAAATATTTTTTTATATCATATTGGAAACAAAAGGTTTCACTGCCTGGATTTGAATTGAACATTATTCGATATGTGTGCAAAATCTCCTGATATGCACCATATATTGTGTTATTTTTTCTTGACACACAAAATGTATTAAAATATTTTTCATATTCTCAAGTAATGTAACAATTCATTCTTTGTATATTCTCAAAAAGGGGAGAGAACCAACCAATCAACTTCATGAATCAAACGATTTAAAAGAAGGGGGCAACCGTGGCAGAAATGAAGATCGGATTTAGTGGCAATTACCCATATGTTGAAATTAATTTTTCCCTAAATGAGGGAAGGGACAATTACAGCATTAAATTGTCCATGTCAAAAATGTGGTATAAAGACATCATTTACGAAATTGAAAAGGTTGCCGAGGAAGAAAAAAAGAACTCAGAAAAATATTTGCATGAAGACAACAGAGAAATGATGACCCAATCATTTGATATGTATGCAAAATTGATCGAAATTAGCAAAGAGCTCAGAGAAGATATAGAAAAGGAATCTGGCGGTGTGAAATTAAGTGTAGCTTCTGGAACATAGTGAAAGCAACCTTTAATTTACTCCATTATCCGTTTCTTTCCTAAGCAAATAATATCCCAAGGTATGCAACTTCTTGCTTTAACACGTCATAAACTGGTTTCATACTATGGATCGCTTGAATTGACATTCCGATGGTCGTTAAAAAACTTCGTAATTTTGTTATATTCGGTTTTTCTTTTTCAAGTTCTGAACGACAATCTTGAATAAGCTCAATAATTTCATCTTTGGGATAGAGTGGTAACTCTTTGAGTTGATGGATGCCGGGTTTTAAAGAATCTAAAGCATTAATTAACTGCCGCCCAAGTTTTTCATCGATCATCTGAATGGATCCTGCTGGAGAATAAATATTGAATATGGCAAATTCCGATCCTGTTTCGGACAATTCATTTTTTTTCTTTAATGAATGTACAAACAGATCAATTTCCGTTCCCACTTTATTCAATGCATGATTCCTGGCATCAACAAGCTGATCCAGCAGCTTCTCTGCAGTTTTCGGAGCATTGAGTACCTTAATTGTGTTTTTTATATATCCTTTGAAGTCATCTAATTCTTCGGGCAACTGATCTGCTATCAGCGCCTTAAGCTCTGTGGATAGTTCATCCGAATAATTTATTCCCGTAGTTGTAATAAATCGATACACCGTGTGCCACACCAACTGCGCCCGACTTTTTATGCCTTGAGCACATACATCGGTAATCCGCACCAGTGTCGCTCCGGACCCCAATGCGCCTTTTAGAGCCATTTCCGTTTTTATCCGATTAAGTTCATTCCGCAGTTGTTCCCATTGCTCTCTAATTTCAAGTTGAATCCGCTCACAGGCAAGTTTAACGATTTTTTTCTCGAGCATAAAAACCTCTTTCTTGTAACATTGATGCGAGCCCAACTGAATGATCCCAAGCACGAGTTTTGGAATTTCCTGAATCAATCCTTCAATGTGTCAAACATGTTTTAGAACCAACAAAAAGTCATTTGGGCAACAAGCCCCGTTCAGAAGTCTCCCCCGTTCACTGGTATCCATAAATAGGCTCGGTTCAGACGAAGATAATTCTGGCGTGAAAGCATAATTCGAGGTTCGCAGGGCCGCAGGCGAATAACAGGAATCACGTCATATCTTTCATACAATGGTTCAATAATATCTGTCAATTTTAAGATGAATTCATTTTACGGACAGTCCGTTACAATTACAAATCATATTTTTCTCCTCTTACTAATAAGAGCGGTATCATTTAGACATTCGAGATATATCGATATGCTGGAGGTTACCGCATTTCAGATCGGGAAACTGTCTGAACGGATTAGAGCGTGTTGGGCCGAACAGCCGTGTTTTATTTCGGCAACACCCCGAAATAACATTTAATATTCAGTATATCATTGAGGACCTGATCCTGTTCGGCATTACACGCTCTTATTCGTGAGTTTTTCGCGGTCTGAAATGCGGTGATCTCCAGCGTAAACATCATGTCTATTTAATTATGGCCTCATCAGTAACATTCAACTACTTGAAGGATATTCCTTATTGTTCGTGGGAAATGAGGGATGGATGCAGTTTTTTTTTGTAAGGAGTGAAAATATAAAAATTGAAAATCTAAATTTTTACGATTATTAAAAGAAATATACACTAAAATTGGACCAAGGCCTGGTGAAACCCCGGGCATGAAACTTTTAATTTTATCTCAATTGAGGTTTTACAATCCCAAATACGATGTCATCCATGTATAAAAAAGTTGGGGTAGCCTCGCTGATTATGATGACTTCGGTTTTTTTAAGCCGTCTTACCGGCCTTATCCGAGAGCAGGTCATTGCCTATATTGGCGGAATCAGCGGAGGAGTCGATGCTTATCAGGTCGCTTTTATCATCCCCGAAATTTTAAATCATATTGTCGCCAGCGGATTTCTTTCGGTTACGTTTATCCCGATTTTTTCTCACTATTTGGTACAAAATAAAGAAGAGGAAGGATGGCAGGTTTTTTCACTCATTCTCACCGGCTTTGGCAGTGTACTGCTGCTATTGATTTTAATTGCTTGTGTTTTTACCCGCGGGTTGGTCGAAATTCTCGCTCCTGGGCTTGATGATCCCATACTCATCGAACGCGCCGTTAGAATGACAAGGATTATCATACCGGCCCAGTTTTTCTTTTTTTCCGGCGGTATGCTTATGGCCGTTCAGTTCGCCAAGGAGAAATTTTTCATACCGGCCTTGTCTCCTCTGATATATAATATGGGAATTATTTGTGGAGGAGTACTGTTGGGGACTCGAATCGGCATGGAAGGTTTTTCCTGGGGTGTTCTGGGCGGGGCCTTTATTGGAAACTTTATGGTTCAGGTCTGGGGGGCAAAAAAGGTCGGGATGCGGTTCACCATAAATTTCGATTTCAGGCATCCGGATCTGTGGCTCTATTTTCGGGTGACGCTTCCCTTGATGATCGGTTTGACCATGAGTTTCTCAACGGAAATTTTATTTCGATTTTTCGGTTCATACCTGCCGCGAGGCGGAATTGCAAGCCTTAATTACGGCTTGAGGACGATGTTTATGCTCGTGGGCTTTTTCGGCCAGGCGGTGGGAATGGCTTCATTCCCGTTTATGGCACGGCTGGCAGCAGAAAACAAAATACATGAAATGAACCGGCTGCTAAATGATGCCTTGAGATATCTGGCGCTGGTGGTCCCGTTTTCCGTTCTGATTATCGTCCTCAGGCAGGAAACGGTTGTTATCTTGTTTCAGCGGGGCCGGTTTGATGCCGCAGCAACGGCTTTAACGTCCCAGGTGCTGGTATTTTTGATGATCGGAGCATTCGCCTTTGCCGCTCAGACCATTGTGGTTCGGGGATATTATGCCATACAGAACACGCTTTTCCCCGCATTATACGGAACCGCGGCCGTTTTGCTGAGCATTCCCCTTTATATGGTCGGAATGCTCAAAATGGGGACCGGGGGTGTTGCGCTGGCGATTTCACTTTCAGCCATTTTTCAAGTCGCCCTGTTATACGTATTTTGGAACAAACAGAGTGAAAACAAAGATAGTCTCAAAGTGTATCGGTTTTATCTGCGAACGATCATGTTGAGTATCCCGCTGGGGTTGTTTCTCGAATTTTTCAGAGGAACCGTCCTATCGGGCTTTGACTCAGCCACCTTAGGCGGAAGTCTTGCGATTTCAACATTGACGGCGCTGGTGTTTGTCATTGTCCTAATGTCGGCAGGATACATGCTGGGTGTAATGGAGATCAAGAAGTTATGGTCCCGCATCCTGGAAAAGATCAAAAAAATCGGCGGAAGAACCCAATATTAAAATCGGCGGTTTTTGTCTACCCCTGGCAGATGTCAGCCAGGCGCTGATCATAGAGCATCCCTACACCGTATTCGCTGCGCCGCATAAATTTTTCCCTGGCCGGTCCGGTAATCTGCATCTCCGGGTGTTTCTTCTGGACATCTATGGCGATCTTCATCTCCTTGGTGCATCCGGTACTGAACGTGGCATCCTTACCGACCCATTCCGGAGGGACCTTGCCTTTCATTATCCGGAAGGCCTGAGCGATATCTCCGTAGGTCTGAAATCGCCAAATATCGATGAATCCGCTCCGCTGGACAATCTCCCACATGTACATCAGGTCATCCGCATCCATTCCCTCCTGAAAGTAGTCCGAAGGGTTGATGATAAATGTCATGGCATATTCCCGTCTCAGGTGGTCGACAAATACCGACATGATCTTTTTGGCCGTCTGGAGTTTTCCGGGAATCGATCCGATGATGCCGCTGTAAAACACGACTGTCATGCCTTTCTGTTTCGCGGCGCGCATCTGCTCGATAATCGCCTTGGCCCTTTCTTCCAGATCTTTGTAGGTGTACTTGATTACTGCCGGATGCCGTGATTTGAAGCTGACCGTGACCGTACCATCGGCTCCGGCCGCAATATTAAAAATGTTCTGGGTGAAATGAAAGTGGCTTCCAAAAAATCGTCGTTTCTGATCATCTCCCCGGGAAATAACGCCGTCGACCTCTTTGAAAAGACGGGAAAAGGTCGTGGAGGCCAAGAGCAGGTTGACATTTTCCCGGGTGCCGTCGGAAATAACGATAATATTGTAGTCGCTTCGAAGTATATCAACGAGCTCATTTTTCCCAAGACTCTTTTCCCGGATAAAATAGGCCTTCTTGAGTTCACTGTTCAGCGTCTCGTCGCTGTGGACGTCCTCGAAGTCGACCTTGGTATAGACCGACCCTTCCTTGAAACAGAGGATGATCTTGTGACCCAGGCGGGCAAGGAGCCGGATGATAACCAGATCGACCATGATTTCTCCGGATTCGTCACCCATCCATAGAATTTTTTTTGGGACCAGACCGGGATTTTCAATGGACTCCTTTCCACGAATACCCAGAAAATCGAACAGAGCCTGGGCGCCGTCGCCTGTCACCGGGCGCCTTAAAATACGACAATAGTCTGGTTCGGTTAGCCGGACGGAGTTGTCGTCGATCCAGAGCGACGTTTCCACCGTCAAAGCGAGCAGCCGTTTCAGTTCGATGAAACGGAGAATTTCCCGAGTTTCGGTCAGGGTTCGATGCGAGTTACCGAGTTCTTCGGTTTCCAACCTGTTCAGAGCGTTTCTAAAGGCCGTCGAATTCAGGGCGACACCTGCCCGAAGGTTCCTCATCCCCTTTTCGCAGAAATATGGGTCCTCGATTTGAGTTCGGTTGAGAAATATCTTGATCAGACGCTTTTCAAGCCGGGATGGGATCATTATTTCATCGCGCGTCTCATGTTCGAACTTGATTCGGATCAGGGCGCCAAGGTAGTCCCTTTCCCACGGATCATCGATCAGTCGATGAATCAGGTGTAGAACCCGGCCCAGAACTTCGGCATATTTGCTTTGGACAAAGTCGGACTGATTTCGATTCATGATGGCGTTAAACATCCGATCGGAGCATGGATAGTATCGCTCTTCATTTTCGGTGTAGACCATGAATCGAACCTGATCGGGGGTTGCCACGTTTTCTGGATAAGCGAAATAGTCAATGTGATTTTCAATGAAAAATGCCGTGTACCATGCATCTCTTTCAGGGGTTAAATGGCGCACGAAGGGCTGGGTGCCGTCAACCCGGGTGGATATCTCCGTGTTTCTCTTTTCTTCACTCATATTTCAGTCCTCTGTTTAATATCGCTCATCATCAGGAAAACCTTCTTTAATATGTCGCTTACCATTTTTAAGTGTTTCGGGTTGATTGTGTTTTTGTATTGGCTTACTTGGATTGGATACTTTTCGGCCGTTTTACCAGGGTTAAAAGCATCTTAAACCGTATTTTAGCCCCTTAATATTCAGGATGTCATGACGGTAACTACTGGGTTTAACTTGGAGATTTAAATCCGGACTTGCAGCGTTTATAAAGCACGTTCGATGCAGCATTTAAGGCATCACACATGTCGGAGGTGAATATTGGGTGTTTTATCCGTTACAAAAACTCCTTTTTCGGAATTCATGGGCACCGGATGCCGCCGTAAATATAAATGGTTATTCTCTCTTCGATGCTTTTTTTCATTCCCGGCTGTGAAATCCTGTCCGTCTTTGTCAGTTCGATACGCTTTACGCTGAAGTTTTTTTCAAGATGTCTGGAGAAAGAATTTAAAATGTCTTGTTGGGCATAAGGCGTATTTGGATATGCGATATTTTTTCGGACAATCACATGTTCTTCGACCTCACAGTTGATTTCGGCGGTGTCTTTAAATGTTCCCTTCACCCCAAATCCACTGTATACGTTTTCCATGACAACAGGCTCAAAATACTTGCAATAGCTTCCACTGGTCAGCGATATGGAGTCCAAATGGCGGACACCATATTTATGATTCTCAAAAGTAAAAATTTTGCATTTCGGAGCTGTGCTTAAATCACTGATGATGTGCGCACAAGACTCGCAAGTCGCATCCCTTAGCTTTTCCGAAGAGAATCCTTCAAGCATTTTTTTATCCTTCCGGGTTGATAAAAAAATGTCCGAAATGTCGTCAATTCCCCGACCAAGGCTCTTTTTTCCCATTTAGGATGCGCCCCTTCTTGCCGCTCCTTTTTTATTGAGGTCGATATGGATGATCTTTCTATATGTTCTCATCATCATAAAAAGAATCATCGGGCCTGGCGGCAATGACTTCAACCATATCTGAATAATTGGATTGAATCGGATAAGAAGAAGGTTCCTCATTCTCAGAAAATGGCGGCTCAATTTTAGGTGATTTCATATATTCTTCTGTCTTCTGCAAGATATCTTGCGCAACGTTCAAGGTGTTAAGGTTATGGTACATTCCGTCTGTCTCCGAGTTAATGATTTCCTCAGCCAAACTTTCGTAATCCGCGTGACCAATGGAATGTTTATCATAATCTCCAACAGGCAAGCCACAATCTGCAGTTTCTCTGAGGCGAATATTGTAACGAATTACCGTCTTAAAGACATTGCTCCCAAATTCAGCTCTAACCTTGTCCAGAACAACCCGGGCATAGCGTGTCCTGCGATCATACATCGTAATCAGCGCACGGGATTTAACATCATGGCCAACTTTGTCTTTAATCAGGGTGATGATCTCTATGAGCTTCGCAACACCTCGAAGAGAAAAGAGACTCATGTCGATTGGAATAATCACCTCATCGCTGGCACGAAGGGCATTAAAACACAGGTGTCCTATGCTTGGGGGACAATCAATTACAACATAGTCATAGTCATATTGTTCTTTAAGTATTTGAATCGCCTCCAAGAGTCGATCTTCTCTACCCTCTACTCCTGAAAGCTCTTGTTCTACTGCGGTAAGAATTAGGCTTGAGGGAGCAAGGTCAAGGTTGTCTCTAATCGGTATCAAAATGTCTTCAATGCCTAAGAAGTCATTCTTTTTTGGCGTTATTACATCATAGATGCTTTTCTCAAGCTCGGAAGGGTTTACGTTCAGACCAAGGGTTGCATGGGCCTGAGGATCAAAATCAATGAGCAACACTCTCTTCCCTTTCAAGGATAAAGAAGATGAAAGGTTAATGGCTGTTGTTGTTTTACCACATCCTCCTTTTTGATTCGCACTGGCAATAATTCTCATAAATCGACTCCTTTCTTTTTTTAAAAATGTATAACTAATCTTTTATAATAACAGTAACCGTTTTTCAAGAAGAAAATACGATATATAGTATTTTTTTTATGATCAGACCCCAGTTATCGTATGTTTTTGGTATTCGGACCTGCTAACATTATCATCCAGATCTGAGGTGCCTTTTGAGGCCATCTTCAAGGCGATGTCGAGACATGCCCAGTGAGCAACCGTCAGGGGGATATCTTGGAAAAAATCAGCATGCGCTTCGCTAACTGCTTTTTTTTATAGCATGAAATGGCCATCTTCACCGCTTGTTTAATTTCATTATTATCCAAAGGCTTTTTGACAAATCGATAAACGCAGCCGGGATATAACGTATCCAAAGCCTCTGTGATTTCATTATAGTCAGTCATCATTATTCCTATCGTATTGGGCGAATTTGCCCGAACCCTTTTCAAAAATTCCAGACCACCCATCTTCGGTATGGATTTATCCACTATGACAACGGCCCACTCCAATGATTTTATTACGCTCAAGGCGTCAACCGGGGTGTCGAAAGCAAACAGATAATACGGCTCGTCCATGAACAACCATTGCAGGGATTCAAGCACACTGATTGACTCGTCAACGAACATAACATTGTATCTCATTGTATCAACTCCTTTACACAGGATCCTAGTTAAATCAGGGGTCGGGGAGTTTTTCTCCTAACTTCTTGAATATAGAGGAATGGATGATCTTTTTTTAAATCGGATGCTGTCTGAGTGGCTTAGGGATCGTTAGAAAAAACAGGTGCAAACCGAAATCGTATCTTTAAAAGAATTTTAATATAATGCAGACAACCTATTGATATTTCAAAGATAGTTTCCTTCTTTTTCTTTACGATCCCTTGCCGCGAGTTCATGCGGTTTAAAAAAAGATTATCTATGTAGCGGTTGTTTGGAAAAATACCCCGACCCCTCAGTTAAATACTATTCAACATGCGTGCCAAATTCCGTTTTGTGTGGTAAAAATCCTTATTTGTTAGTGTCTTATGAGGAGTGGGTGATTTCACCAAGGCAATAAAAAGAATGATGGGATTAAAAATTGCACAGAAAAATGTTCATGAATGCACAAAATAATGTGCATAGCGCCGGCGGGTAACGATTTTAACGATCATTCAAGATGGCAGATTGTGGATGCAAAAAACCCGCACCCACCTTCCGAACCCCACGGCTCAATTCGCTTCCAGAAATTCCTTGACCGTTTGAGAAGAATTATATATCCATTTTTGTTCATGGGTTGGAATACATTTTAAGGAGAATGACAATATGCCACGAACACTCCCGAAATCCCGCAGCGAAATGGAACACGCCGAATCCGAATACAAAAAGAAGCTGGAAATGGAAAAAAAGCTGGATCGAAAAGAGGGCATAGCGAGTGCTTACGGCAACCTCGGTACGCTTTATTGAACACTTGGCGATCTGGATCAAGCCGAAGAGATGTTTAACGAGAGCCTGGAAATTGAAAAAGAAAGAAACAATAGTGCGAATCGTTCTGGTCAACCCGAACCCCATGAAACCGCCGGTTACGCCGGTATCTCTGGATTATCTTGGCGCAGCATGCCGCCAGGCCGGGATATCCGTTGATCTGGTTGATTGTACCATTGAGGCGGATTGGGAGGAAAAACTCTCTGATGTTCTAACAGAGAAGCCGGTTCTCGTCGGTGTTACCGTCCGGAACATCGATGATTCCTACTTCGCGAGTCAGGATTTTTCCCTTCTTCGAATCATACCGGTTCTTGAAAAAATTAAACGTTCAACCAACGCGCCCATTTGTCTTGGCGGCGTCGGTTTTTCCATTTTTCCCTCTGAAGTGCTGAAATTTTGCGATGTGTCTTATGGTATACGTGGCGATGGAGAGGAGAGTCTCGTTAAGCTGGCCATCGCCCTCAGAGACAACATTGATCCGGATACGGTGCCCGGACTGGTATGGATTGAAAACGGCAACTTCAGAAACAACGCCATCCTACCGGTGTCACTTGAAAAAATAGACTTGTCCTCCAGATCTTTGATTAACAATCGATATTACTTCGAAAACGGCGGGCAGGTCGGGTTCGAGTCCAAACGCGGTTGTACCTCAACGTGTACCTATTGTCCGGAACCATTTATAAAGGGCAAGATGGTAAGAGTGCGGGATCCCCAAAATATCGCAGCGGAATTAACCGATCTTTTTAACCGTGGGGTCAATGTTTTTCATACGTGTGACTGTGAGTTTAACTGTCCCTATTCCCACGCCCTTAAGGTATCCGAAGCCATCATTGATTCAGGGCTGGGAAGTAAAATTAAATGGTATGCATACTGTTCTCCGGAGCATTTCACGGAAGAATTGGCAAATTCAATGCACAAAGCCGGATGTGTCGGCATCGATTTCGGTGCCGACCACGGTGATGATCAAATGCTGCGTCGATTGGGCCATCATTATACCTCAGATGATTTGATTCGAATTCGAAAAATTTGTCTGAACCATAATATCATTTGCATGTTCGACCTGCTCCTCGGATCTCCCGGAGAAACACGACAATCCATTGAAACAACAATTCTCCTCATGAAAAAGATTCGGCCGGATCGTGTGGGGATCAGTCTCGGTGTCAGGCTTTATCCAATGACGCGGCTGGGGCGACACATCATCGAAACATCAAAAGGAGCGCTATCGGAAAATCCCAGTCTTTTTGGGGTCCTGGAAAACAATGAATCTTTTCTTCGCCCTATTTATTACTGCGATATAGGTTTGGGTGAGGATGTGGAAGACTGGTTACACGGGATTGTGGCTAATGATCCGAGATTTCTTCTCGGCCGACGGACCGACGCAAATCCGGATTACAATTACAATGACAACCCTGAACTGACCGAAGCCATCAAATGTGGCCACCGCGGTGCATATTGGGACATTCTTCGAAGGGTATCGGAAGGAATCCCGCCTTTATCATAGCGCAAACTCAAACGTTTCAAAAAGAGTTTACCGGACTTCATTTGCTGTTGCAGTGCTTCTTTATTTCATTTATTATTTTTTCCAATGTTTTGCGATAATGAATTCCGATAAAAAGGCAATATGGATCTTGACATCGCGGTGTTCCCCGCTATTTTAAAACATAGTGAAATATTGGGAAAGGAGCCGTTGTTATGAACAGCACGGAATTAGACCCCCGCTTGCCCCTTATCCAGAACGCCGATCTGAGGGACAAGATTGTTTTGGTACGCGTGGATCACAATGTCGTTAAGAAAGGAGAAATTCGTGATCCCTACCGCATTGATGCCACCATAGGAACATTGTACAACATCGTGGAGCGAGGCGGACGGCTTATCCTCATGTCCCACGCAGGCCGGCCCAGAGACAAAAAAACCGGCCGCATCAAAGTGGAAACCAATACTTCGATCCAGCCTGTTGTTGACTATCTGGAACGCAAACTTCATACCAAATTCTCGGTGCCTCGATTTCCGGTTGATCCTGACGTGGGTATCCGGCAGATAGACACCTCTATCAACTGGCATATCCGGGACCTGCGCGCCCGCCGGATCGGCGGAATTTATCTGCCCAATACGCGCTGGTTCGAAGGTGAGGAAGCTGACGGTGAACCCAGAGAACGTTTGGCGCTGCAGCTGGCAGGTCTGGCGGACGTCTTTGTAAATGACGCATTCGGCTCCTGGCAGCCCAATGCCTCCACCTATGACGTAACCCGGTATTTGCCGAGTTACGCCGGCTTTCTCATGCAAAAAGAGCTCATATTTCTAAAACAAGTTCTGGAGCCGGAACGCCCCTTCGTGGCCGTGGTTGCCGGATCCAAATACGATACCAAGATCGGTCCCCTTAACGAGATCTACAAAAAGGTGGACAGCCTTTTGTTGGGCGGAGTTATCTATAATACCTTTCTGTGCGCCAAGTATGATGTTCGGGTGGCCGGGGTCAGCGAGGATGACATCAAGGCAGCCAAGGAATTGGTCCGGCAGGACCGGAAACACCAAAAAATAGTGGAACTCCCCTTCGTGGTCGAATCAGATACCCTTGAGGGACGCGTGGAAGGTAAGTTTCGGACCCTCGACATCAGGAACTTTAAGCCGGGAGACGAGTACCGATACCTGCTCGATGTAGCCCCGGAATCTTTCGATGCTCCCGGAGTGGCTAACGTTATCCGCTCGGCAAAGACCATTTTGGTGAATGCGGTCATGGGGTTTACCCCGCATTTTTTTGAGGGTTCCAAGGAATTGGATCAAACCATCGACCGGAACTGGCAAGCCCAAAAACTCTATGGCGGAGGCGACACTCTCCAGGAATTCAAGAACCTCAGTCCCGGCCTTTATCTGGCCGCCATGGATGATGCCAAGTATTATTTTTTCACCGGAGGCGGAACCGTACTCAAAGCCATCGAAGAAGGATCTCCTTACGGTCTCGAACCGGTCAGGGCACTGATGGAAAACGCAGCCAACCTCGCCCGGGCCTGAAGAATATCTGTGTAAAAGGCAACACACGAAAAACAGTTTCCCTGCAAATCAGTATCCCATTTATGCGCTTAGCAGTGAGAAAGTTTGCGCACAATAAATATAGACCGTTTTATTGAAAAATTGGTGGTACTGCCATCCGGGCAATCCCCGGCCGGAAAAGGTTGCTCGATTCTAATCTTTAATGCTATATAACGTATCATATGGAAACCTTTTAACCTGTTTGAGAGGATAGAATATGGGTATTAAGCTGGTTATTGTTGGCGGAGTTGCCGGAGGTGCTACAGCAGCATCCCGTGCGAGAAGGGTGAGTGAAGATGCTGAAATTATAGTTTTTGAGCGGGGAGAATATATCTCCTTTGCCAACTGCGGGCTTCCCTATTATATCGGGAATGTCATCAAGCGGCGCGATCACCTTCTATTGGCCACACCGAAGGAATTCAAACGGCGCTATAACATCGATGTGCGTATTTTCTCGGAAGTCGCAGGTATAAATGCAAAAGAAAAAGCAGTCGAGATAAAAAATGTCCATACAGGAGAAAAATACTGGGAAGGTTATGACAAGCTGATCTTATCTCCCGGGGCCGCACCGATCAAGCCGCCCCTGGAGGGGATTGAACTTGAAAATATTTTTCACCTTCGAAATGTACCCGATTCCGACCGCATTAAAAAGATTGTGGATGAGCGCAATCCCGGATGTGCCGTTGTGGTGGGCGGCGGCTTTATCGGCCTTGAGATGGCTGAAAACCTGACCGAGCGAGGTGTTAAAACAACCATCGTGGAGATGCTCGACCAGGTGATGCCCTCACTGGACTATGAAATGGCGACCCTGATTCATGACCATCTCGAAGCCAAAAACGTGGAACTCGAGCTTGAAAACGGTGTAAAATCATTTTCAAAAGCAGGTAACCGGATCCTGGTCTCCACGCAGAAAGGACGCGAAATTGAATGTGACCTGGTGCTGCTTTCCGTAGGGATCAGGCCCGAGAACAAACTGGCAATCCAGGCGGATTTGAAAATAGGCCCTACGGGCGGTATTGCGGTTGATGACACCATGAGGACTTCCGATCCGGATATCTATGCCGTGGGAGATGCGGTGGAAGTTAGAGATATCGTCACGGGATTTCCCACACTGACCGCCCTGGCAGGACCGGCCAATAAACAGGCGCGTATTGCCGCAGACAATGCTTTGGGCAGAAAGTCGATCTTTACCGGTACGCTGGGAACTTCGGTGGTAAAAGTCTTCGATATGGTCCTGGCATCTACCGGCGCCAATGAAAAATTTCTGAAAAAGCACGACATTCCTTATCTTGTTTCTTACACCCATTCCGGCTCCCATGCAGGCTATTACCCGGGGGCCACCAACATATCGATAAAAATCCTTTTTTCCCCGGGTACCGGTAAAGTGCTGGGGGCTCAGATCGTGGGCAAAAAGGGTGTGGACAAGAGAATCGATGTGCTTGCCACCGCCATTCGGGCGGAAATGACTGTCTACGACCTCCAAGAACTGGAACTGGCGTATGCACCGCCGTATTCATCGGCAAAAGACCCTGTCAATATTTGCGGCTTTGTGGCTGCCAATATTCTTAAAGGGGATATGGAAGTCGCCCACTGGAGTGAGCTTGACGAGCTACAAAAAAACGGTTCGATTTTGTTAGATCTTCGCACCAAGTTTGAGCTGAGCCGTGAGGGAAAAATCGAAGGCGCACTGCACATTCCCATCGATGAACTGAGAAGCAGACTCTCGGAACTCGATAGGCAAAAAACACATATCCCGTTTTGTGCTATTGGCTTTAGGGGGTATTTGGGGCACAGAATTCTGGTTCAAAACGGATTTAAGTCCAGAAACCTAAGCGGAGGTTTTATGACTTACACCATGGCGACCTCTTCTCGTCTTTAATTCCACGTTTCCAAGCGCCATCATACAACATGCACATAACACTGAAATAACCAATTTTTTCATCTATTCTTCTTAAATTATAATATCATTTAGTGTCAAAATATTAACGCAAAGTCATTTTTGACGCTTTATGGTCCATCAATCTTGTATTGTGTTTCCATTCTGCAGGGGAAATTTTATTGATTTCCGAACTATAGGCCTGTTTGGTTTAATCTCTTTTCCCATTCTGGTTGTCGATAATAAATAACTCGACGATAGAATGCCCTGAATAACGATCATGAGACCTTTTTGAAGCGATTTGGGTTTTAAAAAGTCTGCCGGCACCTAATGATTCCGGCTGATTGTATTCCATGTCCAATATATCGCCAACCTTCAATTCCTTGAACACGGAGGAATCTTGTTTTACAAGAATGCAGGGCCTATCTGAGGAAATATTTCGCAGTTTGAATAGGTAGGTAGGCCCCTTAACATCTAAAAAGAACTGCACGCTGTAATACTCATCCAAAACGGTCTTTGCTTCAGGTCTAAACTCGGCCAAGTCATTTGCACTTTCATTTCCGATCATAACTAACTCAAACATTTGTACGTTACCCTCACAAAAATGTTAATTTGATCATGAATATTCCGTTTGACAAGCTCTGTTTTTTTGCATGCAAAAAACATGCAAATGTATATATATTATGGATAATTATTATATATTATAAAAAAGCCCCCTGCCTTAAGGATAGCGATAAGATCGGCTCATGGCTTTTTAGCATCGCTTACCGGCTGTGCATGGATCATTTTCGCGAGGAAATCCGGAATTATCCGGAGGAAATAACGGACTTCGGAAGGATGAATACTGCCGCGTATTCTGCAAGGGGGAAAAAAAGAACTCCTTTATGCGGATTTCCCTCAAAGTGTATCTATAAATGTGGGGCAACGTGAAAAAAAATATTTAAAGTGGGCACAACTTAAGGTAATAATTTGGTGGTTAAAAGGATTTTGTCAAAAAAAAACGATCCGGAGAATCATCCTGTAAAAAGCATTTCCCATGAACCGTAATCAGCATCATATCACGGAATTGTTCAAACAGTATGCCGGTATACAGCAAAATCTGCTGAGCAGGCCGGATACTGTACGGCAGGATGCCGGAAACCGGTTTCTAAAGCGATTGCTGGATCGTTTTCATCGCGAAACAGATGTTTCCACTTTGTCTCGAGCATTGCCTGACCCCTACTTTCCCTTAGGCATGCTGGAGCAAACGATATTTGCCGATGTGGTCGGCATGCGGTTTTATATCAACAAACAGCGATGGGATCTGGAACCAATCCTGAGCCAAGAACTCGTGGAATGGGCCGGAGCCTTTTTAAGGATCCGACACGACATTGAAACCCTGTTTGATCCCAATACCGTTACCTGCATACCTGTTGACGGTACCCGTCACCGCCTGCCTTCGGGCCAGTGGTGCAATCTTTGCGGTGTATGCTGTCAGATCGGGGGCGTACCGCCGGACCCGCCGACAGGTGTTGTTTATCCGGATCACTGGCCTGGCCTCATTGCCGGTGAAACACTTGAAAATCAGCAGGTCTGCCCGTTTTTGTTTCAGTATTTTGGTGAACCGCGCTTTTTTTGTGCCATCCACAATATCAAACCGGTATCCTGCCGTGTTTTTGACCGGGAAGACTGTCGCCGACGCCTTAAAGACCGCGGCCTTCACGGTAACTAATCATAATTTGAAATAACTGCGAGGTAAAAAATGAAACGTTTACCGGAAAAAGCCGCCCGGAATTTGGCAGCAGTAAGAAAACAAAAGCCGTTGATTCATAATATCACCAATTACGTGGTAATGAACTACACGGCAAATGCCCTATTGGCGATGGGGGCATCACCGGTGATGGCCCATGCTTCAAATGAAGTGGAAGAAATGGTATCTTTTGCCGGTGCACTGGTTCTCAATATCGGCACGCTTACCGATGACTGGATCGCATCGATGATAAAGGCGGGTAAAAAGGCATCGGAATCCAAAATACCGATCATACTCGATCCTGTCGGGTCCGGCGCCACATCACTCAGGACCGGCGCCGCAAAAAGAATCATCCGGGAAACCCGCGTCAGCGTCATTCGCGGGAATGCATCGGAGATTTTATCCCTCCGCCAGGACGATTCAAAAACCAAGGGGGTTGATTCGATTCATTCGGTCGAGACTGCTGCGGGACCCGCAAAAATTCTTGCCGGCGAACTCGAATCCGTCCTTGCAGTTACGGGTCCCACAGACTTAATTACAGACGGCATACAGGTGATACAGGTCTCAAACGGTCATCCCCTCATGGGATATGTCACCGGAACCGGTTGCGCGGCTACGGTGACTATTGCCGCGTTCCTGTCGGTCGATCGGGACCCTGTCAGTGCAACGGCTACAGCACTGGCCTTTTTCGGGCTGGCCGGAGAAGTTGCAGCAAAAAATGCGTCTGCGCCGGGAAGTTTCATGATTGCGATGCTGGACGCACTTTACACGATTACACCGGAAGAACTCATGCGGAATTGTAAATTTAAAGACTGCACATAGTCTGAGTATGCAGGGACCCAAGCTGATCCATCCCTTTTTTATTGACAGAAATTCTTTAAAAGGTCCCGGATGACAATACAAGTGTCAGATAGGATAAAAAAGGATTCATTTTCATAAAAACCGGTGAGTCTTACCGATTAATTTGTTTCGCTGTGCCTCGACTCCGGCATCTTTTGCAAACTTTGGCCACTCTGAGACGACCTCAATAATTTCGTCTATGATTCTATGACTGGACCTAATGTTCATTTCTTTACCAACTGAAATCAGATCATCTTTTAAAAAATTGTCTCGCTTTCCGTTTATGGACATTTGATGTTTGTTTGTCCAGTCACCGGTCGGATTATGTGCATAGATCACATCATAAGCCGGAGAAAGACGCCACGAACCATTTTTGTCCATCAAAAAGGTGATATTTTTGGTATGGTCATCTTGATTGCGAGCAACAACATTAAACACCATGCGTCGAAATTGCTGCTCTGCATCCCCAAAAGGGAGCTTTAGCTCGCGCATGACCTGAAATGCCTGTTCATACGAATAGGCACCCGGATCGTTGAAGTCAAAATGGGCAATGGCACAAAGCGTCTGCATGTGCAGCCGACCCTTATTCATAATTCTATCGAATCGCCGGGTCATAAAGTGGGCCCGCCCATTCTCTTCGAGAAGACGACATTCGGTCATCTTGATGCCGGCAGAAACGGCCATTTTATGATAAGCATATTCAATACGTCCGTATCCGGCAGGGTCTTGTAATGAATCGTCTTTGATGCCATCGAATTTTAACACCCAGTGAAAGAAACCATCCGGTGCATCGACCTGGCCGGAGCGAACGACGTTGGTTTTGTCATTTAGGGCGATAACCGCTTTGGGACGTGCCCCTCCCGCGGACGTGCCGACGCGGATAATATTTAAAAGCGCATCAGAGGGTTCAGGATCAAATTTCACTTTAAGATCAGAACGCTCTTTGGTTATTTTTTGAGCCATCTCCACCAATTCGCCCACTTCAACAGGGACCGACTGTTCGATCGATGGGTTAATTACGGGTGAAAACTCCAAAGCACCCATTGCGCGTTTCCCGGTATAGCAAAGGCGCTCAACCGGACTAAAGCTTGCGGCAGTTCGGCCCTGGCGTGCCAGCCAGGCATCGATAATCCTGTTGCCGAATTTGTCCGGCAAAGCATCAGCAAGCATGCCGGGAAGACCCCGATAGGTCCTTTTGGGCAGTGTGCGAAACTCAAACTTTGCCGTCCCGCTGCGTGCCTCGGCGATCGGCATTTTTAAAGGAGATAAATCCAGACCTTTTTCAAGAAACTTCAGATCAAATTCAAATATTGCGAATTCTTTGTCCGGGTCCCATGACACAGCGCCGACCAGCTCTCCCCATAAACGGACATATGCAGTATCAACTCTATCTACCAATCGACTTCTCCTTTTTTAGCGTCTGCGGTTTGCGGTGAAGCTCGACGGCGTTTTTTCCCGTTCATTTTAGCAAGTTGTAAAGGACTGGCCCCTGGGTCCGGCAAAAATGAATCCAATTCCTCAAGCGCATTTAACGCGCGCAGAATTTGAACCAGCGTCAGAACACCAAAGGGAGTTCCTCGCTCTGCCTCGCCGATGGTTGTTCGATTTAAACCGGCCAATTCAGCCAATTTCTGTTGGGACACGTTTTTTTCCAGCCTCTTACGTTTTAGACGGCGACCAATCTCCCGCAATATCGCCCGATCACTCATGCCATATATATTCATAATGATGTCTCCAGACCATATTAATTGCCGTATTACATATTTAAGATGGCTATAACTAACATTATAAACTATAAGTGACTATGTCAAGCAAAAAGATATTAATATTGGTTATAACCATCTTTTAATATTATAATAGCACACAAAGATGGCTATTACCATCTTTAGTTGGTTGGAGTGGAATAATAAACTGGCGGGTTTAATACCTTTGAAATCGGCTGCCGTTTGGAGTGAAGTTCACCCCGTGGAACCTATGGGTCTTTTCTGTTTACCTGGTGTAGAGATCCCGTTTCAGCGGGGAGGTTGGATAAGTGTTGCAGGTTGTAAATTGCAGGATTCAAATGTTTGTTCTTTTTTAAGGAAGCGGAGTGGATATCATGATTATTTTCTATGTATTGACAATTCACTTGCGCTCTGGATTCCTATGGCAATTTCAGGGATGATCCCCATTTTGACATAAATGGGACGGATTAACTTTCTTAATATCGGCAGCCTCTTGGCGAAAAAGAAAGCTCCGAAAATACAAACAAGCCCGCCGATAAAGACGGTCCATGGAGCGCCTATTTTACTGGCAAGAAAACCGGCGGTCAAACTGCCCACCGGTGTCGCCCCCATAAAGGCCATTGTATAGAAACTCATGACCCTGCCGCGTTTATCATCATCGACAAGCGTCTGCAAAAGGGTATTGCTCGAAGCCATCAGAATCATCTGGCCAATGCCGGTCAGCAGCATAAGTCCCAGCGAGAAAAACAAAAGCCTTGAAAATGAAAATATTATCAGTGACGAACCAAAAATAGTCGCGGCGATGGGTATCATTTTTTCGAGGCCGAGCACGCTTTTTCTTGAAGCCAGATATACGGCTCCCCCAAGGGCGCCCAGGCCGGTGCCGCCCATCAGGAATCCCAATGCGCTGGGTCCGCCATGCAGCACATCTTTAGCAAAAACAGGCATCAGCACCATATAGGGCATTCCCATGAGATTGACGAGGGCAAATATCAGCAGGATGTCCCGGATGGGCGCAAAACCGGAGGCATACCGAAATCCTTCTTTAAGTTCCTGCCAGACTTTTGAGTTTTGAGGCTTGACCTTCTTTGGCTCGATCTTCATCAGGAACAATGAGACGATTACCGCCATATAGCTGATGGCGTTGATCAGAAAACAGGTTCCTTCCCCAAAGGCGGAAATCAGCATCCCGGCCGCGGACGGCCCCAATAGGCGAGCGCAATTGACCATGGACGAATTGAGGGCAATTGCGTTGCCCAGATCCTTTTTTTCTTCAACCATTTCCACCAAAAATGATTGACGGGTGGGCATATCAAAAGCATTAATTATACCCAAAACGATGTTCAGAACGATAACATGCCAGATTTTAATCAGATGAAACAGGACAAGAAACGATAAAACAAGCGCCTGTACCATTGCCAGGGTTTGGGTTAGAATCAATATGCGATGCCGGTTGCGGCGATCGGCCAGTACCCCGGCAAAGGACGCAAAAAAGAATGTGGGAATCTGGCCGGAAAACCCGACAAGCCCCAGAAGAAAGGCGGAGTTTGTCATCCGGTAAACCAACCATCCGAGGGCAATCCGCTGCATCCAGGTGCCGATAAGAGAAATGCTTTGGCCGCTGAAAAACAGACGAAAATTACGATGGCGCAAAGACCGGACTATCGATTTCAGTGACGATTCTTTCTCTTGCTTCATGGTTTCAGTTTTCATAACTCAGGCCGTTCATCGATCTTTTAATTGGTCTGCTGCATCATTCCACGAAATGCATCGGTTAAATTTTCGGCAGAGCCCGTCAAAAACAAATGTCGTATGTGCTGGGAAAATTGGGGTTAAAGTTTGCTCGATCCTTTAAAATAAAATCGAGTAGCGATGTTATGAAACGCGTCTATGCCGCTCGGTTTGCGACTTTAACAACTTTTGGATCCCTTCCAATGTGGGTTCGGCCAGCAGGGTCCGGGCATAAGCAGTCGCTTCGCTTACGCTGAGATTGACGATCTTTTCCTGAACAGAGCGCAAGAAATGCGGATCAACACTAAAGGCCCTGAGCCCAACTCCGATAAAAAAGGGGATGAATTCGGGCTCATGGCCCATCTCACCGCACACCGTCACTTCTATTTGAGCCTTGACGGCTGCCTGAATGATCCGGTACAGGGATCGGAGAACAGCGGGATGATAGGGCTGATAATAGGCAGCCACCATTTCATTGGTTCTGTCCACCGCCAGCATGTATTGAATAAGGTCGTTGGTCCCGATGGAAAAAAAATCTGCTTCTTCGGCCAATTCATGGATGATATCCAATACAGCCGGCAGTTCAATCATTGCGCCGAGGGCGGGTGCGGGATGAAAGGGGAGTTTCTTTTGAGCCAGATCAACCATGGCTTCTTCTACTGCGTGCCGGGTCTGGCGAAACTCGTCAATGGCGGAAATCATGGGAAATACGATTTTTAATTTCCCGGTATCGGCACCGGCCCTTAAGATCGCTCTCAGCTGTTGGAGAAATACTTCCCGGTAGTGCAGTGAAAAACGGATCGACCTGAGACCCAGTTCCGGATTGGCTTCTTTTGTGTCTTCCAAATACGGTAGTAATTTTTCGCCGCCGATATCCAGCGTTCGGATGGTGACTTCCCGGTCGCCCATTTCATCGCACAGCCGCTTGTAGACCAAATACTGCTCCTCCTCGGAGGGGAAGTTTGATCGCACCAAAAAGGGAAATTCGGTTCGGTAAAGCCCGATTCCCTCAACGTTGAGGTCCTTGGCCAGTTTTATTTCACTGAGCAGATTGATATTGGCCAGCAGTTTAACCGATTCGCCGTCACGGGTTCTTGTTTGGGCAAGTATGGGACGGATGGCCTGATCTTCAGCCATTTGTGTCTGGTTTCGAATTTCAAAGCGATGAATTATTGTTTCAGATGGTCTGGCGTAAATGCTGCCGATATGCGCATCCAGGAGCATGGGCGTACCATCCGCAAGCTCCAGCAAATCACTGCGCTCGGCAATAACCATAGGAAGTTTCAAGGACCGGGCAATGATGGCGACCTTTAATAAAACGGAGGTTTTCCAACAGGTCATCTCTCCTGGTGGAAACCGTCTTGCGGTTTTTATCGATCATCAAGCGAGCGTTTTCAATGGCTCCGGTCAACTGAGAAGCAATGGCGCGCATGGCCATCACGTCGATCTCATCAAAATAACCGGGATGTTCATGCTGTACCACCAAAACTCCGATTTTTTCATTTCCCCTGTAAATTGGTACCGCCAGAAACGATTCAAACAGATCTTCGTCGGCTTCTTCGAAGTACTTGAAATTGGGATGGCGGCTGGCACGCGCTTCGCAAATGGGCTGCCTGGATTCAAAGGCTTTTCCCACAAGGCCTTCACCGGATTTCATTCTCACGCGGCCCACGGCTGATGGGTTCAAGCCGATGGTGGCCTGGAGCACCAAATCATGAGTGGTGTCATCGTAAAGATAGATGGAGCCCACATCAGCATTGAGGTGGCGTGCAACCATCTCAACGGTTTGTTGGAGGAATCCCCGGATATCGAGACTGCCGATGATGAGATTGGCCAATTCTCCGATATCGCAAAGTAGATTCAGGTGATCTCTGTTTCTGTTCTCGGATTTCATCGTTACACCACTTTTATATCTGCGTCGTAAAGAGATGCTTTGTGCTCTAATTCTTAAATACGATACCGTGCTTAAGAATACATGTACTGGGTCTCACTCCGGCAAAACGCAGGTGGGGTCTTGCATCTTGGCCTTGCGAGTCTCCACATAATGGGCGGCTGACAGGGCTGCCATGCATCCGTCGGCTGCCGCCAGCACGATCTGGCGGGCATACTTTTCACGCAGATCACCCACCGCATAAATGCCGTTGATGTTGGTGGCGCATTGGTCATTGGTAATCACAAAACCCTCCGGGGACATTCGAATACCGGCCGGCACCAACTGATTGTTGGGATCAAAGCCGATGTATATAAATACACCGTCGATGGGCAGGTTGCGCGTATTGCCGATTTGGGTGTCCTGTAAAGTGACGGCGTTCACCCCGTCGGCGTTCACCTTGATTTCCGTAATAACGGTGTTCCACAAAACCTCCATCTTACATTCTGCCTCGACGCGCTTTTGCAGGATCATGCTGGCACGCAGCGCATCGCGGCGATGGATCAGGTAGACCTTGGCAGCCAATTTGGCCAGATAAAGCCCCTCTTCGCAGGCAGCATCACCGCCCCCAACAACCACGACATTTTTGCCTCTGAAAAAAAAACCGTCACACACAGCGCAACAGGAAACCCCCCTGCCATAGTATTCGTCTTCTCCCGGTATGTTCAACTTCCGCGGCAGACCACCCGAAGCCAGTATCACGGCATGGGTTTGGATATTCCGTCCGCCGGCAGTGCGTACCGTATGAAATCCCAGACCCGGTTCAATGACCGTAGCTTCGTCGTTGAGTTCCTCGATGCCGTAGACGCGGGCATGCTGGGCAAACTTCATGGAGAGCTCGCTGCCGCTGATATTCACGAAGCCGGGGTAGTTTTCCACAGCGTCGGATTTGTTGATCTGACCGCCGGGCACCCCTCTTTCGATGAGCACGGTCTTTAAGGCCGCCCGCATGGCGTAGATGGCGGCTGTAAGACCGCCGGGTCCTCCGCCGATGATGACCAGATCAAAAATTTCGGATTGTGACATGGTGTGTCTCCTTATTTTCTGTTTCCGCATTAACAGCTCAAACCTCGATCCGTGTTTAAATATTATCAAAAGAATAGGATAGTTCCATTATGGCTAAGCGTGAGAATGCTTATCAAATTGGGAATAAATTATATGAATAAATTCAAAAATATACATACACAATAAACCCGGATCGATCAAGAAAATAATAGAAAACGAAACCGGATGCTGATTGGAGTGGAGCGAAGATACCGTTTCAGCGGGGATGCTGGTTGGAGTGAAGCGGAAATCCCGTTTCAGCGGGGATAAAAGTTGCGGGTTACGGATTACGGCTTAAGGGGTAAGCGTTTGAAATTATGAACTATCGAGGTCGAAGGTGCCGAATAGCCGGCGGGAGTATCCTTCCCAATACCGCTTTGCACAAAAAACCTCCGGCTGTTTAGAGAAGTTTAATAGCCGCGTTCACCTGTGGTAATTTTTATCAGCTTTCCGTTTCTGAACTTGAGGTAATGAACTAACTGGGTAGGGCCGAAATTATAATGCCATCTTTCAAACTTTACCGGGATTTTGACCAGAAACGGCTCTCTTCCCCATTCATAATCGTAGTCATCGTAAAACGGGTGGCGAAAGTCTCTCATAATCTGCTCTTCTACCCATTCCTCCGTGTAATCCGGCACACCACATTGGGCAATCACCTTTGGTTTTGTGTCGCCGACGGTTACCAGGCGAGAACCGCACCGAAGCCCGATTGCGGAAACCTGGCTGGAAAATCCGAAAACAAGCCACAATATGATCAGAAGCGATATTCGTGTTAATTTCATTGTTTCGTCTCGGTAAAATGAATATATGCGGAGTTTTATACTAGCCTTTTTTTAGACGCTCGTGAAGCATGAAGGTTTACCTGTTTGAAGAATTTTTATTTGCGAGTTTTTGCAGATGGAAACGGAATTATCCTGCGGTTGCATCGGAATGTTACTTGGACCTAAGTTGACCGATTTTCAAGTTTGCCGCATATACAAGGAAGATTTTGAAACGCTCAGCTTAGGTTGGAGAAAGGCCATATATTACCGGCTAAATAATGTGAAGACGGTTTTCGGGAAGCGTTCACCGTTGATCAATCAAGAATTCAGGCGTATGGATTTCTGCCGGCATAGCCTCCCATGTCCTTTGGCAAAATGAGGCGCGGATCTTATATCGACCTGGAGAAATATCACTCGGTAATTTCCAACCGATTCCCATCATCTTGCCAATATCGGAAAACTGCGGACAGTCGCTTTTGACAGAAGTCGTAAATGAGGGTTTAAACCGGGTAATCTCCTTTGATGGACCGTTCTTTTCTAATTTCTCCAGAACAAATTCAGGAAGTACACCGATGGGAAATGCCGTCATCCGGATAAATCTCAGTTCAACCCTCTCCCCTGGGAGATAAATATCAAAGTCTGTCACGAGCCCGATCAGTTTGTTTTGTGTTGAAATATCCGTTCCAACCCCGGATGTTCTCTCATCCCAGGATCGCGCGGGCCCGACATCAATATGTACGAGTTCCCCCTTGTAGTAACCTGTTCCGCCGAACCCCAATTTCTTAACGCTGTTCCAGACACGCTGTGATGAAATGCCCTCCATTTTTATGTCTGCGGCCATTCCATATTGATGAAGACTTGCATTCGCGGCAAGTTTTCCCCTGTTGCGAAGATCGGTATTGTATTGAGGGCTTCTCCATCCGGAGACAATGGTGATTTGTGCTCCTGGATGAAGACTGTCTTCCAAATAATCAAGAAACTCGATCAGTCGCAGGGAAATGGTGGAAAGTGATCCGGCTTTTTCCCCTCCAAACAGGCGATGAATTTCGTTAAGAGCCTTTTCGTTATAAATGCCCTTGCCTTCCCGGTAGCGCCCGTGAAATGTTATCCCGTTTTTTGCGCTGACAAAGTTGAGTCTTCCGTCGCCGCTGTAAAAGTATCGGCTGACATCTGTGACGTTTTCGGATGCGGCGGTACCCGTTAAAACAAGGCCCAAAATTACCAGGACAGCAATTTTAAGTGGTTGTATTTTTTTCATATAATACCTCAAATCGGATGTTTCATCGTTTCTCTGGATATATCCATAAAGGTCTGCAACGCCGGAGATATCCATTTGTCTTTGTGCCGAATCATCAAAACACCCGTCTCCAGCGGTTCATCCGACCAGGATATCTTTTTAAGCGTTTTTTGGGCAAGTTCGGCTTTGACCGCTATTTCCGGCATCACCGTTATGCCGAGTCCTTTAATAACGCACTGTTTTATCGCTTCAATGCTGTTGAACTCCATAACCACCGAGGGAGTAATATTATCAGTAGTGAGCATTTCTTCAAACTTTATCTTATAGCTGCAATCATGCTTAGGCAAAAGAATCGACTGGCCGTTTAGATCTTTAAAGGTCATACCAACGCTATTTGCGAGGTTATGACTCGGGCCGGATACAAAAACAAGGGGTTCGATGCGAACCAGTTTGGCTGTCAGATCCGCGGCATTGACGGACTCTGCAAGCAAAAAAGCCACATCAATGATGCCGGATCTCAACTCCTGCCCAAGCGTATAAAGGGCGCAGCTGCTGACATCGAATCCTACCCTTGGATATTGGGATTTGAATTGCTGGAGAACGGAGGGTAAAAGATACGTCCCGACACTCTGCGGCGCCCTGACGGATATAGAACCGATCAGTGTTTCAGAATTTAAGATTTCAGTCAGCGTCTCCTGTTCGATGTCGATCATTTTCTGGGCATACCGCATCAATTTCTGACCGGCTTCGGTAATAACGATGCGCTTGCCCAGTCGATCGAAAAGAGATGCGCCCAACTCCTCTTCAAGAAGTTTGATCTGAGCCGATACCGTGGACTGGGCGTAATTGAGTGCATCCGCAGCACGGTTAAAATTCATCAATCGGGCAACGGTTTGGAATGTTCGAAGTTGACGCAATTCCATGGCTGTTTTTTTCAATCGATTTTTTTGATTACAGTTATCAAATTAATTCGTTGGACACAATATAATTGATAGGAGAAAATGTAGTGTATTTGGTTAAACATGTCAATAAGGTAAAGGATTCGAGGGTTCAAGCGAAATAAAGGCTTGGCAGAGGTTTTGTCAACCCCTCCTAAAAATTAGGGGAAGAACCATTATACTAAACCGAATAGGAGAAAAATCAATGACACAAACCAAAGAGGATTTCGTAGAAATCGTTAAGAAAGTACGGGATGTTCTAAAAACCGACGAATGTTCCACATGTTCTTGCCCGAACATTCGATGTGAATGGCATGGAGATTGTTACAATTGCATCAGAATATACCGTCATTTCAGTCACAATGTACCGAGCTGTTTACAGCCTGTTATCGCCCAAAAAATTTCAAGAATTAAGGAAGCCGCAGAAAACGAAATACAAGAGATCCCCAAAAGACCCGATGAAATTTACGACTATTTGTATTCCGTTGCACCAATAGAAGAATTCTAATATAGTTGAGGGGTCGGGGTGTTTTTCCAAACAACCGCTACATGGATAATCTTTTTTTTAACCGCATGAACTCGCGGCAAGGGATCGTAAAGAAAAAGCAGGAAACTATCTTTAAAATATCAATAGGTTGTCTGCATTATTTTAAAATTCTTTTAAAGATACGATTTCGGTTTGCGCCTGTTTTTTCTGACGATCCCTAAGCCACTCAGACAGCATCCGATTTAAAAAAAGATCATCCATTCTGCTATATTTAAGAATTTAGGAGAAAAACTCCCCGACCCCTGAAATAGTTAGAAAATCGATCAGAAGCGCTTCTCATCAAATCGGTATTTACAATCCAGTACATTTGTGGGTATTATTCTTGGCAATTTAGATTTTAAGCAAGTACCCCAGGAGAAAAAAAATGATTTCAGACATTCCAACCCGTGAACAGGCCTATATCCTTCTAAAAAAATACAACAAAAATGAAAGTCTTATAAAACATGCGCTGGCTGTGGAAGGTGTGATGCGCTATTTTGCCCGAAAACGAGAAGAAGACGAAGACAAGTGGGGAATTATCGGTCTGATCCACGACCTTGACTATGAACAGTTTCCGGAAGAACACTGTCGTAAAACCGAGGAAATTCTGCGCGAAAATGAGTGGCCCAAGGAATACGTACGGGCGGTGGTCAGTCATGGCTGGGGAATCTGCTCGGATGTTGAGCCGAAAACAGAACTCGAAAAGGTGCTGTATGCCATCGATGAACTTACCGGTTTGGTGGTTACTACGGCCCTTGTCCGCCCGTCAAAAAGTGTTATGGATTTAAAAGCCAAATCCGTAAAAAAGAAATGGAAAGATAAACGGTTTGCAGCCGGCGTAGATCGAACCATTATTGAAAAGGGTGCCGAAATGCTGGGAATGGAGCTGACAGAACTTATAACGGATACGATCATGGGAATGCGGGACGTTGCCGAGGAAATCGGTCTTAAAGGAGCCGTTTAACGAAAAGTTTCACGCTTCTCCCTCTCTTCCGGAAGCGTGTACAGCGAACATTCAGATAATTCGGTTCTCAAGATCTTTTCTGTTGCCCGAAAAACTTTCCCTGCCACGAATCCCGCTCTTCAAGTGTTTTTCGGATTAGAGCAATGGTTTCAGCCTTTTTAAGGGACCATGTCGGTGCCACCAGTTCTTGAGGATGCGGATCGCCGGTAAGACGTTGAATAACCATGTGGCTTGGAATGCGCTCCAAAAAATCACACACGATATCTGCATATTCCTGCTGGTCTAAACATTTGTAAAATTTTTCGCTGTAAAGTTGATCCAGCTTTGTGCCCTTTACAACGTAAAGCAGATGAAGCTTGATCCCGTCTATTTCCATGCCGGCAACCGCCCGGGCTGTTTCCATCATATGATGTTTTGTTTCATTGGGAAGTCCCAGGATAACATGTGCACAGATTTTGATACCCCTGTTTTTGGTTGCATCAACAGCCGCTTTAAAGCATTTAAAGTCATGTCCCCGGTTAATCAGGGCAAGGGTAGCGTCATTGGCCGATTGCAGCCCGTATTCGATCCAGACGAGATAATTTTCCACGTATCCCTGTAACAGTCTCAGGATCGGTTCATCCACACAGTCCGGTCTTGTACCGATTGAAAGGCCGACCACATCTTCGGCGGAAAGGGCCTGTTCATACAGACGTTTGAGTTGGTCAACAGGTGCGTACGTATTTGTAAATGACTGAAAATATGCGATGAACTTTTTTGCTTTATAACGTTTAGAAAGCGCTTTTTTTGCCTGGACAACCTGGTTGATAACCGAAAGCCCCTTTGCATGTGCACCGGTTCCCGAGCCTTTCAGGTTGCAGTATATACATCCATCCGTGGAGATGGTTCCGTCCCTGTTTGGACAGGAAAGTCCCGCATCAATGGTGATTTTTTGAACCCTGCATCCGAAGATATTTCTCAGATAAGTGTTAAAATCATAATATCGTTGGCGCATTTTTATCGGTATCGGAAATAAAATATTGTATCGAGATAGTTTCTGATGAATTCATGATTAATGTAACAGGATATTATATACTTTTTTGCATAAAAGTTGTAAAATAATTAATGGTCAAATAACTAAAGGCAAAGCAATCGTATATGGCGTATTATAAAAAAAAATATGATATTATCATTGTAGGTGCCGGCCATGCAGGATGTGAGGCTGCGCTTGCAGCCGCCAGAATGGGGTGTCGTGTACTTCTTATGGCCATCGATCTGGATAAGGTGGCATCCATGCCCTGTAGTCCATCCATCGGAGGCATGGCAAAGGGACAGCTTGTAAAAGAGATCGATGCATTGGGTGGTGAAATGGCAAAAATCACGGATAAAACTGCGATACAGTATCGAACTCTGAATACCAAAAAAGGTTCTGCGGTCCATTCTTCCCGCACCCAAAACGACAAGATCCGTTATCATATGGCCATGAAGGCCGTCATTGAAAAACAGTCGAATCTTGATCTGAAACAGGCTATGGTGGAGCGACTTGTGGTGGAAGGTGGCCGGATTGCCGGGGTAGAGGATCAAACCGGTTTCGGATACCAGACTGATGCTGTTGTTCTGGCAACAGGTACTTTTTTAAGCGGTCTGGTTCATATCGGATTTAATTCTTTTAAAGCCGGAAGGGCCGGCGAATTTGCATCGTACGGCCTCCCATCTCATTTAAAAACGCTCGGATTCAAACTGGGAAGGATGAAAACCGGAACCCCGCCCAGGCTAAAAAAATCGAGTATCGATTTTAGCGCGTTCACTGTGCATGGCGCTGATGAAGATCCTGTACCGTTTTCATTTTTTACGGACAAGATTACCATGCCGCAGGTTCCAAGCTTTATCGGTCATACAAACAAGAAAAGCCAAGAGATTGTTCAAAAAAACCTGAAACGTTCCGCCCTGTATGGTGGTGTTATCAAAGGGATTTCGGCCAGATACTGCCCTTCGTTCGAAGACAAGGTCGTCAGATTTCCTGAAAAAGACAGGCATCAGGTAATTCTTGAGCCCGAAGGCCTTGATACCGATGAGATTTATGCCAGCGGCCTTGGAAACAGCCTGCCGATGGAAATACAGATTCAGTTTGTCAGATCCGTCGAAGGACTGGAATCCGCCGAAATCATGCGGCCTGCCTATGCCATAGAGTACGATTATGTCAATCCTGTTCAACTGAAGCCGACACTGGAAACGAAGTTGATTGCAGGACTGTTTATGGCCGGTCAGATTAACGGGACATCGGGCTATGAAGAAGCTGCCGCTCAAGGGATTTGGTCGGGAATTAATGCCGCTTGTATGATTCAGGGAAGAGCACCCTTTATTCTTGACCGTTCCCAAGCGTATATGGCGGTTATGGTAGATGATCTCGTTACCCGGGGCACACGGGAACCTTACCGTATGTTTACGTCAAGGGCGGAGTATAGACTGATGCTTCGGGAAGATAATGCGGATTTGAGATTAATGGACATCGGACATGAATTCGGCCTTATTGACGATGACGCTCTAAGGGATGTTCGAGAACGTAAAGATCAAATTTCCAGAGAGATTAAAAGAATAAAGTCCACTGTTATAAAACCGAAAAAGGAAACAAACGATTTTCTTCTTCATCACGGGTCAAAACCTTTAAACAGCGGTATATATCTCGATCAGCTTCTTAAAAGAGCCGAACTGGATTTCAATACGGTTGAAGCCCTGGCCAAAAGCCCCGACAACATCAGCAACAAGGTGGCTCGACAGGTGGAAACAGAAATTAAATACGAGGGGTATATAAAACGGCAGCTTAGAGAAATCGAAAAATTTAAGAACATGGAAAAAATGAAGATACCCGATAATTTTGATTTTTCTCAGGTGCACGGCCTTTCAAATGAGCTTAAAGAAAAGCTTGCCGCTGTGATGCCTTCGTCTTTGGGCCAGGCTTCACGCATAGACGGTATTACTCCGGCCGGGCTTTCGGTCATCATGGTTGCCATTAAGGGGGCTGATAGACTGGCATCGAATGATCCTTGACACGTTTCAGCTTTTAACTTATTTTGATTGTTAAAGAAAATGATACTCAACCATAGAGATAAACCCATGGGAATAGGATTTTCCGAAACCATCAATAAAGATTCTCAAATAATGAGGCATTTAAAGGATGGCAGAAACAGATTATTATAAAATACTCGGGGTGAATAAAACCGCTTCTCAGGATGATATCAAGAAGGCGTATCGAAAGCTTGCCATGAAGTATCATCCGGATCATGCCAAGGGAGATAAAAGCGCAGAGGAGAAATTTAAGAAGATCAGCGAAGCTTATGCTGTTTTGAGCGACAAGGAAAAACGCGAGCAGTATGATACCTTCGGTTCAGCCGGATTTCAGCAACGGTACTCACAGGAAGATATTTTCAAAGGTTTCGATTTTGAGAGTGTATTAAACGAATTATTCGGCGGATCCGGCCGTTTTGGCCGAAGTGGAAGCGGAATGCGGTTTTCCTTTGGCGGCAAAAGCCCGTTTGAAAGCTATCAAAGACAGCAACACGCCCAACCTAAAGGGTCTGATCTTATATATGAAATTGCCTTGACCTTGGAGGAAGTGGCAACGGGGACCCAAAAGACAGTGTCTTTTCAGCACCAGGGCCGTAGTGAAAAAATCACGGTAAAAATTCCAAAAGGGATGATTTCCGGAAAAAAACTCCGCATTGCCGGCAAGGGTGAACCCAGCCCTTACGGTGGTCCGGCTGGAGATCTATATATTAAATCCAAGGTGCTTCCCAGTCCGGTTTATGATGTAAAAGGACATGATCTTTACATCAATCAAGATATTAGACTGAGCGAGGCTATTCTAGGAACGAATATTTCTGTTCCGACATTGAGCGGCAAAGAATTGAAACTAAAGATACCTGCCGGTACAAAACATAAAACGAAGATGCGGCTATCCGGACACGGGCTTCCCCAAATGGATGGTAAAGGTCAGGGAGATCTTTATGTTCGTCTCCGGGTCAATACTCCCAATCGACTGACCAAACAACAAAAAAGTCTGGTCGAGCAACTGGCAGAGACCGGCCTGTAACTTCATACTAAAATTTTTAAAAGGGATCATTGACAAGAAATTAAGTTCAATGTAGCTTTATTTTCAATCAGATAAATAGGTCTTTTATTAAATGAAAGGGTGGAAGTTATAGGTTCTTCCGATGCCTGAACTCATACCCGTCCTCACTAAAAACGATATCGATAATTTGGTGGCACGGGTTGCACACCGAATTTCTTCCGACTATCAGAACCATGAACTCATTCTCATTGGTGTATTAAAAGGCGCATTTATCTTTCTATCTGATCTTGTTCGACACCTTGACATCCCGGTTAAAATCGATTTCATTCGTGTCTTCAGTTACGGTTCTGATGTTTTTTCCGCCGGAGACATCCATTTAACCAAGGGTGTTGAAGTTGATATTAAAAATAAAGATGTGCTCATTGTAGAAGATATTGTGGATACAGGCTTGACTTTAAAATACCTAATCGACTATTTGAGATCTTATCACCCAAAGACGATAAAGGTGTGTGCATTTATTGATAAACAGGAGCGCCGTGAGACAGATATTAATATCGATTATAGCTGCCATGGTGTGACCGAAGGGTTTCTTGTTGGCTATGGGCTTGATTATGATGAAGACTATCGATATTTATCAGGGGTTTATCACCTTAAACCATAACCATTGGGGTATACTATGATTATTACCTGTAAAGAATGCAAGGCAAGTTTTAAATTAGATGAAAGTCGTTTAAAACCAACGGGTTCGAAAGTACGATGCTCGAAATGCAACAATATTTTCGTGGCATATCCACCGGAGATTTCTGAAGAAGCCGGAAAGCCGATTGAAGTTGTATCCGATATTGAAGATCAGAAGGTCACAGAGAACCTAGAATCCGACATAGAGGCAATACCGGACCAAGATGATCTTGGACTGGATCTCGATTTGGAACTGGCATCGGAATCAAAAGAAACAGCAATGGATCTTGAGACAAAAGTCGAGGCAGAGGAGACCGACGAACTTGATCTGTCCGACCTGAAAGACTTGCTGGATAAGGAAGAAGAAGCGGAAAGCGAAGGTGTAACGGAAGAAGCCGTTAAGGATCTGGATTTGGACCTGGAAATGACCCTCGAACCTGATACAAAGATTAAGAAAACTCCCGAGAGCGCTGAGCTTGAAGAACTCGATGAGCTCGATCTGTCCGATCTGGAAGACATTCTGGATCTCGATGAACCGATGGCAGAAAAGGCGACTACTTCAGAGGATATTGAACTTGAGCTGGATATGGAAACGGAACCTGAACTCGAACATTTACAAGAAGGTGTTGAATCCGAAAATCTTGAAGCGTTTGATCTGTCAGAACTAGAGAAGATGCTCAAAGTAGAAGAAGATACGGCGATTGAAGCGGAAACCGAAGGGAAAGCGTTAGAAATCGAATTGGATATGGAAGAAGTGTCTACTGATATCGAACTGTCTGAGGATTCCTCAAATGTTGAAGTTTTTGAACTCAATGAAGCCTATGAGACTGTGGATCAATCCGAATCTGTCGATATTGATGAGCCCGAGGCGGAAGCGTCGAAATTTGTAGCTGAAGAAGGCTTTCAGGATGATGAACTAGAGGAAGGTGCTGATGAGGAACCGGTATTGAAGCAAATGGCGGCTGCAAAAAAAAGGCGCGCCAGCAAACCGATTGTCGTCCTTTTCATATTGGCATTATTGGCGGGTGGTGCTTACGGCACTTATGTTTTGCTCGATTTTATGAATATAGAGATTCCTTATGTCAGCGATTATTTTAAGCCCCAAGTCTCTGATCCATCCGGCAATCTTAAGATAGAGACTCTAGACATTAACAGCAAGTTTATTCTAAATGTCAAGGAGGGAAAACTTTTTGTGATAACCGGCCGAGTTAAAAATGGATATTCAGATGTTCGTCGGTATATCAACATCAATGGGAAGTTGTATTCAAAAGGGAAAAACCTTGCACAAAAAGAAACGGTTTTTTGCGGAAACGTTCTGTCGGATATTGAACTTTCCAATATGGAGCTTGAAGCCATAAAGAAACGACTCTCAAATCGTCTTGGTGATAATAAGTCGAATATGCAGGTTAAACCCGGTGCAGAGCTTCCTTTTATGGTTGTATTTTCAAATCTCCCCGAGGACCTGGAGGAATTTTCCGTTGAAGTCGTGGGCTCAACTTCGGAATGACAGGTACAAATAGAAGTTTTAGACTTGACTAAGCGAAAGTGAGCTGTTAGAGAAGCCGATGTCAAAATTTAAGAAACTGATTTTTAATCAAGATAAAACAACAGGTTAATAATCTCATACTTCCTATCATTTTAAATTGTGTTATGGCGATGTAGCTCAGACGGTCAGAGCATGCGGCTCATATCCGCAGTGTCCGGGGTTCGATTCCCTGCATCGCCACCAGAAACCATTCATAACCCTCTGTTTTTACAGAGGGTTTTTTTATGAGTTTTGCCCTGAATTTTGATCAATTCCATCTGTTACACTAAAGACTTACACTAAGTAGCAGAGGAGTTGATTAAATGAATCCACACACAAGAAGATCACCATCTTACCTTGTTCGTAATCCTTACTCATATTGTTTCAGAATGTTTGTCCCTAAAGATCTTCAACCATACATTGGCAAAAAAGAGTTGAGATATTCCCTAAGAACTGGTTATTTAGGCCTTGCAAAACTTAAAGCAAGGTATGTTGCCGGACATGTTCAATCCATCTTCAGGATACTAAGGAAAGGTACTTTAATAATGGCAAAGCTTTCGGATGATCAGATAAAAGAATTGGTTAAAAAATACATAAAACAATCGTTAGAGCAGATAAATAATTTGTTCAACGATAAACAAGAGGATGATATCCTACCTTTTACAAACGAACCTGAGTTTTATAGTTATCTCAGTGAACTCGAAGGAATACGACAGGATTTAATTGCCAATCTAAACATAGGTAATTTTGTGATGCTTGAGGCTGCTATAATTGATTTCCTGAAAGAACAGGGCATTAAGGACATAGATAAAAACTCTATGGAGTACCGGAGACTATGTGTTGCCATACATCAAGCAGAGATTAAGTTACTGCCGATTGAAATAAGGCACAGGAAAAATGACTTTTCATATAAACACGAACTTCCCAAAATTTTTCCAGAGACGTTTGATGACTTGCCTAAAAACGAAAAGGAACCTGAGTCATCACAGACACCTAAAGAAAAGCCTTCGGCACCCACACTTGGAAAGGTGATTGAGGAATTAATAGCAACAAAGGTAAGGCACAAGCAATGGATACCTAACACCATAAGAAATCATCAGCCCAAAATCAACACTATGCTCCAATTCCTTGGAGATAAGCCAATAAATCATATCACAAAAAAAGATACTAAGAAGTTGGCTAAATATAATACTCCCCAAAAACTGGACAGAGGAATAAGGTGCATGTTAGCCTGCCATCCGAAGAAGGAGGCAAAGTATGGTGCGGAACATGAGAAAGGGCTATGAGGGGGCCTTCAAAGCCAAAGTAGCCTTAGAAGCTCTGAAAGGCGAAAAGACCTTGGCCCAGCTTTCCAGCGAATTTGGGGTTCATGCCA